>CANSTR010000008.1 GCA_947649935.1 uncultured Clostridia bacterium
TTTGGGACATTTTCTAAAGTTACTACTTAAGACATTATCATAAATTAATCATAAAGAGCAGACAAAAATTAACATAATACTTGCAAAAGATGGAAAAATATGATATAATTAAGATGTAGACATAAATTTTGCAAAAAAAGAGAAAGTCCTCCCGCACTTAGGGGAGGCAGAAGGAGGATTTTTTATGAACCAAAGAAGAATGGCAACTGTTGTCGGAACTGCTGCATTAGTGGCAGCATGCATGGCTGATGTGGCTCAGCCGGCAACAGCAGTTGCTGAACAGGAGCGGGCGTCTCAAATAATAATAGAGACATTTGCTCCGAAAGAGCCGGAATTTCAGAAATTTGATGAAATTCTAGGCTTAGAAACTGTTGACATTTCTACAGGAGGAAGCATTGAGTTTTTAGATGCTGCTTTCATAGAAATGTCAGTGAAAGAGAATGCCGAAATCGAAGCGCAAGCCGAGATGGAGGCTAAAAAAGCAGAAGAGAAAGCCTGGCAGGCGCGTGTCCAGGCGAAAGCACAGGAATGGCAGAAAGAAATTGCTCGCCAGAGGGCTGAGGCTAAGCGGATAGCTGAGGCTAAAAGGCGCGCCAGGGCACGCGCTAGAGCCCGCCGGAGGGCACGCCGGGAAGCACAAAAGAGAAAGGAGTTGAATTCCATAAGGAATTTTTATTGGAATTTAACTCCAGAATCAGATATGTCCAGAAATCTGGACATATCAAAAAAAACTTTCCAGGAAATCTTGGAAAAGTTGCCGTATGATGATGCAAATGTATTTAAAGATAATGCATCAGTTATATGGGAAATTTCCGAGAAGTATGGTATCAACGAATTTTTGGTAGTTGGTATCATAGCCTGGGAATCTGCTTGGGGGACAGACCCAATTGCCCCCAACAACTTCTCCTCTCAAAGGAGAAGTGGGTCGGACTACTATTCTTATTCCTCAGTGGAGGAAGGAATAGAAGTGCTGGCTCGAAATCTTGCTGTTAATTATTTGTCTGAAAACGGCAAATATTATAATGGCAAGAGTTTGGAAGCAATCAACACGCTCTATTGTGAGACCGACGACTGGTCGGGGGGTGTGTGTGATTGCATGAAGATGGTGGCGAGGGAATACCTCAAAACCATCGACTAGAGCTCCGGAAAAACCGCCACGAACACAGGAAATTTTCTGTTCGTGGCGGTTTTTAGATTGCTTTTTTTGTTAGGGCTTGTCAAAATTTGCAAAATGTGATATAAATAACTATTATGGAAGAAAAATTTATGAAAGAGGCGCTGAAGGAAGCCCAGAAAGCCTTTGAAAAAGACGAGGTTCCGGTTGGTGCTGTGATTGTGAAAGACAACAAAATCATTGCGCGAGCGCATAATGTAAAAGAAACAAAGCATGATGCAACAAGCCATGCCGAAATTTTAGCCATCCAAAAAGCCTGCAAAAAACTAGGCGCATGGCGTTTAACAGATTGCGACATGTACGTTACTTTAGAGCCATGCTCTATGTGCGCGGGAGCCTTGATAAATGCGCGTTTGCGCACGCTTTACATTGGCACACAAGACGAAAAAACAGGCGCTTGTGGCTCGGTTTTGAATTTGTTGGAGTATAAATTTAATCATAAAATTGAAATACAAAAATATATTTTAAAGGACGAGTGTGAAAAGATTTTGAAGGATTTTTTCAGGCAATTGCGTGCCAAGAAAAAAGGAGGAAAAGCATGAAAAAAACGCGACTTTTCAAAAGATGTCTGTTTGCATTTTGCATCATGATTGTGCTGATGGGAGTTGTTTCCGTTATCGTGAAATACGAGGTAGAAGGCGAAAAAACGTTGCCGTATCAGCTGTCGAAGATTTTTGTCATAAGCACTGTGGAAGGCACACCAATTGACGATGGAACCAACATTTGGAATATCAATGTGAAACAGGCGAATGATTTGTATTTTTATATGGAAAAAAATAATAGCACCGAAGAAACCATTAAGCGCATTACGATAGAGAATTTTCAAGTCACGAAAACGCCGGCAAAAGGCAATTTGGCGATTTACAGACCAACTGGCGATTTGAACAATTTGTACACATTTAGCGAGCAAAATTATTTGAACGAAAGTTTGACTTACACAGGCGCCGCAATTGACGATTTGAAAACCTTAGAAATCGGAAACGAAGGCGGAGTTTTCGCTTGTCGAATGGCGCTAAACGACTTGGGAACATACATTTCAAATGAAACGACAGAAATCACGTATGACGGAAGTTTGTTGCAAAATATCGGCGTGACAGAGGAAGAAATTCAGTTTGATATCAGTTTTGATATGTTGATTGAAACAAATAAAAATGTCACCTATAAAGGCACAATAGCAGTGCATTTGCCGGCTCAAAACATCATTGCACAAGGAACTTCGAATTTTGAAATAACGCATTTTGGAGAGGTCATTTTCAAAAGATTGTAAAATTTTGTCGAAAAATGTCGAATAAAAACGCTTGACAAACGACAAAAATAGTGTAAAATAGAATTAATCCAAAAATGCTAGTTAATTCTATGATAGAAAATTAGGTGATTCTATCATAGAATTGACTCTATATTTAGCTTTTGGAAAGAGAAAGGATGTGATTTTATGCTTACCATTAATATTCTGTTGCAATTATATTTAATAAAATTGCTTTACATCAAAATAAATGCTTTTCGAATTTATCAAATCATCACAAATTAACAATTTTACTTGGTTCATATCGATTTGCTACTGAAAGCCCGATGTTTTCTAAATCTGCATGATTTTCAATTAATTGATTAGCAACGGTTTGGTAAGCAAGTTCTGGAAAATTATTTTCTTTGCTCAAATGTCCAAGCATAACCTCTTTTAAATCTTTTTTTAATAGTAAATTGTGAATGGTTTTTCCCGCCGTATCGTTCGACAAATGGCCATGAGGTCCGCTGATACGTTGCTTTAGCGGATATGGATATCTTGATGCTTTCAAAATTTCAAGGTCGTAATTTGCCTCCAAAAATACGAAAGAACTGGTGTATAATTCCGAAATCAATTGATTATTCATGTGCCCCAAATCGGTAGCAATGCTTAATCGTTTGTTCCCATTATGAATGTTAAAACCGCAAGGATTTGCCGCATCGTGTGGCGTGCTAAATGGGTGAATTGTCAAATCGTTTAGCTGAAAATCTTGGTCATTTTCGAAAATATGAATATTATTTGAGTCGATTTTCGCGCGTTGCTTTTCCATGGCATTCCAGGTTTTTTCATTGGCATAAACAGGAATATCGAATTTTTGCGAAGTTGTGCCAATTCCTTGAATGTGGTCGGAATGCTCGTGCGTCACTAAAATGGCGTCAATATCCGAAATGGATTCGCCAATTGAATCAAGTGCTTCCCCAATTTTTTTGCAACTAACGCCTGCGTCAATTAAAAGTCTAGTGTGTTTTGAATGAATAAATAGGCAGTTGCCAGAACTGCCACTATATAAACTACAAAATTTTATCATAATTTTATCCTAACTTTATCTTAATATTATCACAATTTTATAAAAGTCAATGTTTGATATTTTACAAAATTTTTAGTACTTTTTAAACTTCATCGTTTTTTCGCTCGATTTTTGCGCCAAGTTTTCTGAATTTTTCTTCGATATTTTCGTAACCGCGGTCGATGTAGTTTAGATTGTAAATTTCCGTTTTTCCTTTTGCCACAATTCCAGCGATAATAAGCGCTGCACCTGCGCGCAAATCACAAGCATAAACTGGCGCTCCCGTTAATTTTTCAACACCTTCAAATACTGCACTTTTGCCTTGCGCCGTGATTTTTGCACCCATTTTGTTCAATTCTGCCGTATATTGAAAACGCGATTCCCAAATGCTTTCATTGATGATACTTGTCCCTTTGGAAAGCGACAAAACAACGCCCATTTGTGGTTGCAAATCTGTTGGAAAGCCAGGATAGGGCAACGTTTTTATGGTTGCTTTCGTTGGTCTTGTATTGCACCAAACACGCAAATGGTCGCCATTTGCATCAACATTTCCACCAATTTCTACGATTTTCGCGGTAATGGATTCCAAATGTTTGGTAATGCAATTTTTAATCGTAATATCGCCTTTTGACGCAACCGCAGCAAGCATAAACGTGCCTGCTTCAATTTGGTCTGGCACAACAGCATAGGTTGCATTTCCTTTCAATTCCTTGACTCCATTGATTTTAATGATATCTGTTCCAGCGCCACGAATGTCCGCACCCATCGTATTCAAAAAATTGGCAACATCAACGATGTGTGGCTCTTTGGCAGCATTATCAATAACTGTTGTTCCGTCCGCTAAAACGCTGGCTAACATGACATTAATCGTTGCACCAACGGATACAACGTCCATGTAAATCGAGTTTGCTGTTAATTTTCGTGCCTTTGCAAGGATATTTCCTTTGGAAACTTCCACATCTGCGCCAAGCGCTTCAAAGCCTTTGATGTGCTGGTCGATTGGTCTTGCGCCAATATTGCAACCGCCCGGAAGACCGACTTGCGCTTTTTTGCACCTACCAAGTAGACTGCCAATTAAATAATAAGAAGCGCGAAATTTGCTCGTTAACTCGGTTGGTGCTTTAAAAGAAGTTATATTTGTATTATCTATGGTTACTTCGTGTTCAGTATTCCAAGTGATTTTGGAACCTAAACTTTCTAATACGTCACAATATAATTTTACATCACTAATATTTGGTAAATTTTCAATTGTACAAACTCCGTTGATTAATAAGGTAGCAGGAATAATAGCAACAGCGGCGTTTTTAGCACCACTAATAGTCACTTCGCCTTTTAGAGGCGTATTTCCTGTAATAACAAGTTTTTCCAAAATTGTTCCCCCCATATTTAGTCATTTATTTTAAGCATAAAAATACACTCTAACAAACTATATCACAAAAGTTGAAGTTTTACAATACAAAAATGGAATTTTTTTTGCAAAATCAAAAAAACTACCAAGGCTTCCTCAGTAGTTCATTTTTTACTTTTTTCCATTGCTATAAAGCTCATTGCAAGATAAGTCCAATTCCTCATTCCAAGAAATTCCATATCCGCCAGCATCAACTTTTACTTGCTCAAATAGCCCTTTCACATTTTTTAAATTTTCGAATATAACCCATTTTTCAAATAATTGTTTGACATCGTAATATTTTATTTCATCGTTTTCAAAAATTACCTCAAGTATATAATTTGGTAGAGCTTTGACAGTTTTTATTTTGTGAAACATAAAATCACCTCCTAAGATAATGGTGGGATTTTTTTAAATTCTTGTGTATTCCAAATCGCTAAAACATCGTTTTTGTGGATTTGTAGCCATTCCTGTACAAGTTTTAAAGCACGAGCAGGTAAATCAGCTTAACTCCTTTTTTATATATTATAACACTTTTACAAAATAAACTACCGAGGAATTCTCGGTAGTTCGTTTTACTTCTTTTCATTCATTAATTCAATAATTTTAAACTTAAATTCAATCTCTGGCGAATCTTCTGAAACAATAGCAAATTCTTCTTCTGATAGATTTTCCTTCAAATATTCCTCGCCTTCTTCATCAACAACACCAGCCGATACGCTGACAAAACAAAGCGGTGGAAATAGCGAACACCACCAGTTTTGACCTTTGGCATCTCCGATTTCAATTTTCAAAGCATCATAATTTCCTGCTGGAAGTGAAATGTTTCCATAATATTTCGTTGGAAAATAAAAGTTTCCAATTTCGATGGTAACAGGATAATCATAGCCATTTTTCTGAATTATTTTTTCAGCAATTTGTTTAAAATCTTCTGCATGCTCATTTGATAGCTGAATAACGGCTTGCTTGTCCGTCACGTTTTCTGTTAAAGATTCCATATGCTCAATTATGGCGTCACGTACCTTTAATTTCAAGGCTTGGTCTTCCTCTGAATCGCTGTTGGCTAAAATGTGAAGCCTAAAAATATCACTCGAAAGCCCGTTTGATACATTTGTTGCATACGAATGCGCATTGGCAACGAAAAATAATAGTAATAAAATAATTAAAATCATCACATTTTTTAATTTATAAAAAAGATTTCTCATATTTTTTCCTTCTTTCCAGACAAATGCTATAAAAAACAAGTTTTTACAACACCAGCAAAATTTTCTATTTACCATCAGTATTTACCAAAAAGCATAAATTATTCATTTTTAAGAAAAAAAGAGAAATTTTTAAAATTTAATGTTTTATGTTATAATTATTTACATAAAAAGTAAACATTAATTCAAAAAGGCTTGACATTTTATGTAAAATATGGTACAATGATATTATAAGATATATTTGAAACTAAAAACATATTTTCCTTGCTTTTTTCAGAAGGAAAATTGCAAACTTTATTAAGGAGGAATTGATATGAGAATAGTAGATGGGAAAACGTGGAAAAGCTGCGGAATTTTAGAAAAATTCCGGGTAGAATTTGAAAACGGTCTTGAATTAGAGACCGACTCCATCTATCATGGTTGGGGTGGAGTAACCATCCTAATAGATTTACACACCGGGAAATGTTTAGGATTTACCCGTGTATACACTCTCTGGCAAGGCTCAGAGAGGTGTGTAAATCTTGAGCGTCTTTTAGACGCTATAAAGAAGGAGCCAACGAAATTTGTTGAATTCTTCGAGGAAAACTCATCTAGGAATACTCATGCAAGGCATGCTTACCTGGATGAGGAAAGTGGAGAATACTGCATGTGCAGATAATTTTCCACTTTCTAACTAACCCAAGGGCAGACTTCTGCCTTTGGGTTTTAACTTTTTATTGAACAATTTAATAATTCTAAAGTTGAATTCGATTTCTGATGAATTTTCTAAAAGTTTACAAATTCTTCATTTGATAAATTTTTTGCCTTTTTGGCATTTTTTTTACTTTATTGTCAAAAAATATTACAAAATTATTACATTTTTGTTACAAAAATGTTACAAAATTCGCATGTTGAAAACTGTAGAAAAGAGGTTAAAAAAGTCAAAAAAGATATATTTTAAGTGGTTTTTGTAAGAAAAATTGTTGGAAAAAGTCGAAAAAATGAAAATTGTGTCGAAAAAAGAAATGCAAAAGCATTTGACTTGTAACACATTAAATGTTAAAATCCTAATTATGAAATATATGGAGGTAATAACATGAATAAGAAAAGGTTATGCAGTTTTTACATTGACGACATTCATTTGATTACAAAGCTTTTGCCATATATAAACGAAAGAATAAACGAATCCACTGAAATTGTAACAGTATTAGAATCCGATATTAGTAAAAGCGTGAAAAAAGTGATTGCTGGGATACAAGGGAGAAAATCTGAAAACTTGTTAAAAATTGATTGGAGCAACAAAAAGGTAACGGACTTGTACAAGATGGACATCCAAAACAAACTTATTTTAATTAACGGAACAGATGAATTTATGAAGGAAGCAAACAAAATTATTAGCAACAGAAGTGAAAATTGCGAAATATTAAATTGTTATGAAATAATGCAAGGTGGCTCAAAATTACAAGAAATTTTGGATAACCACGATAAAGTAGTTGAAACATCAGGTGAAAAATATCCAGAAGAGGTTTTCACAGGTTACACACAAAAGGTTACGGTATCGTAGGGGGCGATGCCCACATTGCCCCGCAATCATGTACCGTAGGGGCGATTATCAATCGCCCGCTAGAAAAAACATATACGGTAGGGGCACAGGACATTGTACCCTTCCTCATCAAAAAACATGTGGTAGGGGCACAGGGCACTGTGCTCTTGCGTCATGAAACCCAGTAAAATCAAGAGAGAGCATAAAAACGACAATTTGTCAAGTTTACATAAGTGTAAAAACATGATATAATTAAAGTTTGGGAGGGATATTTTCAAAATATTTCTCAGTTTTATGTGAATATTATTGACAAATGTAATTAATTATGATATAAATAATTCATCTTGAATCGATTCGCGATTCGAATAAAGGCAGGTTTTGCCTTGAAATTTCACAAAACAAAATGTCGAACGAAAAATGTTGAAAAAAAGAAAGAAAAATGTTATAATAAAAGGAGAAATGCATATGAAATTGGATTTGAAAAATGACGTAGTATTTAAGGCGTTTTTTGCGCGCAAAGGGAACAAGGAATTTTTGATTGATTTTTTAGAGGCACTTTTTAAAATTAAGATAAAAAACATAAACATAGCACAGGAAGTAGATTTAGGCAAACTTGTTCAAGACGAGAAAACAGGGAGATTAGATGTGCAAGCAATTTTGAACGACGGAGTTGTAGTCGATATCGAAATGCAAGTTACAGACGAACATAATATTGTAACAAGGACAATGTTTTATGGCGCTAAGTAGCTAAGTATGATGACTGGAAAGGGTAAAAAATATCATGAAATTAAGAAAGTGGTTATGGTAAACATCTTGAATTATGAGTTTTTGCCGTATGACGAATGTGTATCAGATACAGTGATTGTACTGAATGAGCACAGGGAGCATGAAGTAATTGACAAGATGAAATGGTATTTTATAGAGTTACCGAAGTTTCGAAAGCAAAAACCAGATATGGATGAGAAAATCAATCAATGGCTAGCATTTATCGATAATAGAGATGAGGAGTTGATAAAAATGGCGGAAAGTAAAAATAAAGTTTTGAAACGAGCAAGGCTGGAAATGGATTATTTGACTGGAGACGAGGAAATCAAGCGTCTGGAATATTTGCGAGAGAAATGGAGAATGGATTATAACAGCGGAATTGATTGGGCGAAAAAGCAAGGGGAGAAAGCTGGCATAGCGAAAGGACAAAGAAAAGGCAAAAAAGCTGGTATCAAACAGGCACAGTTAGAAATCGCAAGAGAATTATTGAAAAATCATGTTGCTATAGAAATCATCGTAAAATCGACTGGACTTACGAAGCAAGAAATCGAAAAAATATAAATTTATTTGAGCATTTTTATAAAAAACATTTCGAAAGATTTTCACAGATTATACACAAAAAGGCTATCAAAAAATTACAGTATAACAAAATTTGCTAGAGTGGATATGTTGTCCACTCTTATTTATTAGTAGCAACCAAAAGAGTGGTTGACTTCTCAAATAAAATGGTATAGAATGGAAAATATAAGATAAGATAAAGTAAGAAAAATATTTTGAAAGGAGCGACAAAATATGGGAGATAGACTAGCAGAAATAAAGCAAAAACTAAAGAAATATCATCAAGAACATTTGCTAATGTTTTATGATAAAATGGAGGAAAACGAAAAACAGGAACTTTTAAATCAAATCGAAAAAATTGATTTTGAATTAATGGATAATCTATATAAAAATGCGCAAAAACCAGTAGGCTTTGAAAATGCTGTGATTGAGCCAGCTGAATATATCGAAAAAGCTAAATTAACGGTTGCAGAGCGAAATATGTATGAACAAAAAGGAATTGAAGCCATTAAAAAAGGAAAATATGCAGTTGTCACCATGGCTGGCGGGCAAGGCACAAGACTTGGCCACAAAGGTCCAAAAGGAACGTATGATTTGGGTCTAGATTCGCATAAATCCATTTTTGAATTGTTGTGCGAAGGTATCAAAAAAGCGATGTTCAAGTATGAAACTATCATTCCTTGGTACATTATGACAAGTGAAGAAAACAACGACCAAACGGTCGAGTTTTTCGAAGGGCACAATTATTTTGGTTATCCAAAAGAAGCAGTACATTTCTTTAAACAAAGCCAATTGCCAATGCTTGATTTAAATGGAAAAATTCTGCTAAATGAAAATGGCAAAGTAAAAGAAGCGGCAAACGGCCATGGTGGCACGCTTCAATCCATGGAACGCAGTAACGTAATTGCTGAAATGAAGGAAAATGGCGTTGAATGGATTTTCATCAGCGGTGTGGATAACATTTTGGCAAATCTTGTTGACCCATTGTTAATCGGCATGTCAGTTTCCAACAAGGTTTACAGTGCTGTGAAATCCGTTGAAAAAATTGACCCAAAGGAAAAAGTTGGTGTGATTTGCAAGAAAAATGGCAAAGTTGGCGTTATCGAGTACACGGAAATTTCGGATGAAATGGCGAATTTGAGAGATGATTATGGCTCGCTTGTTTACGGCGATTCTAATGTTATCATGCAGTTGTTCAACATCAAGGCTTTGGAAAAAGTCATGAATTTGGCGCTTCCTTATCATACAGCGGTTAAAAAAGCCAACTACATTGACGAAAACGGTAAATTAATTGTCGCAGATAAGCCAAATGCCTATAAATTCGAAATGTTCATTTTTGATTCTTTCGAAATGTTAGACAAAGTTTTAACATTAAGAGTCAAAAGAGAAGAGGAATTTGCGCCAATTAAAAACGCGGAAGGCGTTGATAGTCCTGAAACAGCGAGAAAATTATACACGGACTTTTTTTCCAAATTAAATTATATGAAAAAATACAGCGAATGGTGCACAAATCCCGTATTTGACGAAGAAACGCGCCAAGAATTGCTACTTTTAGCAGGTGACGAAGAAGAAATCAAAGACCGCTTTTACAAAGATTTGGAATTCGGAACCGCAGGATTACGAGGCGTCATCGGCAACGGAACAAATCGTATGAATGTGTACACAGTCACAAAAGCGACACAAGGTTTGGCGAATTTCATTTTACACGAAGGTGGCGAAAATAAAGGAGTTGCGATTTCGTACGACTCCAGAAGAATGTCACGCGAGTTCGCGATAGAAACCGCACTTTGCATGAACGCAAATGGTATTAAAACGTATATTTTTGACGACATTCGTCCTGTGCCAGAATTGTCATTTGCGGTCAGAGAACTTGGTTGCATTGCAGGTGTGATGATTACAGCCAGCCACAATCCGCCAGAATACAATGGTTACAAAGTTTATTGGGACGACGGCGCGCAAATTGTGGCACCAAAAGATAAAGAGATTATTGAAGAAGTGAACAATGTGACTGACTATTCTTTGGTGAAAAGAATGCGTTACGAAGAGGCTCAAAACACAGGTTTATACAATATTGTAGGAAGTGCACTTGATAAATTGTACTTGGATGCGATAAAAAAGCAGGTGCTAAATCCAGAAATCATTAGAGAAGTGCAAAAGGATTTGAACATTGTTTATACGCCATTGCACGGAACCGGAAACAAGCCAGTACAAAGGGTTTTGGCAGAACTTGGATTTGAGAATATTTATGTTGTGCCAGAGCAAGAATTGCCAAATGGAAACTTCCCAACTGTGGAATATCCAAATCCGGAAGATGTCAAAGCATTTGAGTTGGCGCTAAAATTAGCAAAAAAAGTGAACGCAGATGTTGTGCTTGCAACCGACCCAGATGCTGACCGTTTAGGCGTTTTCTCGAAAGATACGAAAACAGGCGAATACATCCCATTTACAGGAAATATGTCAGCCTTGTTGATTGCGGAATATGTGTTGTCACAAAGAAAAGAAAAAGGCTTGATGCCTAAAAATCCAGCATTTGTTTCAACGATTGTTTCTTCAAATTTGGCGGGAGCTATCGCCAAAGAATATGACATGCATTTTGTAGAAACGTTCACAGGATTTAAGTTTATTGGCGAGCAAATTCGAGAGTTTGAAACAACTGGAAAATACAATTACGTGTTTGGTTTTGAAGAAAGTTATGGTTGTCTTGTGGGAACGCACGCGCGTGACAAAGACGGAATCACAGCAGTGATGATGCTTTGCGAGGCTGCTGCATTCTATAAAAAACAAGATTTGACGTTGTGGGACCAAATGATGAATATTTACAAAAAATATGGCTATTACCGAGAAGAAACCGTTCCAATTACGCTAAAAGGTGCTGACGGAGCAGTCAAAATCAAGGAAATTATGGAAGCAATTCGTAGCAATCCGCCAAAAACGCTTGGTGGTTACAAAGTGCTAGAAGTCAGAGATTACAAGGCAGGCGTGATAAAAGATACCAAAACTGGCAAAGAAACAAAAACGACGCTTCCAATGTCAAATGTTTTGTATTATGCCATGGAAAATGATGTATGGTGTTGCGTGCGTCCTTCTGGAACCGAACCAAAAATCAAGTTCTACATGGGTGTCAAAGGCAAGACGATGGAAGATGCGGATAAGCAATTAGAAAAATTGAAGAAAGATATGTTGGCTTTGGCAGAAAAATAGGATAATAAAAACCTCTCTAGTTAAAATTAGAGAGGTTTTTTATAATAAATTAAAGTTATTGATTTTTTAATGCAAAATCAATACATCTTACAATTAAACTATTCAAACTTATATTTTCATTTTGCGCAATTTGAGCCAACTTTTCTTTTGCTTTATGAGATATTCTTAAAGTTACTCTTTCTAACTCATCATCGGCATATTGCTGAGGATCAAATTTTTTCATATTAAAACCTTTCTTCATATATTTATTTAATTATATGAAAAATGACATTAAAAATATGCAGTCATTTTAAATGATGTCATGATACTTGACATCATATTCAAATCATGTTATAATTATCTACAATAGTTTAATTATCTTCAATGTTATCAATATCAAACAATTTGTCATTATAAAACTCTGATAAAGTAATACCGAGAGCAACAGAAATGTAGTAAATCGTTTCTGTTGATGGATTTTTTGTTTCTCCAGAAAGGATTGCACGAATGACTGATTCATTTAGTCCAGCTCGTGTGGATAATTGATGATAATTTTCTATTTGTGAACTTTGATTGATTAAATTTTTAATTCTTTGCACAATGGCTTGGGATAATGTCATAAATTGCTATCCTCCTATTTTTGACAGTTTTATTATTTTAAGGATAGCAAATTTTTATACAACGCAACCGCATTATGATGCGGTAAAATAAATTGAAGGGAGGAGTAATTTTAAGATGTAACAAAAATTAATAAAAATTTTTAAAAAGAAAGGTTGGGATAAAATGTCAAAAATGGAAGAAATCTTTGAAAATCCAATTTTGGAGGATTTATATAATATTCGAACAAAAGGTTTTCAAAATGCGTATGAAAAAAGTTATCAAAATCGCGAAAAAGTAAAAGAAATGGAAATAGAGTTACAAAATGTTTTTAAAAAACTAATAAACGATGAAGATATAAGAAATAAAGTTATCGAACAATACGAGGAACTTTTGTATGAAGAAAAAAATTATTGGAATTTTGCTTATTATAAATTAGGAATCTGTGATGGCATTTTTATAAGTAGAGAGGTAAAAACAGAATTGGAAAGGTTAAAAAATAATTCACAAAATATGAAAAATATTTAATTCAAGAGGAATTTTAGTATAAACTAAAAAACTTGACATACAATAAAAAATAGGTTATAATATAAATAACTAAAAAGTCGTAAGAAGACACGATTAGTACGAGGTTAAATGTTGTGGTAGCGTTTAATCTCATTTTTTATAAAAAATAGAGATGTGTGGTAAACATCTCTATTGACTATAGCTAGTCTTTTTTGTCTTTTTCATTTAATTCATCTGTTTTATCTTTCAAAAGCATCTGAATTAAAATCCAAATTAAATCGTAAGAAGACATAGATTAGTACCTCCTTTCTTTCAGGTTTTCCTCTAGAAAAGGATTGTTACTATTATAATTGTAAATATAGCAGATGTCAACGCATTTTCGCATGTTTTTTGTGCGATTTTTTAAAAAAATATTGACATTTTCTGGAAAATATGCTACTATATAATTAAGAAATAAAAGGAGGGAAATATTTTGAAAAAAGAAAACAATTGTGCAAAATTTAACTTTTTTAGTTTTAACTTTAGCTACTTTTTTAGCTACGGTCAATTTGCATATGCGTTTTTTAATGAGTAAAATATTTCTGGTTAATAAAGTATATTCAATAGAACTCATTAAGGGGTTCTATTTTTTTAATATTTTAAAGGAGGAAAAAATGATGGAAAAAAATGCAAACATTGAATTCAAAAGAAAATTACCAATGCCAGAGGAA
Source organism: uncultured Clostridia bacterium (assembly GCA_947649935.1). Taxonomy (GTDB): domain Bacteria; phylum Bacillota; class Clostridia; order TANB77; family CAG-508; genus Scatovivens. Next base: position 13,891 of record CANSTR010000008.1, read on the forward strand.
TTGAAGGCACAAATGCCACTTTCGCAAGAAGGAGAGGCAGTTAAGGCGAAAAGGGATGCGGAAATTGCGGATGTATTTCGTGGAAAAAGCAACAAATTTATTTTGATTATTGGTCCCTGTTCGGCAGACAGAGTCGATTCTGTGATGGATTACATGCAACGTCTTGTGCCAGTACAGGAGCAAGTAAAAGACAAAATCATTATCATTCCGCGCGTGTATACAGGAAAACCACGAACTATTGGAGTTGGCTATAAAGGAATGCTTCATCAGCCAGACCCAAACAAGGCGCCAGACTTGCTAGAAGGCATCAAGGCGATTCGTTCAATTCACAAAAAGGTGATTGAGGAAACAGGGCTTTGTCCGGCAGACGAAATGCTGTATCCTGAAAATTATCGCTATTTATCGGACTTATTGTCTTATGTTGCAGTTGGCGCGCGTTCGGTTGAAAATCAGGAACATCGACTTGTTTCCTCAGGAATCGATGTGCCAGTTGGCATGAAAAATCCTACCAGTGGCGATGTTTCGATTATGCTAAATTCCATCAAAGCGGCACAAAATCCGCAAACATTCTTGTACAGAGGTTGGGAAGTTGCGTCAAAAGGAAATGATTTGGCACACGCCATTTTGCGTGGAAGTGTGGATAAATTTGGGCATAATCATTCCAATTATCATTATGAGGATTTGAGCCAATTGTACGATTTATACTGCAATGGCGGATACGAAAATCCGGCGGTTATTGTGGATACAAATCATGCCAATAGTGGCAAAAAATATGAGCAACAAATCAGAATTGCCAACGAAGTGCTTCACGCAATGCGCCATAGCACTGACATTCATAAAATGATAAAAGGCTTGATGATTGAATCATATTTAGAAGACGGTTGCCAAAAGATTGAAGAAGGAATTTACGGAAAATCCATTACAGACCCATGTTTAGGCTGGGAAAAAACAGAGCAATTAATTCTATCCATTGCTGCCCAACTTTAGCTTTACATTTTTACAAATTTATGATAATATCAGAATGGAAAATGTTATTTTTGGAAAAATAATAAGGGGTTTTTAAGTGGAATATTTATTTACATTTTTAGAAGGAATTGCGAGCTTTATATCGCCATGTTTGTTGCCAATGATACCAATTTACTTAGCTTATTTTGCAGGAAAAGAAGGCAAGCAAACAAAAAAGACATTGCTTAACGCACTTGCATTTGTTCTTGGTTTTACAATTGTTTTTATTGTGCTAGCGATATTTGCAAGCAAGTTGGGACAATTCGTCAGTCACTATATGTGCTACATCAAATGGATATTTGGCATCATCATCATTTTATTTGGGCTCAATTATATGGAAATTCTCAACATTAAAATGATGAACAAAATGAAAAATGTGCAGGCGAATCCGAAAGATTTGAATTTCATCAAATCCATGCTATTTGGTATGCTATTTTCGATTAGCTGGACGCCTTGCGTGGGCGCTTTCCTAAGTTCAGCGTTATTGTTAGTTGCCAAGCAACAGGAATTGCTCAAAGGAATTTTGCTCATGCTCGTGTATTCCATCGGATTGGGAATTCCATTTATTTTATCCGCCGTGTTAATTGAAAAAATGAAAGGAATTTTTGATAGCATCAAAAGGAACTTTGATAAAATTAAAAAAATTTCAGGTGCAATTTTGATTTTCATGGGAATTTATATGATTTTCTTTTAAAGGAGAAAAGTGTTGAAAAATAAGGTTTTGATAGTGATTTTAATCGTTATTTTTGTTGGGATTTTGCTGGGAATTCAGCAAATGTTAAAAACGCAAAATACCGATGTAGCAAAGGAAAGGGAGGAAAATACAATGGTTTTGGATGTTACAAGTAGTAATTTTGAAGAGGAAGTTTTGAAAAATGAGAAGCCAGTTTTGGTGGATTTTTATGCAGATTGGTGCGGTCCATGCAAAATGTTATCCCCAATTGTGGAGGAAGTTGCGAAGGAAATAGATAGCGTAAAAGTTTGTCGCATTAATATTGATGAAAATGAGGATTTGGCAGTTGAATATGGAATTATGTCGATACCAACTTTGATTGTTTTCAAAAATGGAGAAGTAGCAAATCAAACGGTTGGCGTTGTAGGAAAAAGCGATATTTTAGAAATGATAAAATAAATGGAGAAAATCAATGGAAAGTAAAATCATCGGAACAATAATCGTTATGTTAGTCGTTGTAGCAATTTGGTTTCATGTATCAACAGAAAACGAAATGGTAGAAAATACAGAAAATCACGCGCAAAATACGGATATACAAATCAGTCAAAACAGGATAAATACAGCGAAAGAGAATACCATTGAGTCAAAAGTACAAGACAAAATTGTAAATAACGAGAAAGTTTTGCAAGTCAGCAGTAGCAATTTTGAGGAAGAAGTTTTAAAAAGTGAAAATCCAGTTTTGCTGGAATTTTATGCAGATTGGTGCAAGCCGTGCCAAAATTTAGCAACCATCATTGACGAAATTGCTTTGGAACGAAATGACATAAAAGTGTGCAAAATCAACACAGATGAAGCACAAGATTTGAAAGCACAATATGAAATCAAAGCAATACCAACCATTGTGTGCATAAAAAGTGGAAAAGAAGTAAATCGAGTAGTTGAAGTACGAAGCAAAGATGAAATTTTAAATACATTAGAAGTTAGCAATCACAAGTGAGAGCATAAAATCAGGAATTTGTCAAGTTGACATAAATATAAAAATATGATATAATGAAAGTTTAGGGGTAAAAATAGAAATTTTGCTTTCGTTGTTGCTATTGTAAATAATCTATGATACAATATAAAAACCTGAGTAATTAGGTAATCTAACGAAAGGGGGTGTTGAATGTATGAATGGCTATACATTAGTATGGTTGTTACTGCAAGAAATCGAAAGATTGAAGGCAGAGTTGCAATCGTACAAAGACCGAGAGGTTAAAAACTAATTGAATTTAGTTCAGAATGGCGACCGTTACTTCTGCCATTCTGTTTTATTTAATGCAAAAAAATAGAATATATGCCGTTACTCATATATTCTAGTGTCGAATGACAGGCTATACATATCATTCAGTTATAAATATAGTATACTATATTTTCTAGTATTTGTCAATAGTTTTAGAAATATTCTAATTTTTTGTATAGAGAAATACATGTCGCACAAAATAATTTTAAATTTCCGAAAATGATTGAAATAAAAACAAATCATTGTTATAATGTAAAAAACGAAAAAAGGAGAATTTTTATGATTGTTATTATGTTAGGTGCGCCAGGCACAGGAAAAGGAACTGTGGGAAATTTGTTGGCGGAAAAGTTGCAGATACCGCACATTTCGAGTGGGGAGATTTTTAGGAGTTATATCAATAGTGCAGATGAAATTGGAAAAGAAGTAAAAGCCTATGTGCAAGAAGGAAAGCTAGTTCCAGATGAATTGACAATCAAACTTTTGGAAAAAAGATTGTCAGAGCCTGACACGCAAAATGGTTGCATTTTGGATGGTTATCCACGTACTGTGGTGCAGGCGGAAAGTTTAGATGCGTTGTTGAAGGCACAAGGTCGTCGCGTCAAAGTGGCGGTTAATTTGAGTTTGTCAGATGATGAAATTGTTGACCGAATCACGAAGCGAAGAACTTGCCCAAACTCAGATTGCAGAGAAATTTACAATTTGGATTTTCGTAAGCCAAAAGTGGAAAATGTTTGCGATAAATGTGGTACAAAACTGATGATTCGAGAAGACGATAGCGAAACAACGGTTAGAAAAAGACTAGAAAATTATCATGCGATTTCAGAAAATTTGATTGAATTTTACAAAAATAAAGACATTTTGTATACGGTGAAATTAAACAATGAATCGAATAAAGTGTCAAGTGATATTGCAGAAGAAATCGAAGAATATTTGAAAAAATAGAGGTGAAAATACATGCCAAAAGCGCAAGATGTTATCGATATGGAAAATCATGCAGATGAGAAAGAATATGTTTTGAAGCAAGTGGCGCAGAAAGGAGCGTTGTTGGAATTTGCATCTGAGGAATTGCGAAATGACAAAGAAGTGGTATTGGAAGCGATTGAAAATAACCCAGAAGCACTCGAGTTTGCGAGTGATGCATTAAAAGGTGACCGAGATGTGGTGTATGAGTCTGTGAGCCAAGTTGGGTGGACGTATTGTTATGCCAAAGAAAACTTGCTTGAAGACAGAGAACTTCTAATGGCTGGTTTGCGACAAACAGGTCAGATTTTGTATTTTGCAACGAAAAAAATGCGCGCAGATAAAGAAATTGTTCACCTTGCTGTACAAAATAAAGGAATTATTGTAAAATACGCAAGCAGTGAATTAAAGAATGATTTGGAAATTGGACTTGCTGCAATGGCGCAAGATAAATCCTGCTATCCTTTTCTAGGAGCGGATTTGAAAGAAAATGAAGAAATCAAAAAATTATTATAAAATGGAAAATCTTATACATTAACGGCTACAAACTACATTCAACAGTTATGGATTCTTAATAAAAATTGGCGAACAGTGTAAAATAAACTGGAGGAGGCTAGGCTATATGTATAAGATTGATTATAGAGCAATGGGAAAACGTATTCGCCAAAAGAGAAAAGAAATGGATTTAACACAAGAAAAATTAGCTGAATTAGTTGATATTAGTCCATCACATGTTGGTGAAATTGAGCGAGGAACAAGCGTATGCAGTGTGGAAGTATTAGTTAATCTTGCGACAGCGTTAGGGTTAAATTTGGACACCTTGGTGAAAGGAATTGATGATAAAAATGTCGATAATGCTTTTTCTGAATTGTTGGGAAAAATGCCAAATAATCGTAAAGATTTATATATTAAATTATGCGAAAACATTGCGGATACGTTGAAATAAGAAAGGGCTGTAAAAAACTCTAACTTTTAAAAAAGAGCGTGAGAAATTGAGTTTTTTTATAGCTCTTTTTTTGTATAAATTTTCTTCAAATTGCCACAATAAGGAAGAGGTGATTTGAAAATGGATTTTAGAACAGATATGGCAGTCGAAAGACGCGATTTGTACAGAAAAGCAAATAAGATAGAAAACGAGATTGATGGCGTGGAGTGTGAAGAGGAAGAGTTAGAAGATATCCGAATCACACGAGTGGCGGTTACGAATGAAACTGGAGAGGAGGCCTTGCAAAAGCCAATTGGAAATTATATCACAATAGATGTGAAGAAAATTCATAATATTGAAACAGAAAAAGAAGACAAAATTGTGGAAGTAATCAGCAAGGAATTGGCGAATATTGTGGATAAACACATTAAGAAAGAAGAGGAAATCATGATTGTTGGGCTTGGCAATTTGTATTCTACACCAGATAGTTTGGGCTCGAGAGTTGTGAATGAAGTGGAAATTACGCGTCACATTAAATTGTATTTGCCACAATATATTAATGCGAATACAAGAGCGATTTCTGCGATTTCGCCAGGCGTGTTGGGCACAACGGGAATTGAAAGTGCGGAAATTATTCGAGGAATTGTCGATAAAATCAAACCCAAAATGATTGTTGCCATTGATAGTTTGTGCTCGAAAAGTGTGAGCAGAATTAACAAATCGGTGCAAATTTCGGACACAGGAATTGTGCCGGGCGGAGGCGTTGGAAATGCGAGAGACGAGTTGTCAGAGAAAACGCTGGGCATTCCAGTGGTTGCGATTGGTGTCCCAACAGTTGTTGAGATGGCTTCGATTACGAATGATTGCTTGGATTTGTTTATTGAAGATTTGCAGAAAAAAGCGGAGTCAAACGACGCGCTTAACAAACTAAAAGACGAGGATAATTACGAAAAAATCAAAGAAGCGCTGATTCCAAACGACTATAATTTCATTGTTACGCCAAAAGAAATCGATGATTTGATTGATAGTATGAAAGACATCATTGCAAGAGGAATTAATGAGGCATTGTAAGAATTTTGGGAAGACTAACACCGAATTCTTTCCGAATGAATATGATACTATATAGTTTAAGTTGAAGGAGAAGACACGTGAAATCGATTTGCATAAAAACCAATAACCAGGAAATTATAGCGTATTTAATCAGCACATTTGAGAAATTACCAGTCAATGTTTGCATTTCAAACTATCGATTTAAAAAATATGACAATGTCATTATTCATGACATGGAAAAAAACGAAGAGGAGTTTTGCGAAATTGTTACCATTGTTTTAAAAAGCGCCATCGAAAAATTTTATGAAAAAAATCTCATCAAAAAATGCATCAAGCAAAACTACTTTTATTTAAATGAAGAAGAACAAGAATATGTTTTAAAAATTAGTCATCAAATCATGAGTTTGCCAGACCATAAAATTGGTTATAAAAATAAATTGCTAAAGCAATTAATCAAACAATATATCCAAGAAAATAAAACCATGATTTTAGATGGATTCATGAATTTCAGAGCCAAAGAATATAAGGATTTATTGGATAATATCGTGGAAGTATCTGTGGTAAGTTTTTTGGAATTGACATCTTTTTAAAACACTTTTACAAAATAAAATTATATGGTATAATCATTGTGAAAGGTGTGAGAAAAAGATGTCAATTTTTGTAATAAAAATCATTGCTTGTGTGACGATGGTGCTAGACCATGTAAAATATGCAATCCCGGAGACGACTTGCTTTGCAACGCGTTATTTGGGAAGAATTGCATTTCCTTTGTTCGCTTTTTTGGTGGCTGAGGGTTATTGTCACACCAGCAATTTAAAAAAATATTACAAAAGATTGACAATTTTTGCGCTCATTTCACAAATTCCATTTATGTTGTTTCGTTCTTTAGTAGGCAATTGGCAAATGCTGAACATATTGTTCACGTTATTATTAGGAATTTTTGCTATCACCATATTTGACAAGCTTGGCAAAAAATATTATCTTTCATTGCCACTTGTTTTTGTCGTGTTTTATTTAGGAAAAATTCTTTGCGTGGATTATGGCTGGTATGGCGTTGCAGCGGTTTTTGTTTTATACTTATGTAGAAACAGGAAACTATTGCGAATTGTGGCTTTTGCCATTTTGAATTTTATTTATTATTACCCAAGATTAATCATAGATGATACAAGCTCGAGCCTTATTTCCTATTTGTGCGCTACATTGCCAGTTGTCTTATTATTAGCCTATAATGGAAAATTAGGCAGAAAAACCAAATATGGTTATTATATTTTTTACCCATTCCATATGGTGATTTTGTATGTTGCAAATCTTTTATGCACGTAAGGGCGATTATCAATCGCCCGCCATATGACAGATTTTATTCTTGAATATTATTTTATGGATAATATCACGGGCGACTGATAGTCGCCCCTACGATTTTTTACAAGAAATATTGACAAATGTAAAATATTATGATATAAATATTTCAATCTTGAATCGATTCATGATTCAAATTACAGGCAAATTCTGCCGAAAATTTCACAAAACAAAATAAATAAAAATGAAAGGATTGATTAAATGAATTTACTAAAACAAAAAAATGACGTGGTGTTTCATTGCTTGTTTCGCAAAGGAAATGAAGGCATCACGAAAGCATTGATATCGTCGATTATTGAGGAAGATATTGAAGAAATTGAATTAGACAATGACCGCTATTTGTTGCAAACATACCCCGAGCAAAAGATGGGAATATTAGATTTAAAGGCAAAATTAGATGACGGCGTCATTTGTAATATTGAAATTCAGCTGGCGGACAAGGGTTACACGGAAAAGAGATTGCTGGATTATTGGTCAAATTTGTATAGTTCGCAACTAAAAATCGGACAAAAATACCATAAACTACAAAAAACAATCATGATATTGATTGCAGACTATGATTTTGGCGAGTTAAAGGGAATTAACAAAGTACATACGAAATGGCAAATTCGAGAGGAGGAATATTTCGAAAAAGTCTTGACAGAAGACCTAGAAATACATATAATAAGCTTACCAAAAGCAAGAAAGAAAAACGATAAATGTAATCAACTACTACAATGGCTAGCATTTTTGGATAATCCAAACAATGAGGGGGTAAAGGAAATGAAGAAAAAGAACCAGGATATAGCAGATGCATTGTGGAAATTAGAAGAAATCAGTGAAGATGAAAAGTTAAGAAAAATAGCGGAAGTAAGAGAAAGATGGGAAAGAGATGAACTCAGTGCGCAAGACTATTGGAAAGAGAGCGGATTGGCGGAAGGAAGAAAAGAAGGTAAAAAAATAGGTGAAAGAAAGGCGCAGCTAGAAATTGCAAAGGAGATGCTTGAAAATAATATAGAAATGGAAATTATTATAAAATGCACAGGACTTGCGCAGGAGGAGATTGCAAAGTAACCATTTTGTAGAAGAATATTTGAATGAATTACCAATTTGTCCGAAATTAAAGGAAAATCCCAGATTTCAAGCGATTATTTGGCATATTAATGTGATGTTAAAACGAGAAGGGATTCCATTTCAAGAGGAACAAGCTAAAAAATGGATTGAAAATCAAATTCACATTGGAAAAAATGGCGAAGTTGGTTATATGCTGAATGCGAAAGATAGGTATTATCCAGATAGTTATTTTTCAACAATTCAGTTTGTTCAATATGCCTATAATGGTGAGCAAGTGCAAAGACATGTGAAAGAAGTGAACAACCAAGAAACAACGATGGAAATTTTGAGTTATTACAATGAAGATGGAATTGAAGAAAAGCAATTAGTGAGTGATGAAATGTATGGTAATAGGCATTTTTTTGAAAGAGTTAGGAATAATCCAGAGTTGAGGCATGTGCAGGAATACAACATTTCATGCCCTGAAAGTGTAAAAAATTACTATGAAGAAAGAACTTTTTTGGTAGGTTTGGAAGATTTGAATCCAAATTTGATAGAAATGGACCCACTGGAAGCAAATTCGTTATTAAAGTATGGTTCGCCACCCCAATTTTATAGTGAAGTGCAAAACTGCAATTTTATGGCAGAAAAAATGATAGAAAATGAAAAGATTGCACTGCCAGAACAAACTCGTCAGGAACATTTTAATCATTATCAACAGGTAAATAAGCAATATGGGCGTACGTCAGCTTTTGAAAAGGGATTGGCTAAATTATTTATGGTGAGAACTCATCAACGTTAAAGAATAGATAAATTGAAACCGCTGCTAAGAATACACTTAGCAGCGGTTCATCGATAAAGCTTATATTAGCTTTCAGCTAAAACTAATACATATAATAGTCTAACCTAACATATATCGCTATATGAATAAGCTATATACCACACATATTAATCAGTTGCTAGACAATAAATACACTTATCTATAACCAAATTCATCTACAAGAGACTACTATTGACCACGATAAATACAAGTATCATCATGACTTCGAATAAATTACCTATTATTTAACCATTTGAAAAAGTAAAACAGCTTACAAACAAATAATTTACTCTTCGCGTCCGACATCATGCAACCTAAGGATTACTTAAGCCACATAACATCTTAGCTCGAATTATAAAAAACCAAAAAATGACCTTATATAACTCTAAGTTAGGTTAATATAAACCTTATAGAATATAGTATCGTCAAAATTTTTGAAAATATACAAAAATAATTAAAAATTTTAATAAAATAAGGGGAAATTACTCCCCTTAAATTTAGTTTTGCTTCCATTTAAGTAATGGAAACAGTGTTCAGTGCTACGAAAGCTCTCGCTGGAACGCATAGGGCGTGAACTTGTAGTAAATGGTATTAGGATAGAATTTGTTCCTGCCAAGGGCTGCGGGCGGAAAAGCGTTACCAAAAAGAGCAGCGCCACCCAAATAGCCAGTTCCACCATTTCTGAGTTGTATAACTCTTACACGTGGAAGTTTATCGGCTTTTTCAAATAAATCATCCGCAGATTCCCCGTTGCAAATTCTCATCTGCAACTCTAAATCACAGATAACTTCATCGCATTCTCCATCGCCTATCTCTTCACACATATCCCGCATTTCCTGTTCAGTCTTGTACTCCCAGTCATGCTTGAAGATATATGTTTTGATTATGCGAGTATATCTCTTGGACTCCTCATCAGCAATTTTATTCGACTCTTCGAATCTCTTCCAATATCTCTCCCCTACATATCCTGCCTCATCGCACACACGATGAATTTTTTCTCTGTTTTTGTCAATGACATCTCTGTCAATGAGAAACCATTCGCCGACCCTCAGTTCAGCTGTAATGACCTTTTTTGAGGTTTCTTCCTTCGATGTTTTCTCCTTTAGAAGTTTTTCGTAATCCTCAAGCAAAGCTTCTAAAGGTATCAGCCGTCCATCAGAAAGTTGGACTTGCATTTCCTTTACGAGCACCTTCATCATAGTATCATCCTCCTGCATTATAAAAATAGTAAAGTAAAATACTTCCTATTGTTTATTTTAACACGTTTTACATAAAATGTCAAGTTCATGTAATATTATCTTTTCAAAGAAAAAAATTTTAAAAAACTTATTGACAAATGTAAAATTTTGTTGTATGATATCGAAAATAGAGAAAGGAGTACAAAATTGAAATTCGAAAAAGAACAATCCACGAAAGAGTGGTTGCCTTTTGAGAATATCTATGATAGTGGACTAATCTTTTATCAAAATTCTTTTATCAAAATCTTGAGAATTAATCCCATTAATTATGATTTAAAATCCAATTTAGAAAAAGAAGCGATTATTCATTCCTACAAAAATTTTTTAAAAACTTGTGATTTTGATATTCAAATACTGATTCAAAGTAAAAAAGAAGATATTTCTAAAGTAATTTCCCAAATCAAAAATAATAAAGAAGATAATTCGAAAATTAAAGAAATTCAAGAAAATTATATTCATTATATCATGAAATTAAATCAAGAAAAAAATTCGTCATCTAAGAATTTTTACATGATTATCCGAAAAAAAGTAGATATTCCAAATAAACAGGCAGAAGATTTTACCAATGAAGAAGGACGAGCATATGAATATTTGAACGAATGTTATTTTAAAATCAAGGACACATTGACCAGATGTGGAAATACAATTCATGAAGTGAATTCAAAACAAGAAGTTCTAACAATATTTCATTCTTTTATAAAGTAAATCCCAAATAAATTGAAACGAGGTGGAGAAAATAGAAAATTTTTTGAAAGGAACCGTCAATTTGAAAGATAAATTGGCGCCAGGTTATATCAATTTTAGCAATCCAAAATATGTGGAAATCGATGGAAAGTATTATGCAGGCTTGTTAGTTGTGGATTATGCGAGGGAATATAGCGAGATTATTTTTAGAAATTTAATCAATAGTAATGTAAATGTCAATATTTCCATTTTTTATGAAAAACAAGATGCGTTTAAAACCATCAAAGATTTGACGTATAGCATTGGAAATACTGGGGTTGATTTGAAATTTGGAAATGCTAACAAAGAAGATGTTGATTTGGCGGCGTTTTCGTACAATGATGCGAAATACATCAGAAAAGAGATGCAGGTTAACAACGAGGATTTGTATTATTTGTATACGTATTGCATAGTGATTGCGGAGGATGAAAAGGAGCTTGCCAGAAGTTTGGCGAAAATAGATGGCATTTTGCAATCGTCAGGATTTGTCACGAAAAAGGCGAATTTTAGGCAAGAGCAAACGTTTATGGCGTGTTTGCCGATGATGGAAAATAGCAAAGAGTTAAAAGAAGTTTCGGCGAGAAATGTTTTAACACAAGGTTTAAGCGGAACGTATCCTTTTATTTCGTCGACCTTGTGCGACGAAAATGGCATTTTTTTAGGAAGCAATCTTTATAATAATTCCATGATTTTGGTGGACAGATTTAATAAAGATAAATATAAAAATGCGAATATGTGCGTGTTTGGGACGAGTGGCGCAGGAAAATCATTTTACATCAAATTGCTGATTTTGCGTTATCGTTTGCTGGGTATCGAGCAATATGTGATTGACCCAGAAAGAGAGTATAATAAAATCGCGGAGAGTCTGGATGGGACGCTGATTAAGCTGGGTCCGAGTTCGGATACGTTTATGAATGTTTTGGATATTCGCGAGGAAAGTATCGAAGATGGGCAGGGGTATTTGAGCAGTAAATTGTTGAAATTAAGAGGATTTTTCAGCTTGATTTTTGGCGAAATGGATGAAGAAAAAACGGCCATTTTGGAGGAAAAATTAATCCAAACGTATGCGCAAAAAGGCGTTACTTTTGACGATGAAACATTATACAAAAAATCAGAAGAAGGAAAGATTTGCGTGATGCCACAATTCAAGACAGCGGATGAAATGCCAATTTTAGAGGATTTATACAACATTTTAGATGACGAGAAAGACAAATTTTTCAAGCTAAAATTATATCCATTTGTTTATGGTTCACTCAAATTTTTCAATCATCGCACCAATGTCGCATTAGACAATAAGCTGATTATTGCAGATATTTACGATTTGGGCGAGGACAATTTAAAATATGGCATGTACATGTTTACCGATATTTTTTGGGATAAAATCAAGAAAGATAGGAGCCAAAATAAAGCAATTTATTTGGACGAAATTTGGCGTTTGATTGGCGTTACGTCAAGCGGATTTGTGGCAAGTTTTATTTATAAAATATTCAAAACCATTCGTAAATTTGGCGGTAGCGCTGTTGCGATAACGCAGGATGTTTCCGATTTGTTTAGCCTAGAAGGCGGCGCTTATGGAAAAAGTATTTTGAATAATTGTAGCATTAAATCGTTTTTTTCCTTGGAAGAGGAAAATGTTTTGGTGCTGGAAAAATACGCCAATATTTCGGAAAAGGAACGAATTGAAATGAAATCGTTAAAAAGAGGCGAAAGCCTGATGTTTATTGGAGACGACCACATTTTGGCAAAAGTGGAAGCATCAGATTATGAAAAAAATTTAATCATATAGGAGGAAAAAATGAAGAAAATTTTAACAGCAATTGGTAATCCAGCCTTAAATGGCAAAATAAAAATGATGGAAGGCTATGAAGTTTTGGCAGAAGATATTGTCAGCGATGACGAACTGTTGGAAGTCTTGCAAAGGGAAGAAATTGTGGATATCTTATTTTTGTGCAAAAACGTGGTTAGTCATTACACGGTTAATGAATTGATTGACTTAGTGCGAAAAATTCACGAAAACATTTTTATTGTATTATTTAACGAAGATAATTTGGAAGAAACTGTGGAAGAAGATGACAAATTAAAGCTTTATAATAGTTTGGATATAGATTTGAAACTGTTTGAACAACTTTTGCAAAAAGAGATGGTGACCAATATTCGAAAATACACATCAAAAGTAGTTGCGATTTCGGGAGCAAGTGGAATCGGCAAAAGTACATTTTCCACATTTCTTGCAAAAAATGTGGAAAACGCAAATGGCAAAACCTTGTTAATTGATTTTGATTTGGACGAAAATCATATCAAAACAATTTTAAAAATAAAGAAAATCCCGCAGTATAAAGACAATATAAAAAGCATGATTGTAAATGTAAATAAGAATCTGGACGTGCTATTTAATCTAAATATTTTATTCCCAGATAAACAAAATGTCAATTTTTTTGCGATTCAAAAGATGATAACAGATTTCAAAAGTGACTATCAGTTGATTTTGATTGATACATCATCCAATTTGGAAAATGATTATACCAAAAGGATTTTTTACAATAGCGACAAGATTGTTTTTTTACTAGAACCCAATATTTTAGGTATCAAAAAGGCGAGAGACATGTTGGAAGTCATTGGAAATGACTGGCGTGTTTCAGATGAAAAACTATATATAATAGTCAATAAAACAAATATGTATGAAATTTCGGAAAATATTATTCAAGAAATTTTTCCAACGATTAAAATCATTGGGAAAATGAAATATCATGATAGTTACAATTTGATGATTAATCGAGATATCAACAAACGAGAAATCAAAAAGGAATATGAAAAGATTCTTAAGAAATTGTAATTTCGGCAATTCTGCCACAAAATTTCACAAAATAAACTAAAAAATGAAAGGAAATGATAAAATGCAATTACTAAAACCAAAAAATGACGTGGTGTTTCATTGCCTATTTCGCAAAGGAAATGAAAGCATCACCAAAGCACTGATTTCATCCATTATTGAGGAAGAAATCGATGAAATTGAACTAGACAATGACCGCTATTTGTTACAAACGTATCCAGACCAGAAAATGGGAATTTTGGATTTAAAAGCCAAGTTAAACGACGGAATCATTTGCAATATCGAAATTCAGCTGGCGGATAAAGGCTACACAGAAAAGAGGTTGCTGGATTATTGGTCGAATTTATACAGTATGCAACTAAAAATCGGAGAGAAATATCACAAACTACAAAAAGCAATTATAATATTAATTGCAGACTATGATTTTGGCAGGCTAAAGGAGATTAACAAAGTACATACGAAATGGCAAATTCGAGAGGAGGAATATTTCGAAAAAGTCTTGACAGAAGACCTAGAAATACATATAATAAGCTTACCAAAAGCAAGAAAGAAAAACGATAAATGTAATCAACTACTACAATGGCTAGCATTTTTGGATAATCCAAACAATGAGGGGGTAAAGGAAATGAAGAAAAAGAACCAGGATATAGCAGATGCATTGTGGAAATTAGAAGAAATCAGTGAAGATGAAAAGTTAAGAAAAATAGCGGAAGTAAGAGAAAGATGGGAAAGAGACGAACTCAGCGCGCAGGATTATTGGAAAGAAAATGGATTAGCGGAAGGAAGAAAGCAAGGGCTAGAGGAAGGGAGAGCGCAAGGGTTAGAACAAGGACGAGAAGAGGGATTAGAACAAGGATTAGAGCAAGGATTAGAGCAAGGCAAAAAACAAGGCAAAAGAGAAGGTAGAGAAGAAGGAATAAAAGAAGCTCAGTTAGAGATTGCAAAAGAAATGTTAAAAAATGAGGTAGAGGTTGAAATGATTATAAAATGTACAGGAATTGCGAAGGAAAAATTGGAAGAGTTAAAAAGGAAATTTAAGTAAATGCATATTTTCAGCATTTTGTCAAGTTGACATAACAATAAAAATATGATATAATAAAAAGATGGGGCAAAAACTGGAAAGAAGTCAAAATCTTTCCAGTTTTTTATGAAAAATCACGGTTTTACTTGATTTTTTCGAAAAAATATAGTAAAATAATAGCAATTATTTATTTGAAATAGTAGCTTGTGCAAAGTTTATTGCATCCATTAAGCTTTGCAGAGGTTACCTTTCAAATAAATAGTGTAAATTTTTTATTAGGAGGTATTTATGGAACCAAAAATGTATGGTATGGAGTTAGCGGGAAGAACGCTAATGATTGAAACAGGAAAATATTGCGGGTTGGCCAATGGGAGCGTAACGGTTCGCTATGGAGATACTGTGGTGTTAGTTAACGTGACTGCTTCCAAGGAGCCAAAGGAAGGAATTGACTTTTTCCCATTGTCAGTGGATTATGAAGAAAGATTGTATGCCGTGGGCAAAATTCCAGGAAGTTTTCAAAAAAGAGAAGGAAGACCAGCTGAAAAGGCAATTTTGACATCCAGAGTGATTGACAGACCAATTCGTCCATTGTTTCCAAAGGATTTTCGAAATGACGTTGTTGTCAGTTGCTTAGTTTTATCGGTCGACCAAGATTGTTCGCCTGAAATATGCGCAATGATAGGCTCATCTGTGGCTTTATCCATTTCGGATATTCCATGGGGAGGTCCAACGGGTTCGGTTGCTGTTGGCTATGTCAACAACGAAATCATCATTAATCCTACAGAAGAGCAAAGAAAAAACAGTCGTTTGACGTTGACTGTTGCAGGCACAATGGACAAGATTGCGATGATTGAAGCAGGAGCTGACGAAATTCCAGATGAAATCATGTTAGAAGCGATTAAAAAAGCGCATAGCGAAATCAAGAAAATTTGTGAATTTACGCAAAAAATTAAAGCTGAAATTGGAAAGCCCAAATTTGAATATACGCATTTCACAGTTGACGAAGAAGTGTACAAAATCATTAGTGATGAATTTTGCGCTCGCATGAAACAAGATGTTCAAACGCCAGATAAGCAAGAAAGGGACGCGAAAATCGACCAATTTTCGGAAGATGTAAAAAAATGGTATGCCGAAAAATTTGGCGAGGAAAAATTAGAGGAACACAAAACGAAAATTGCAGATGCCATTTATAAATTGGAGAAAAGGACAGTTCGCAAATTGATTTTGGATGAGCAAAAAAGAGTGGACGGCAGAGGCATTTACGACATTCGTCCCCTATCTTGCGAAGTTGGCGTTTTGCCTAGAACGCATGGTAGTGCGGTGTTTAGCCGTGGTAGAACTCAAGTCATGTCGATTGTAACTTTGGGAACAACCAGCGAAGAGCAAGTGTTGGACGGTTTGGATAACGAAACAGCGAAACGTTATATTCATCATTACAATTTCCCTGGTTACAGCGTAGGGGAAGCGAAAGCAGCACGTTCGCCAGGAAGAAGAGAAATTGGGCATGGTGCCTTGGCGGAAAGAGCGTTGGCGCCGGTGATACCAAGCACGGACGAGTTTCCTTACACCATTCGCGTGGTGTCTGAGATTTTGAGTTCCAATGGTTCGACTTCACAAGGAAGTATTTGTGGCTCGACATTGGCGTTGATGGACGCAGGTGTGCCAATCAAAAAGCCAGTTGCTGGAATTTCAACAGGTTTGATAACAGACGAAGAAAATCCAGATAACTATGTTGTTATCACAGATATTCAAGGAATTGAAGATTTTTTCGGTGATATGGATTTCAAAGTTGGCGGAACGAAAGACGGAATTACTGCTATCCAAGTGGATATCAAGGTTGACGGTTTGACGTACGAAGTGATTGAAGAGGCGTTTGCGAGAACGAAAAAAGCAAGAGCGTACATTTTGGATGAAATTATGTTGAAGCAAATTGACAAGCCTCGTAGCGAGATTTCTAAGTATGCGCCAAGAATTATCAATATGACGATTCATCCAGACAAAATCAGAGATGTCATTGGTACAGGCGGAAAAGTGATTAATAAAATTATTGAGGAAACTGGCGTAAAAATCGACATTGAGGAAGACGGAAATATCTTTATTTATTCGGAGTCAAACGAAAAAGCAAAACAAGCGCAGTTAATCATTGAGGAGATTACGCGAGAAATTGAGAAAGACGGAATTTACACTGGAAAAGTTGTGAGAATAACGACGTTTGGCGCGTTTATCGATTTAGGTGGCGGAAAAGAAGGATTGTTGCACATTTCAAAAATTGCGAAAGAGCGCATCAATAAAGTCGAGGACGTGTTGCGAATTGGTGATGAGGTAACTGTAAAAGTTATCGAAATCGATGAACAGGGACGTATTAATTTGAGCAAAAAAGATTTATATGAATAAAAATAAAAAGTCTATTAAAAAATGGAACTGTAAAAAACGCTATTTTTTCGAAGATGAGTGAGCAAAATTTTGGGCATTGCCCAAAAGCGATTAAGTTTTTTACAGTCCCATTTTAGTGTTTTAGTGAATAATTATATTCTAGATATGAAAAAAATCATAAAATTCATAAGTTTTTTCATAATTTTGAAAAAACTTGACTATAATAAAAAAAGGGAGTATAATAAAAATAGTTGGAGGGATTTTATGGAGAAAATCAAAAGAGAAGATTATTTATCGATATTAAGAGATTTTAAAGATCAAAAGATAATAAAAGTCATAACGGGGATTAGAAGATGTGGTAAATCTACTTTGTTAGAGTTGTTTGGGGACTATTTGAAGGAAAGTGGAGTAGAAGAAAAGCAAATTGTATCTATTAATTTTGAAGAAGCAGATTACGAAGAATTACAAGATAGGAAAAAGTTGTATGAATATTTAAAATCAAAATTGGTAAAAGGGAAAAAAACGTATATTTTTTTAGATGAAATTCAAAATGTAGTGGAATTTGAGAAAACAGTAGATAGTCTTTTCATTCATAAAGATGTCGATTTGTATATAACTGGTTCAAATGCTTGGCTTTTATCGTCAGAACTTGCAACCTTACTTACAGGAAGATATATAGAAATTAAAATGTTACCATTGTCGTTTAAGGAATATTTGTCTGCATTTGAAGATAAAACAGATTTATCAAGGAAATTTAGAGATTATTTACGCTATAGTTCATTTCCGCAAGCAATTGAATTGTTAAAAATTAATCCAGAAAATATTAAATTGTTTTTGGATGGGATATACAACACAATTCTATTTAAGGACGTGATGAACCGAAAAGGAATAACGGATAAAAATACCTTAGAAAGAGTAACGAAGTATTTGTATGACAACGTAGGAAATAGAACAAGCATGAAAAATATCAGTGACAATATTGAGGGCTTAGAGAAGAATAATTCCTATAATACAGTTGTGACTTATGTTCAGGCGTTGATTGATAGTTATATTGTGTATAAAGCGAATCGATATGATATAAAAGGAAAAGAATTTTTGAAGACGCAAGAAAAATATTATGCAGTCGATATAGGGCTGAGATATTATATGTTAGGGCAAGGCTCTGGTAAAGATATGGTACATATCTTGGAAAATGTAGTTTATCTTGAATTGTTAAGACGTGGCTATCAAGTTTATATTGGAAAGTATGATGATTTAGAAGTGGATTTTGTGGCCAAAAACTCAGAAAATACCATTTATTATCAAGTAGCATTAACGACGAGAGAAGCTATTGATGGGAATAATGGGGTATTAGAAAGAGAATTAGCGCCACTTAAGAAGATAAGCGATAATTATCCGAAATATATATTGACGTTAGATGATGACTTAGATAGCGATTTTGATGGCATAAAGAAGATAAATGTGTTGGATTGGTTGCTTGAGGATTAAATATGCAAAATTAAAGTATATTTTTAAGGACATTGAAAAAATAGAAAAACAAAAATAAGGGAATCTACAAAAAATCCCCTAAATTTGATTATAACATATTTTTAAAATTATGTAAACTTGACTTTTGAGCGAAAATATGCTATAATATAAAGATGGTGACTGAAGATGTAAAAATCTTCAGTTTTTTGTTTTTAGGCATTTATAAAAACTAAAAAATAGTATATAGTAATCAAAATAAAAATATATTATTGGTAACACATGGTGCAGTCGCTAAAACGATACAGTTTTATTTTGAAGAAATGCCAGAAGATGGCATGCTTCTGAAGGCAAGTCGATGGGGAAATTGCGAAATCAAACAATATGAAATGTAAAATAATAAATTTTCCAAATAAACTTGCATTTTCCCAAATATTTATATATAATAGGACTATAAAATATGAGAAGAAAAGAGGAAAAATATGGATAGACAAGAGGAAAATATTATTGAGAGAAACATTGAAACAGAGATGAAAACAGCCTACATTGATTATGCCATGAGTGTTATTGTTAGTCGTGCTTTGCCAGATGTTAGAGATGGTTTAAAGCCAGTACATAGAAGAATTCTCTATGCCATGCACGAAGATGGCATCACATCTGACAAGCCATACAGAAAATGCGCTAACACAGTAGGTTCTGTTTTAGGAAGATATCATCCACATGGTGATGCTTCTGTATATGATGCTATGGTTCGTTTGGCACAAGACTTTTCGATGCGTTATATGTTAATTGATGGTCACGGAAATTTTGGTTCTATTGATGGCGATAGTCCAGCTGCTATGAGGTATACAGAAGCCAGAATGGCAAAAATTTCAGAGCAAATGTTGGCAGATATTGAGAAAAATACCGTCAATTTTATGCCAAACTATGACGACAGATTGCAAGAGCCAAGTGTATTGCCAACCAAAGTACCAGCTTTGCTAATCAACGGTTCATCAGGAATTGCAGTTGGTATGGCGACAAACATTCCGCCACACAATTTAAGAGAAATCATTGATGGCTTAATCAAAATCATTGAAAGCGATAATGTAACAGATGAAGAATTAATGACAATCATCAAAGGTCCTGATTTTCCAACAGGTGCGACTATTTTAGGTAGAGAAGGCATCAAAGAAGCTTATACAACAGGGCGAGGAAAAATCACACTAAGAGCCGAAGCTGAAGTCGAAGAAATGTCAGGTGGCAAACAAAGAATTATTGTGACTTCTTTGCCATATCAAGTTAACAAAGCAAGATTGATTGAGAACATTGCAGCATTAGCAAGAGATAAAAGAATTGATGGAATCTCCGAAATTCGTGATGAATCTGACCGTGAAGAAAGAGTTCGTATTGTTATCGAATTAAAAAGAGATGCCAAGCCACAACTTACGTTGAATCAATTGTATAAACATACAGCGTTACAAGAATCATTTGGAATTATCATGCTTGCTTTGGTAGATGGAGAACCTAAGATTTTGACTTTAAGACAGTGTTTGGATGAATTTTTGAAACATAGAAGGGAAGTTGTCCTTCGTAGAACGAAATTTGAGCTTGATAAAGCAGAAGCAAGAGCACATATTTTGGAAGGTTTGCGCATCGCCATTGATAACATTGATGAAGTCATCGAAACGATTCGTTCTTCTTATGATGATGCCAAAGAAAAATTGATGGAGCGTTTTGGTCTTACGGACATTCAAGCACAGGCTATTTTGGACATGCAATTAAAACGTCTATCAGGTTTGCAACGTGAGAAAATCGAAGAAGAATATAATGAATTAATGAAATTGATTGCTTATTATAAAGATGTTTTGGCAAGTGAAAGTTTGGTTTTTGATATCATCAAAAAAGAGTTGTTGGAAATCAGAGAAAAATTTGGTGACGACAGATTGACCAAAATTGTTGCAGCAGAAGGCGAATTAGAAGTGGAAGATTTAATAAAAGAAGAGCAAATGGTAGTTTCTTTCACGAAATTTGGCTATATTAAAAGGGTTCCAGTAGACACATACAAGAGCCAAAGAAGAGGCGGAAGAGGTATTCAAGGCATGGCAACAAGAGAAGAAGATTTTGTCAAAGATATTTTCACAACTTCGACACTGGATACCATTTTGTTCTTTACAAACCTAGGAAAAACCTACCGACTTCGTGGTTACGAAGTGCCAGAAGCAGGAAGAACAGCAAAAGGAACGGCGATTGTAAACTTGCTAGAATTAGAACCAGGCGAAAAAGTTTCTGCAGTAATTCCAATTCAAAATTTTGCAGAAGGAAAATACATTACGATGGCAACGAAAAATGCTATCATTAAGAAAACTGCATTAACAGAATATTCTTCTATCAGAAGACATGGTGTAAAAGGAATTATTTTGGCAGAGGATGACCGTGTCATTGATGTGCGTTTAACAGATGGAGAAGACAACATTGTGCTTGTTACTAAAAAAGGTATGTGTACGACGTTTGGCGAAAAAAATGTCAGACCTATGGGCAGAAATGCAAGAGGCGTTAAAGGTATGAAATTAAATGAAGGTGATGAAGTGATTGGTATGGAACCAATTGTTCAAGGAGGAAAAGCGACGTTACTTGCTATCACAGAGAATGGCTTTGGAAAGAGAACGGATTTAGAGGAATATAGAGTCACAGGCAGAGGTGGAAAAGGAGTTATCACATATAAAGTAACACCAAAAACAGGTGATATTGTGGGAATTAAAATTGTTAATGGTGATGAAGATGTGATATTGATTACAGACACAGGAACTGTAATTCGTTTGCGAGTAGCAGAAATTAGCATTTTAGGAAGGTCAACACAAGGCGTAACGCTAATGAAAACAAATGATGGAAAAGTCGTAAGCATTACAACATTGGAGCATGAGGAAGAGGAAGAAGAGGAATAGTAGCTTTGAGCACTTACTAATTCATAGTAGGTGCTCTTTTTTGGTATAAAAATAAAAAAATTTACATAAAGTATTGACTTTCGGAAGGTTAAATGTTATAATATAATAGAATAGGAAAATTATGTTAATAGAAAGGAACGATAAAGTATGGATAAAATGGAAATTGAGAAATACAAAAGACAATTAGCGCAAATAGAACAAAAATTCACAGATGATGTGTTAAAACAAATGACAAAAGAAGAAATTAAAGAATATGTTGTTTTAGTGACGAAAATTAAAGCAAGACTAGAAATTTTAGAAAACATATAGAAAAGGGAAGTTGAAAGGAGATAAAAATTATGAGTGATACAACTAGTACATTTGATTTTAAGTTATATGACCAGTTTTTTAAAAGTATAATAGATGATTTAGATAAGAAAATTACAGAGCTATTTAAAAATAAAAACACTGGCAAAAAAATGAATTTTAACGAAATCCAAGATATTTTAAAGCAGGCAGATACGATGGCTTTGAATATGGGAGATATCGTATCTGGGCTTGGTCAAGATGAGATAACGTATACTCTTATTAAAGAAAAAATTGATGAATCAATGAAAGAAATAAAAGGAAAGATTAATCAATTTAAGGCAGTTGTGGCAGATAAAAAGGAAAACAGCAAGCTAGACCATATGGTAGAAAAAAACATCGATAAGGGTAAAACCAATAAAGTATTGAAGGAAACAGCTGAATTTTATAAAGAAAATGGAAAATATAAAAGAGATGATGTTGAAGACAGAATAAAAAATGCCAAAAGAGAAAAAGAAACGGCTGAAAAAATGCTAGATCAAAGAAAAGATTACGATGATGCAATAACAGCCTATACTACGGCTAATCCATCTTCAAGCAGGAGAGATGCTGAAATTGCTCTAAATAATGAATTTCAGAACTTGAAAACAGCCAGTGAAAATTGGAGAAATGAAGCTCAAAGATTGCAAAGAATTGGTGACTATGATTATGAGCATAAATTGGAAGATTTGATTGATTTAGCCAATAGTCAAACAGAGGTTACGGATGAGTTAGCAAATGAATTTAAGATGTTTAGAAAAAGAGTGGAGGATTTTTCAAACAACTCTATTTCTCAATATTTTACTACAATTGATAAGGATCCTAAGAATGAAAATATTGATACAATTCGAAATATTTTGAATAATTTTAGTTCATTAGATCTTCAAAATGAATCTGAAATAAAAGAGCCTCAAACAGTATTGGAGGCCATACAAAATGACTATAAAGACTTAGTCAATGGAACAACGGTTAGCGGTGTAACATTAAAATATATTTTTGAAGCATTTCCACAAATGCAAGAAGAAATTTTAAGTGGAATAGAGGATGGAGACACAAAAAAGATTGATACAATTTTAAAAGAAACTAGAACCATGCTTCGAGAATTTCCTAAAAAAAGCAAAGACGCATTAAAGTATGAAAAAGAGCATGCAGATAAGAAAATAGTAATCTATGAGAACGAAAAACGCAATATGGAAACTGCTGATTCAAATGCACCAACAGAAAGACCAGAAGCACCTGAAGATAATATTACAGATGAATTAGATTTAACAGATTTAGTTGGTGAAGAGTTTAAGGTTAAATTAGATTATGGGGAAGTTGATAGTGAGGGAAATCCAACTAACTATGATTTTGCGACAATCGAAGATGAAGATACAAAAAATTATATAGTAGATGATGTATATGATAAACTTTGTCAAGATCCAGTTGCTCATCGAAATGCAGTTAACAACTTATTGCCAACAGTGCCAAAGAAACAACCTGGAAATTGGTTTACCAAATTTTTGAGAAATTGGAAAAATAGACGTTTAGAAAAAAAAGGAAAACCAACAGTAGAAGCAAGACAAACAGAAAAGGCAATCAAAGAGGCATTAAAGCAAAAAATTGAGGGAAGAATTGCGAAAGGCGAAGAAAATGAGCAATATGCAGAAGACCTACTATCATTTGATAGAAGAGTCGCATTAACAAAGGAGGAGCAAGGTAAGTTTAATCAAGCAGCGGCACAGATAATAGCAGATCAAGTTAAAAAAGGAAAGAATATAAATGCTGGAAAATTAAAGAAAGGTGCTGAAGAAAAGATATTGGAGAGAGATGATGATTAATACATAAAAACAATAAAAGGAGCGTTTTGCTCCTTTTTAAGTTGTTTTTCCTTTTTTAAACCTCAAATCCTCCCCAAAAAACCTCAAAATTCGATAGTAACCAACGATTCTCGAAGAAATTCTGGTCGTGTAAATTTGTTGAATTTCTTCTGGTTTTAGGTTTGTGGAAATAATCGTTTTTGTTATTTTGTTGTTTTGGTTTAGCAAACGCGTGTTGAGAATGGTGAAAAGTTCGGTTATGTACAGGTCGCTTGTGCGCTCGGTTCCGAGGTCGTCGATGATGAGCAAATCCGCTGTTAGAATATTGGTTGGCAAATCGAAATTGGAATTTTCCTTGTGAAATTTGGCGTCAATTAACTCATCAAACATGACGGGAGCCGTTTGGTACAAAACTGTTTTTCTTTGCAAAAGAAATTCATTGGCGATGCAGTTGGTGAGGAAGGTTTTGCCAAGACCAGTATTTCCTGTGAAAAGCAGATTTTTTTCGTTTGGGTCATCAAAATTTTGGATGAAATTTTCTGCTTTTTCTTTGATAATTTCCATATTTTCTTTTGGCGAAAGTTTAGATTTATACACTTCCGGATTTCTCTGGCTTGAAAAAATATTGGAATTAAATTTCGAAAAATTCTCTTTTTTCAAATTTCCCACATTCGATTTGTTATAATAAGCATCAAAAATTTTTTGCTTTAGACAAGAACACAAAACGCTGTTGCCATCTTTTTCAACATAGCCAGTATCTTTGCAGTGCTTGCAAGAAAAACGAGGTTTTAAATAACTGCTATCTTTAACTAATTCTTTGATGAATTTATTTTTTTCTTTGATTAAATCATTTGATTGTTTCTTCAAATTTTCCAACAATTTTTTTTGCTCAGAAGCATTTTGCTGTTGCAAAATGGCTTGGGTGGTTTGGATAGAAAGGTGCGCCAATTCATTTTCGATTTCTGCTAAGCGTGGATTGGCAATCAGCAAATCGCGCTTTCTAGTTTCGGCAGCTTGTATGGCTTGGTTTCGGTTGATTTGGTATTCTTTTAAAATGGATTTGATGACATTGTCCATGGCTTAACCTCCCTAGTTATCGTATAAAGCGTCCCAATTGTCGAACGTGCTTTGGGTGTATTCTAATTCAAATTTTTTGACTTGTTTTACTTTTTTTTCTTTCGTTTTTGTGGCATTTAGGTAGTTGTTGACCTCGTCAATGGTGGTTAATTCTTTTTCATGCCAGTCTGACAAAATGGTGTCTATGTATTTGAAATTGATGTTGCTTTTATTAGATGCTTTTTTTAAGGCAATTTCAATGATGGACATGTCATATTTGTAATCGTCATGCCATTTTTGTACATATTCTTCATCGTATTGCGTAAGGTTACGTGGCAAATTTAATTTTTGAGCGATTTCCTTGTTCAAACTTTTGACGTTTTCGCGGCGTGTGAAATAAGCCTCTAGGTCGTTGAACGTTTTGATGTTTTCTTTGCCCCAACCATCAGCCACAGTGGTTACATAAGGGCGAGTTAGCGCTTTTTTGTCAAAGGCATAATTAAATAAGCCAAGCATGACTTGGTCATCAAAACCGTATTTCTGGAACCATAATTCAATATCGGCATACCAAATAGGTGACATGGTTCCCGAGAAAAATTGCGCATTGATGCTGTCAATTACCTTGGCGCGATGTTTCGTTTCAGTACTTTTCTCAATCGCCTCTGGTGAAAGGCTGACTTTTGGACTGTATAATTTATTGAGTTCCAATTCTTGCAAATTAACGATGGAATAGCCATCTGGTTTTTTGGTGAGCAAGCCTTCATTTTCCCAATATTTGATGGCTTCTTGAACCGTTGGAAAATCTAAATCAAGCGTTTTGGATAAATCATTGATTTTTACTTCACTGTTATGATTTGCCAAAAAAAGCACATAAAAATAAACCTTAACAAATTCACTTTTTGCTATAGGTAAATAATCTGTGAAAAAAATATCTGGTATTTCTGTACTCGAAAATAAAAATGATTTACTGCTTGGATTTAGTTTCATAGTAATTGCCCCCATTTACTTGATATCTAAAATATTTTTCTTTCGTACAGCAAAGATATTATATCATTAGGATGAAAAAAAAACAATAACGAAAAAGATATTTGCCAATCAAACCCAGTAATACGTAAGAAAAAAACTATTAGCAGAGCCAATAGTTTTTTATCAGAATATAATTATTTTTTATACAAATAAAGATTTTGCTTTGTATAGAATTTAAAAATATAGATAACAACAGATACAATATTTTCATGACCAATTCCAACAATACTGAACAGTAAGAATGGTAAATAACCTCCAATAAAAATGTAAATTTTCGTGGTTAGTGTATGAATGAGTGCATTCATTAAACTGTACAAAATGACTGCCCAGACACCATTTAAAATGGCGGTTTGGTAATCAATCAGGCCAAATAACTTTGGCTTGAATTTGTAGTTTTTTGGTATCATAAAATTCATAATAGACCTCCCTTAAATTATATTTTTTAACTGATTATGGCTAAATTCAAAAATGTGGGCAAAAATTTCCTTGACATTGTAATGGCATTTTGCAATAATTGTGATGATGGCAAAATAAAGCAATTTTGACAAAATATCGCTTGCACTAAAGTCTAGGCAAAATCCTAAAACAATGACAATGGCAACAAAAATTTGCATAAAAAGTAAACACAAAAGTTGTTTTAACCAACCTTTGAAAAAACCGTCAAATCGGTTACAAACTAAGCTGATAAATGCAAAGGGAGAAATTAAGATTAAAATTTTAATTAGAATGTATCTGACTGAATAACTCAATAAAATATAAATCATTCCAATGGTAACACACATTTTTAAGATTCCATCAAATGAGAAAATTGTAAAATTTTCGATGGATGGATACAAATTTGAATGAATTGTATTGATTAAATTAGAGAACGTAATTTCAGAGCCAGTAATCGAATAGCCAATTTCTCGAATATAATCAGTAATCATTGAAAATAGATGAATGAGTCCTTCACAAATCCACAAAGAGGAATACATACAAGCGATGAAAATTACACTTTTAAAAAGGAATTGATAAGGGGAATCTATTTTCGAGTAAATCAAATGTGATACTGTAAAGTTCAAGATGTAAAAAATTAGAATTCCTAAGATCAAACTATTTGCAAGTAATAAAAGTCCATTATTAAAATCTGTACCAAGAAACTGTTGAAACTTGTTATTGTTTATCATATCTGAGTTAATAAACAAGATGCTGTCTAAGTTCGAATAGACAGTGTTGTCTATGGACGAGAAAATTTTGAAACATATCGTATTTAAAGAGTCGCAAATTAGACTCGTTAAATGAATGGTTTCCGTTTCCAAATAAATCTCCTAAGTAGTTAAAACTGTACTAATTAATGAAAGAATTAAATCAATGCATAAAATTAATACGTAAGAAGTGATACTTCCTTTGATTAAATTATTTGCGCGGTAAATTTTTTTCTCGTCGCCTAAGCTAAATTTTCGCATCAATAAACCAGTTGCAAGCGCTACTGCCGCAAAGGATGTTGCGATTTTTACAATGTAACCTTCTATTTTAGTAAATGCACCTGTTAAAGTGGAAACTAATTTTGGGTCAGCGGCATATACAATGTTGTTGAAGGTACAAAAAAGTATGATTGATACAATAAATGTATACATCAATAAAAGTTTTTTTCGTTTCATTAAAAAACTCCTTTCTTAAAATAAATTGAGTAAAAACAAAATTTTTATCACCTCCAAATGAAATTTTTTTTAGTTGAAAAATTTGCATGAAATTGCAATGAAAACATTTAAAAACTGATGTGGAAATCAGTTAGAAAAAAGATTTCTTTTTCAAACTACAAATATAATAACACTTTTTTTTCATTTTGTCTATACTTTTTTGAAAATTTGTGATAAAATTTTATTATAATTTTAAATATTTGATAAAAAATAGAAAAATGGGAGGTAAAAAATGATAGAAAAAACAACAAAAATAGGTGATTTATTAGAACAATATCCAGATAAAGCAGATATTTTATTAGAAGCAGGCATGCATTGTTTGGGTTGTCCTGCATCGCAAGCGGAAACATTAGAGGAAGCATGCGACGTGCATGGGATTGATGTAGAAGAACTTGTCAAAAAGTTGAATGCCTAATGAAAAATAAAAACGGCACGTTGGTTACGTGCCAACTATGCATCCATAGCTCAGTAGGATAGAGCGTCCGCCTCCTAAGCGGAAGGTCGCTGGTTCGATTCCAGTTGGGTGCACCATTTTTTGAAAAATAATTGCAAAAAATGACATAAAATCAAAAGTTTTTGCAAATGTATTGCAAAAACTTGTCGAAACAAATATATTTTTGCAATAAGTTTGCAAAAACTTGACAAAAATAAATTTATCCTCTATAATAATTGTGGGGGATGAAAAAATGATAAATCGAAAAGAATATTTAGAAAAATTGATTCATTTTAAGGATAAAGAGTTAATAAAAGTTGTTACAGGAATTAGAAGATGTGGAAAATCAACGTTATTTCGATTGTATGTTGACTACTTATTACAAAATGGAATCGAGCAAAGCCAAATTATAAGAATGAATTTGGAAGATCCAATTTATCACGAGATAGATGATTATTTAAAATTGTATCATTTTATAAAAGGAAAGTTACATCCAAGCAAGAAAAGTTATGTATTTTTAGATGAAGTGCAAAATGTTCCAGAATTTCAAAAAGCGGTAGACGGCTTATATATACAAAAGAACGTTGATTTATACATTACAGGTTCCAATGCGTTTTTGTTATCAGGAGAATTAGCAACATTGTTGTCTGGAAGATATGTGGAAATCAAAATGTTGCCACTTTCTTTTAAAGAATTTATAACCACTGAATCAGATTCTAGTGTTGATAGAATGTATCAAAAATATATTTCGTTTGGGTCATTTCCGTATGTTTTAAATTTTGAAAATATAGATGATGTAGATATGTATATCAAAGGAATTTATGATTCAATTGTGCTAAAAGATATTATGGCGAGAAAAAAGTTTCCGGATTATCAAATATTACAAAGCATTATTTATTTTATGTTAGATAATATCGGAAATCTATTTTCTACCAATAAAATTGCAGACACCATGACTTCCAATGGACGCTCAATTAGTGTTCACACAGTAGAAAGTTATTTAACTGCATTTATGGATTCCTTCATATTATATAAAGCAACAAGATATGATATCAAAGGAAAACAATATTTGAAAACAGGAGATAAATATTATGTTGCAGATTTAGGATTACGTTATTTTATGCTTGGTCGAAAAGAAGAAGGGCGAGGACATGTGCTGGAAAACGTAGTTTATCTGGAACTATTAAGACGCGGTTATGATGTTTACATTGGCAAAATAGACGATAATGAAATCGATTTTGTGGCGATTAATAGCAAAGGAATAGAATATTATCAAGTCGCAGAAACGGTAAGGGATGAAGCAACATTAGAAAGAGAACTTAGAAGCTTGGATCATATTCCAGATCATTATCCGAAATATTTATTAACCATGGATATAGACCCTGAGACATCGTATAACGGCATACGAAAAATAAATGTTTTAGATTGGTTGTTGGATAAATAAATTTAAGAAGGGAAGGTTTTTATGGGAAAATCAAAAGTTTATTTTTGCAAAGAAATGATGTCAGAAAGCGTTGTGAAAATGTATGAGGCACTTGGCAAAACATTGCCAGGAAAAGTTGCTGTCAAATTGCATTCTGGCGAAAAAGGAAATCAAAATTATATCAAACCAGAATTTGTAAAAGCAATAGTTGAAAAAGTGAAAGGAACGGTTGTAGAATGTAATACAGCGTATGACGGCGCAAGAAATTCCACAGAAAAACATGAAAAATTAATGAAAGAACATGGTTGGACGAAGTATTTTGATGTGGATATTTTAGATAGCGAAGGACCAGACAAAGTATTAGCGATTCCAAATGGAAAAGTAATCCAAGAAAATTACGTAGGGAAAAATATTGAAAATTATGATTCTATGCTAGTTTTATCGCATTTTAAAGGGCATCCAATGGGTGGCTATGGCGGAGCCTTGAAACAATTATCCATTGGTGTAGCTTCAACAGTAGGAAAAGTGTGGATTCATAGTGCAGGAACAGAAAAAGACCAGACGAAATTTTGGGACCATGTGGCTGAGCAAGATAAATTTTTAGAAGCAATGGCAGATAGTGCAAGTTCGGTGGTTGACTATTTTAAGGGAAACATGGTATTTATCAATATTATGTGCAATATGAGTGTAGATTGCGATTGTTGCTCAGTTGCAGAAGACCCTTGCATGAAAGATATCGGAATTTTAGCATCATTAGACCCAGTTGCGATTGACCAAGCTTGTATTGATTTGGTAAAAAATTCAGATGACCCAGGAAAAGAGCATTTTTTAGAAAGAGTTCATTCGAGAAATGGAACCCATACAATTGATTGTGCAGCAGAACTTGGAATTGGTTCAAAAGAATATGAATTGATAGAATTATAAAAATTCAATTGAGGAGGAATGTTTTATGGAAAAAACAAAAACAATGAAAAAGCCAAACGGTTTGGTAGAAATCTTATCAAGCAGAAAAGCAAAGTATATCGTGGGAACGATTTTGCTAAGTGGCATAGGAATTGCGTTGCAAGAATTTTTCACATATTAGCAGGAAGCAGCGCAGGCGCAACTTTTTTACCAATGCATATTGCAGTTTTGATTGCAGCGTCTGTATTTGGAGCACTAAGTGCAAGCATTGTTGCAGGAAGTTCTGTTGTATTTAGTTATTTATTAACAGGAATGCCAACTTTAGCAAGATTGCCCTATATGTTAATTGAGCTTGTGATTTATGCCGTTTTATTGAGTATCTTCAATAAGAAATGTAATACGTATATTGCCTTAATTGCAACAATTACTTTTGGTAGAATTTTGTATAGTGGCGTTTTGTTTGTAGCAATGAACATATTGGGTCTGCCAACCTATGGAATATCAGTCCTACAAAGCATCCAAACAGGTTTGCCTGGAATTGTTATGCAACTAATTTGTGTACCTTTCATTGCTAAAATGATAAAGAATAAAATTTCTTTAGGAGATTAAAATGTCAATGCACATTTTGAAAAATTTGTCAAGTTGACATAAATATAAAAATATGATATAATGGAATTTAGGGGATATTTCAAAAAATATCTCCTATTTTTACGCTATAGGGGCGATTATCAATCGTCCGCCATAAAAAACATGACAATAATGGAAAAGAGAAAGATGAAAACCAATTTTTCATAAATTTTGTTTACAATCCAAATGGGATATGTTATAATAAAATTGTATTTTTAAAAATGAGGTGAAAAAATGAACCAGATTTTAGATTATAATCCGAATAGTAAATCAAGCAAACCAAGTGGAGGTTCCGATAAAATTGTTCGCGTGTTTGCTGTGATTTTGATTATATTTGCCATAGCACTGATTTCGATTGTGGTATATGGGCGCGTTTCGAATCAAAAAGAAGTGGAAACATTGACCCAAGAAGCTACCAAAGCAAAAATTGATGTAAAGATTGATGCGACTACGGCAACGATTTCAGTTACGCATGATAAAAATATTGATAAATTAATTTATAGCTGGAACACAAGCGTGGAGCGCACTGTCAAAGGTGGTAATAAATTTATGGAAGAAACCATTGACATTCCTGCGGGAGAAAACACGTTGCATATTAAGGTTGTGGATGAAAATAAAGTAGAAACAACGTATGATGAAGAAGTCACAGCAGAGCAAGGAACAGATATCATTAATCCAGTGATTGAATTTGAGCCAGCAGAAGGAAATAAATGGAAAGTTACAGCAACAGATGAAACAGCGATGGATTTTCTAACCTATCGTTGGAATGAAGACGAGGAGCAAACCGTGTATGCAGACGAAGGTGGCAAAGAAGTCAGCGTGGAAGTAGAAATTCCACTAGGCAAAAATGATTTAACGGTTGTGGCAGTGGACGCAAGCAATAATGTTTCCAATGAGCAAAAAAGTTTTACAGGTGTTGTGAAGCCCAATATTTCTGTCACTTTGTCAGAAGATGGAAAAAGTGTTAACATGAGAATTGACCATGAAAATGGAATTGAATCAGTTGGATTTAATTTTAATGATGTAGAATATCCAATTCAACTTCCAGAGGAAAATCCAAAAGTAGTTGAATTTCCAAAAGAATTGGAAGTTGGTTATAACCGAATTATTGTAACAGCAAAAAGTGTGGACGGAACCGAAAATAAATTTGATTGCTATTACAACTATGGCGTAAGCGGCGACGGAAATCAAGAAAATAACACAAACGAAAATTCTAATAATGAAAATAATGAAGAAAATCGTGAATAACATCGGAAAAATAGTAGGAGAGAACAAATGATACAAGATATTTATGTAATCGATGACAAAAATGAATTAACAAAAACGCTCAGCAATTTATTTGCTGAGCTCTATCAATATCGTTTTATTAATGTAAAAGCAGAAGAGTTGCAATTGGCGCTACGCAACATTCCTTCTTTAATCATTGTGGATGAGGACAATACCAATGTGGACATCATCGATATTTGCAAAACCATCCGTGATGACGACGACAACAACATCACGCCAGTTGCAGTCGTCAGTTCGAATATTGCAAAAGAGCACAGAATCAAAATTCTAGAAACTTCAGTGCAATATTTCATCAAAAAACCAATTGATGAGCAATATCTATTTTATACTGTCAAAAATATGATTGATTTGTTGTATGCCAACCGAAAAGTTAGCCCGCTAACAGGACTTCCCGGCAATGTGCAAATTCAGGCAGAAATGAAAAAAAGGTTGCTCAAACAAGAAATTTTTGCGATTTTGTACATCGATATTGATAATTTCAAAGCCTATAATGATGTTTACGGCTTTGCCAGCGGTGACGAAATTATCAAATTTACGGCAAAAGTTATTTCAAAATATGTTCATAATGTAGAAAATAGTGATAATTTTGTAGGGCATATTGGTGGAGACGATTTTGTCGCCATCATTAGCAAAACCGACTACGATAAAGTTTGCCAAGAAATCATCATTGATTTTGACAATGGCGTAGAACAATTTTATACGAGTGAAGATATTCAGCGAGGGTATGTAGAAATCGAAAACAGAAAAGGTATTCTAGAACAATTCCCGATGACAACGATTTCAGTTGCCGTTGTTGAGGTAGATTCAGAGAATTTTAAATCGCCACTAGAAATTGGCGAAGTAGGAGCCCAAGTCAAACACAGGGCAAAATCCATTATGGGAAGTGCCTATGTGATTAATCGAAGAAAACATATATAAGAAAAATAAAAAAGTAAGTATGCGAAAACTAGAAGGAGATTTTCAAAGAAAAATAGAAATAAATCGACTTTAAAGTAGATTTTAAAAATTGCCAAAAAAGGAAATTTTTAATAAAATACAAATAGTATAAAAGCGCATGAAAAGGAGTGTTTGATATAAAAAGTATATTGAAAAATACAGTAGTTCACTTGCGAACTGGTTTTAAACTTGCTCTGTTATTCATCATAGGCGCTGCCATCATTTCGTTTCTTATTTTTGTTGTGTACAGGCCTATGTATAGCGTAACACTAGATGGAGAATTTTTGGGATACACATCAGATAAAAGTGAGTTGCAAAGTAGAATAAGTGAATATGTCAAAAGTGGAGATAGTCAAAGTGTTGCATTTGTGGAAATGGAAAATTTGCCAGATTATAAAATTTGCTTACTAAAAAAAGGTTTAACAGCAAATGATGATGAAATCTTTGGAAATGTCATCAAAACAGGAACTCCTTACTATAAATATTATGCTGTATTAGAAAACGGGGTAGAGAAATGTTATGTTCCAACGTATTTAGAGGCAGATAGCATTATCAACCAGCTAAAAGAGAAAAATAGTCATAACAAAGATGCAGTTACGTATATGGTAAAATACGATACGGTATTATCGAATTTTACAGACACAGGAACGGCGGTTGCATCACTTTATGTAGAACCACCAGTGAACACAAAAGAACCAGCGACAACAGCAACTGGTAGAAATACGATTGTGTATAAAAATTCAACCTTAGGTTTAGCAGCGATTCAGCAACCAATTTCTGGAATGATAACATCACGTTTTGGCGTAAGCAGTAGAATTCGTAGGTCAAACCACACGGGTTTAGACATTGCAGCTTCAACAGGAACGCCGGTCATACCAATTGCTTCAGGAAAAGTCACTTTTTCGGGGCGTAAAGGTTCTTATGGAAATTTAGTCATTGTCAGTCATGGGAAAAATGCTTCTGGGCAAGCCATCGAATCATGGTATGCACATAATTCCAGATTAAATGTTAATGTAGGAGATAGCGTAAACGAAAACTCAATTATTTCGTACGTAGGTTCCACCGGAAA
Source organism: uncultured Clostridia bacterium (assembly GCA_947649935.1). Taxonomy (GTDB): domain Bacteria; phylum Bacillota; class Clostridia; order TANB77; family CAG-508; genus Scatovivens. Next base: position 48,129 of record CANSTR010000008.1, read on the forward strand.
CTCAACAGGACCACATCTACATCTAGAAATACGAATCAACGGAAGTCCAGTCAATCCACAAAATTATTTGTATAATTAAAAATAAAAAAGGCAGGTTGAAACCTGCCTTTTTGTACTGTAGGGGCGATTATCAATCGCCCGCTTTTGTTATTGAAATCTGTAAAATTAATAAAAATTCCAAAATGTTAATTTCAGTTGCGAAAAATTTAGTCGAGTTTGTCGAAATGTAAGGTTTAATTGACAAAATGCAAGGTAAACATGGTAGACAAAATAGCAAAAATGTGGTATAATAAAAAATTAGGGGCAATTTTAGAATTGCTCCTGTTTTTGACTATAAAAATAGAGAACACATTTGAAATGCACTTGTAACAAAAATGTAATAATCCATGTAAGCATGGCGTCCCTAGAAAAAAGCTGGTTTTGTAATAAAAAAGAGATTTGACTTTTTAATAAAGTTATTATATTAAAGAAACAAAGTAAATCAGAAAAAGGAGAATATCGAGGGATATGGGGAAGTTGAAAAGAAATGCGATTGTGTTTATCACAATTTTTATGCTGTGCCTCCAATTTTGTTTTCCGTTGGCAGTAAGTTTAGCAAATGAAGCAGTCGATGTTAGTGTTGTGAAGGCTCCAGAGATTGATATTGTTTTGGCGAAGTCGAAAACAAAAGTGGACGTTAGTTCTTTTGAGGAGGATTTGAAGAAAGAATTAGTTAAACAAGGCATTGCGACAGACCGAGTTAAGATTAATGCCGTTGAGGCAGTGGAAGCCAATATTCAAGATTCGTTTACGTGGGAAACAGATGTGGCATCTAGCATAGGAAGCATCGAAATTACGAATCACGGACAAAATATTGTGATGAAGGGAAACAAGAAAAATCCCGGCAAAAATGCCATTTGGATGATTCCAGAAAAGGAGCAGGAACAAGAAATCCAATTTGATTATTCAGTAGATTTTGGTGATAGCTTTAATGCAGCAGGCATGTTGCTTCGCGTCAAACAAACTGGCGATACGTTAACTGGCTATATGCTAAGTTTGAATAAATCTAATAAAACTTGGTATTCGACTGCAGGTAAAAAATATGGTGCCATTTGGAAATTTACTTATAAAATAGGAACCAATACGACGAACATGACGAAAACTTTTGTGCAAGGGCTTGATATTAACACAACTGGAACCTTGAATATTAAGTCAACGGATATGGAAATCATCATTTCTGGTGGTGGTTTGAAAGCGCCAGTGAAATATACGATGGATACAGAATACGGCTACGGATTTGGATTCTTTTCCGACCACTATTCGCATAATTGTAGCAGAATCGGAGCTTTTACATTGGGCAACATCAAGCTAAAAACAACGACAGTCAAAAAGTTTAAGGAAGTTTTGAGCAATCCAGAATGGAGAGATAATTCGATTCGAGTTCTTGTGAATGTAGATGATACGAAAAATGAAGAATTGGAAGATAAAAATTCGTTAGCTGCCATACAATCTGGATTGATAAATGAGGAGATTCATCCAATTTTTTGGGGAACCGATAAAAACGAAGAGCAATCCAAAAAAGTAATCGAAGGAAATAATGGCAAAGGAACTTTTGTGGATAACACAGATTACGAAAAAGCAATTGAGGAAACAGTAAAATACATCAAAAGTTTGTTGGATAAATCGGAAACATCGCAATATGCTTTGGTGGGCGAAAATGTAGATTTAAAAGTAACGCCAGAAAGTGCCAAAACCAATACCATTACGCCAGAGTACCCAAATGGAAAATGGAAAGTAAATCACGATTACGAATATTTCGAAAACAATTTGGGGCAGTTTGAAAAAAGCGGAAAATACATGTCAGATTTGGCGTTAGACTTTGATAAAACAGGTCGTTATGAATTGTTATATGAAGATGGAAGTACAATTTCCAAATATGTTTATGTGCATCGAAAACCAGTTGCCAATTTTAGTGTAGCGCAAACAGGAAGCAATGTGACATTGACCAGTACGTCTTATGATTTGGATTCCTATTCTAAAAATAATGGAATTGCAGAGGAAGAATGGCAATATAAAAAAGTTGGAGAATCCAGCTGGACGCCTGGAAAGCTAGTTGATATCCAGGCAGATGAAGTTTATATGATTCAATTAAGAGTTAAGGATTTTCAAGAAACGTGGAGCAATCCAGCGACAAAATATATAACATACAGCGCTGATAGTACAGATTCTACACCAATAGCTAACTTTATGATAAAAAATTCGACGGCGTCAAAATATGAAACATTGCAAGTAGAAGATACGTCGTATGACCCAGCAGGGCTTAGTATAACAAGCAGAGTTTGGAAAGTGAAGAAAGACGGAAATGTGCTATACACAGGAGAAACGCCGTTAACCAATTATCAAGATTATGCAGTAGGAACATACACAATGAGTTTAGTTGTAACAAATCAGGCGGGAAAAAGTTCGGAGGAATTTTCGAGAACATTTTACTTGACAGGTGATACAATTGCACCACAAGTAACAGCAACTCCGGAAAAAGCTGATTGGACAAACAAAGCTGTAAACGTTGAATTAAAATTTACGGACAAAGGCGGAAGTGGATTCAAAGGATATCAAGCAGTTATTACAGACAGCAAAGAACCTTTGGATGTGTGGGGCGAGTTGATTTTGAAGGAAAATGACACCGTAACAATCGACACAGAAGGCGAAAAATATTTGCATGTCAGAGGACAGGATAATGCTGGAAATGTTAGTAAAGAAGCCGTTTTTGGACCATACAAAATCGATTTGACCAAGCCAGGAATTGACAGCATTGTGCCAGAAAAGAAAGATTGGACGAATGAGTCAATCACGATTAGCGTGACTTTTTCCGATAAAGGTGGAAGCGGATTTTCAGGTTACAAATATGCCATTACAACCGAAAAAACAACGCCAGATGCATGGAGCGAAATTGTGAAAGAAGATAAGGCAAAGCTTACGATTTCTGGCGAAGCAGAATCTTATTTGCATGTCATCACATACGACAATGCTGGAAATGCAAGCGAAGAAGGCGTGTATGGACCATATCAAGTGGATAAAACGTCGCCAGAGGTAGAAGTAACGCCAAGTTTTGCTGATTGGACAAACAAGCCGGTAACGGTTGATGTGAAATGGTCGGATAAAGGCGGAAGCAATTTGCAGAAATATCAATATTCTGTGACCAATAGTGGTGTGATACCAGAAGAGTGGCAACATGAGGTGGTTGGAGAATCACAGCCAATTGTAATTGAGGCAGAAGGTGAGAATTATTTGCATATTACAGGTTGCGATAATGCTGGAAATGAGAGCCCTAACAATATTTTTGGAAAATATAAACTTGATTTTACATTGCCTGAATTATTAGGCGAAGATGAAGTGAATTCTGGTACGAATGTGAAATCAATCAAATTTGTGGCAAAAGATGAATTGTCTGGAGTTAGCAAATTTGTGGTGAATGGAACAGAAGTAAGTGGTACAGAATTTATTGCGACAAGCAATGGCGATTACCAATTCGAAATTACGGACCAAGCAGGAAATGTGTTGACTAAAAATGTGAGCATTCATAATATAGAAAAAGAAAAACCTAAAGTATATACAATTACGTATTATTATTGCGAAGGAATTGAGAATCCAAATCCAAAGCAATATACAAGTGAGAGTGAAAAAATTACATTGCAACCAGTGAAAAAAGATGGTTTTCTATTTAAAGGCTGGTATGCGGATAAAGATTTCCAAAATAAAGTAACGCAAATTAATCCAGAAATAGCGAAAAATGTGGAATTATATGCGTTATGGGATGAAATATTGTATGTGAAATCCAAGGTTTATCCAGTAAAAGAGGAAGAAAAAACACCAAGTTTTTATGATGTACCAAAGGGAACAACGGTTGCAGAGTTTTTGGAAAATGTTGAAACAAATGCAATTACCATAGAAATTTATAGTCCTGAAGATGTAAAATTGGGAGATGATAAATTGGTGGAAAATGCCTCTGGTTTGGTGGCACAAAAGAATGAGCAACAGAAGGAATACAAAATTTATTTGAAAGAAGACAAGGGAGAGGAACCACCGACAGAAGAACCGAAAGAAGATGAAAACAAGAAAGACGAATTGCCAAAGGATGAGCCCTCGAAAGAAGAACCAAAACCAGAAGAAAGCCCAAAGGTTGATACGAACTCAAATAATACGACAAAAAATGAAAATCAGAACAACAATACAAACGGAAATAAAACAATTTTTACTAGAGCAAGCAAAGAAAGATTTCCAAGTATATTGCCTTACACGGGGCATAAATATCGATTAGATTTATTGGTGGGAGTATGCATTCTACTGATTTTGAAAATTGTTTTTGCAAGTGTGCTTAGACCGAAAGGAAAGCACTAAATGACGCTAAAAAGAGCAAACGAGGCGGTTTGCTCTTTTGTCGTTTATTTTGCCAATTCATAAATGGCTTCTGCATAAATTTTGCTGGATAAAATCAAAGCGTCAATATCCATAAATTCGTCCACTTGATGGCACATATCTTTTTGGTTTGGCATGTTGGCTCCAAAGGCAACCATGTTTGGAAAAGCTCTGGCAAAAGTTCCACCACCAATGGCGATTGGCTTAAGATTTTGATGTGTTTTTTCATTGAAGATTTTCGTCAAAGTTTGCACCAAATAGCCATCTTTTGGCACATATAAAGGTGCTTGCTCAGAAGTGAATTTTATCTCAATGTCTGGAAAGATTTCTGCCAGCGTTTCAAACTTTGTTTTAATTTCTTCAAGCAAAGTTGTGACAGGCACTCTCAAGTTGAATCCGATTTCTAAGCGATTATTTTTGTAGTCGATAAATCCAACATTGGAAGTCAAAATACCTGATTCGTCTTCAATTTTCGTATCAGAAAAGAATTTTGGACTGTGAATGTTAAACAAATCAAGCTCATAAAGTTTGCGAAGAAATGTGTATTCATTTTCAAGCAAATTTTTATCCAAATTGGCATTTAAAAATTCGACCAATTTTGTAATGGCGTTTTCACCTAAATCGGGATGGGCCGCATGAGCAGCAGTTCCAGTAAATTCAAACTTTTGGACGTCGCCAGACGTTTTATCTTTTAAAGTAATGGAGCAATATTTTGGTACAACATTCAAAGCATTATGGTTGCAATCAATGTCCAAAATTTCCTGATTTGGAATCGAAAAAGGATGAGTAAGGCGAATAGACAACATGCCTTTTTCCGCATAAATGCAGGGAAAATCTGCATCAGGGCTAAAGCCAATGGAAGGCGTTTCTTCACCAATTTTTTTGTAATAGTGAATGCATTTCCAATCTTCTTCTTCATTCAAACCTAAAATTAAACGCACGCGTTTATTCAACTTTTCGCCAGAATCCAAGATTGCTTTCATGGCATACAAGCTTGCTACAACGGGACCTTTGTCGTCAATCGAGCCGCGTCCATAAATTTTGTTTTCGCGAATTTGAGCCTCAAAAGGTGGTGAAGACCAGCCGTCTTCCAATTTTGCTGGAACAACATCCAAGTGCCCAACGATTCCAACCATTTCTTCCCCTTCACCGAATTCGATGTAGCCACAATAGCCATCTAAATTTTTCGTTCGGAAACCTAATTTTTCGGCAAGACTTAAAGTATAGTCTAGCGCATTTTTGCACGCTTCACCAAAAGGCATACCAGCATCATTTGTTTGCGTGGAAACACTTGGGAATTCAATCAATTCGCTAACCGTTTGAAGCATATCATCTTTTAAATTTTCAATTACTTTATCGAACATAAAAACCTCCTTGTTCATATTATGATAAATTTATCATGGTGTGAAAGAGAAGTCAAGTGTAAAAAAATTAAAAATCTGACCGCTCGTTCTATTCCATTTTGAGAAAATATAGTATATAATAACAACGTAAAAATGAGAATGAGGGGAAAATTTATGAAAATAGGATTTGTTTTTCCAGGGCAAGGCGCGCAAAGTGTTGGCATGGGAAAAGATTTATACGAAGCATATGACGAAGTAAAACAAGTATACGAAAAGGCGCGCGAAATTTCTGGGATAGATATTGCAAAAATAACGTTTGAAGGACCAGAAGCGGAATTGTTTCAGACGAAAAATACACAACTTGCTATTTTGACAATGAGTGTGGCGATTCTAGAAGTTTTGAAAAAAAATGGAATTATGCCAGAATATACGGCTGGTTTGAGTCTTGGAGAATATTCTGCGTTGTATTGCGCAGAAGCATTTGATTTTGAAACAGTCATAAAAGTAGTCAAAAAACGTGGCGAACTGATGCAAGAATTGGTGCCAAATGGCGATTGGGCAATGGCAGCCATCATGGGCTTAGAAGACGAAAAAGTAGAAGAAATTTGCAAAACAGTAACCGATGGATTTGTCGTGCCAGCGAATTTCAACTGCCCAGGGCAAGTGGCAATTTCAGGCGAGAGAAATGCCGTGATGCTTGCGATGGAAAAAATGAAAGAAGCAGGCGCACGAAAATGCGTTGAGCTGAAAACTGCAGGACCATTCCATACAGCGAAATTGCAAGAGGCAGCCAGTGCTTTAGAAAAGGTCTTGGAAGATGTGGAAATACAAAATCCTAAAATTTCAGTGATCAAAAATATCGATGCAAAACCATATTTGGAAAGCGATAATAAGCAAGAAATTTTAGCTAAACATGTCGTCAACCCAGTTCGATTTTCAGATACCATAAAATATATGATTGCAAATGGGGTAGACACATTTGTTGAAATCGGACCTGGAAAAGTGTTAACAGGTTTTGTAAAAAAGGTAAATAAAGACGTAAAATTAATCAACATTAATAATGTAGAAACATTAGAAAATGCAATCAAAGAATTGCAAATGTAGGGGCGATTATCAATCGCCCGCCTATAACGGAAAACACAATGGTAGGGGACACGGGGTACCATGCCCAATAAACCAAAATAATATGAAAATTATTGCAAATGTAGGGGGTCAATGCCCACATTGACCGAGGCAAAATAAAAGGAGGTCAAAAAATGAAAAATGGAAAAACAGCCCTAATAACAGGTGCAGCGCGTGGAATTGGAAAGGAAATTGCTTTAAAATTAGCAAAAGAAGGCTATGATGTAGCCATCAATTATCGAACCATGAACGAGGAATTGGAAAATTTGAAGGCACAAATCGAAAGCGATTTTGGCGTAAAATGCGCGTTAGTGCAAGGTGATGTTGCTAAATTTGAAGATGCTGAAAAAATGGTCAATGAAACCAAAGAGCAACTCGAAAAAATCGATGTTTTGGTCAATAATGCAGGCATCACAAAAGATGGTTTGCTGATGAGAATGCCAAAAGAGGATTTTGAAAACGTAGTAAACATTAATTTAGTTGGAACGTTTAATGTAACAAGAAATGTCATTCCACTTATGGTAAAGCAAAAATCAGGAAGAATTATCAATATTTCATCTGTTGTAGGCGTTGCTGGTAATGCTGGGCAAACGAATTATTCTGCCTCAAAAGCAGGAATTATTGGTTTTACGAAAAGTTTAGCAAGAGAAGTGGCGAGTCGAAATATTTTGGTAAACGCAGTGGCGCCAGGTTTCATAGCGACAGACATGACCAATGTTTTGACAGACGCACAAAAAGAAGGCATCAATAGCCAAATTCCGCTTAAAAGAATGGGAACCGCCACAGATGTAGCAAATCTAGTAAATTTTCTTGCATCGGAAGAGGCATCTTACATCACAGGTCAAATCATCAACGTAGATGGCGGCATGGTAATGTAGGGGTCGATGCCCACATCGACCCAAAACGTCCATAACCTTCTATTATATCACATTTTTAATATTTTGTCAAGTTGACAGAAATACGAAAATGTGTTATAATAAAAGATTAGGCGTAAATTGCGGTAGGGGGCACAGTGCACCGTGCCCGTACAAATATAATGTAGATATTAGGATAATAAAAAGAAAGGAAATGAAAATGGAAAGAAGAGTAGTAATCACAGGTTTAGGTTGTATCACTCCAATTGGAAATAATGTAGAGGAATTTTGGAAGGGAATTGAAGAAGGGAAATGCGGAATTGATGAAATCACTGCATTTGATACAACCGATTATAAAGTGCATTTAGCAGGAGAAGTCAAAAATTTCAACCCAGAAGATTATATCGACAAAAAAGAAGCCAAAAGAATGGACCGTTTCACGCAATTTGCCATTGTTGCGGCAAAAGAGGTGATGAAGGACAGTAGCCTAAAAGTAGACGAAATCGACGCAACACGTTTTGGATTAATCATCGGTTCTGGAATTGGCGGATTAATCACGATTCATGAGGGGTCCACGGTCTTAAATGAAAAAGGGCCAAATCGAGTTTCGCCATTTTTCATTCCAATGGCAATTAGCAATATGGCTGCTGGAAATGTTTCTATTGAAGTTGGCGCAAAAGGGCAAACTTTCAGTTTAACAACGGCATGTGCAACAGGTACAGACGCCATTGGTGAGGCATTTCGCATGATTCGTCATGGTTACCAAGATGTTGTGATGGCAGGTGGAACAGAATCGCCAATTATGCCAGTTTCAGTTTCTGGATTTTCGAATATGAAAGCGCTAAGCACAGCAACAGACAAAAATAGAGCAAGTATTCCCTTTGATAAGGAAAGAAGCGGATTTGTCATGGGAGAAGGTGCAGGACTTATTTTGCTAGAAGATTTGGAACATGCCAAAAAAAGAGGTGCCAAAATTTATGCAGAAATCGTGGGCTACGGCGCAAGTTCAGACGCCTATCACATTACATCTCCATTACCAAGCGGAGAAGGTGGCGCGCGCGCTATGACAAATGCAATCCAAGACGCGAAAATTAAGCCAGAAGATATTACGTATATTAATGCACACGGAACATCGACACATTTGAATGATTCAGGCGAAACGCTAGCTGTAAAAACAGCTTTTGGAGATGCCAGCCAAAAAGTGATGATGAGCTCAACCAAAGGAAATACAGGACATTTGCTAGGTGCAGCAGGTGGGGTGGAAGCGATTGCTTGTATCAAAGCAATTGAAAAAGGATTGGTGCCACCAACCATCCATTATCAAGTTCCAGACGAAGAATGCGATTTAGACATTGTGCCAAACACACCAAGAAAAGCAGAAGTCAAATATGCGATGTCCAATTCATTAGGATTTGGCGGACACAATTCTAGCATTATTTTCAAAAAATACGAATCATAACCGTAGGGGCGATTATCAATCGCCCGCAAATAAAAAAATAACGTAGGGGTAGATTGCCCACATCGACCCAAAATATGAATAGATTTAGGAGAAAAATGAAAAAGAAAATAAAAATAATAGGAAGCATAATATGTATTTTTTTAGGAATATTTATGTTATATGAGGCGATAAAGTCATTATTTTATAGTGATCCTTGGGGATTAGGATTTATTTTTGTTACTTTACCAATATTGTTATTTTCTATTTTATTCTTATTAGAAGGTTATTATTTAGTAAAAAGTTTGAAAGAGAATGAACAAGAAAAATAAATCGTATATAAAAGGGGGAGAAAAAATGGAATATCACGAAATCAAAAAATTAATGGATGATATGGGAAATTCAAAATTAACAGAATTAGAAATTGAATTTCCAGACGGAATCAAAATTAGCATGAAAAAGGAAGATATGAAAAAATTATCTAGTCCAGTTCCAGCCGTGGTTCCACAGGCGCAGCCACCAATGAACATCATTCAGGCGCAAGCGCCAGTTGAGGTCAAGAATGAGCAAAAAGTGATGGATGGAAATGTTGTAAAATCGCCAATGGTGGGAACCTTCTATTCAAAATCTTCGCCAACAGCAGATACGTTTGTGAAAAAAGGAAGTAAAGTCAAAAAAGGTGATACGCTTTGCATTATAGAAGCCATGAAATTGATGAATGAAATTGAGTCAGAATATGACGGAGAAATTGTAGAGATTTTAGTCAATGACGACGACATGGTAGAATATGGGCAACCGTTATTCATCATAAAATAAAAAATGTAGGGGCAGGGTTCCACCCCTGCCCCCGAAGGGAGAAAAAATGTTAAATATCAACGAAATCATGGAAATTATTCCACAACGCGCGCCATTTTTGATGATAGACAGAGTCGAAGAATACGTTCCAGGCGAAAGTTGTACAGCCTATAAAAATGTGTGCATCAATGAGCCACATTTTGCGGGACATTTTCCAGGTCAACCCATTATGCCAGGCGTGCTAATCGTCGAGGCTTTGGCGCAAACTGGCGCGATTGCGATTTTGTCTATGGAAGAGAACAAAGGGAAAAATGCATTATTTGGCGGAATTGATAAATTGCGTTTCAAAAGGCAAGTTGTGCCAGGAGATGTTTTGAAGTTAGAAGTAAAAGTGATTAAGAAAAAAGGTCCAATTGGAGTAGGAGAGGCGATTGCGACTGTTAACGGTGAAATCGCAGCAAAAGGGGAATTGACTTTTGCTGTGGTAGATATGCCAAAAGAGGATTAAATAAAAGAGCCACGCAGGCAAAAAATTATGTTTACCTGCGCGACTTGTGGATGTAACTTTAGCAGTTACTCAGAATCGGAAGCATCCTTGAAATAAACGATGGTTCTTCCGTATTCATGGGTATAATGTGTGGTTGTTAAGTCAAGTTTTTTAAAAACTTTAACTACAAGTTTTCGAGGATAGCTTCCTCTTAACTTTACTTTGGATATTGGGTCAAAATTAAATAAACCTTTATTTAACCTAATATTTAATGCTGTTACCACAATATCTTTAGACAATGCCTTACATTGTTGCTCATTTCGATTTAAATGCTGTTTTGACGTATAGTACGAATATAAGTCTTTAGCCCGGTATTCAAATTCATAAGCATTTATAATCATATAGCACCTCCTAATTATTTAATAAACTTATTATACCATAAATTACATAAAAGTCAATCATTTTATAAATTAAGAAAGGAATGACAAAATGCTAAGAAAAGTATTAATTGCCAATCGTGGCGAAATTGCAGTTCGTATTATAAGAGCATGTAAAGAACTTGGAATTGCGACAGTTGCTGTGTATTCAGAAGCTGACAAAGATGCTTTACATACGCGTTTAGCGGACGAAGCGGTTTGCATCGGACCTGCCAAATCGAACAAAAGCTATTTGAATATCAAAAATATTTTGCAAGCAGCTTGCGGAACTGGCTGTGATAGCATTCATCCGGGATTTGGATTTTTGTCAGAAAATGCCAATTTTGCGAAAATGTGCGAAGAAAGCAATTTGAAATTTATTGGTCCATCTTATCAAATTATTGATTTAATGGGAAATAAATCCAATGCCAAGGAATTGATGAAAAGTGCGAAAGTTCCAGTGGTTCCTGGGTCAGATGGAAGCGTCAAAAATGTAGAAGAAGCCATTCAAATAGCAGATAAAATCGGTTATCCGATTATGATAAAAGCAGCGGCTGGCGGTGGCGGAAAAGGAATTCGTCAGGTGGCTGACAAAAAGGAATTGCAAGAAGCTTATGAAATTGTGAAACAAGAGGCCATTGTTTCGTTTAATGATGATGAAATTTATATCGAAAAATTAATCGAAAATCCAAGACATGTGGAAATTCAAGTGTTGGCGGACGAATTTGGAAATGCGATTTATTTGGGTGAAAGAGATTGCTCGGTGCAAAGGCGTCACCAGAAGGTTTTGGAGGAAAGTCCGTCCACGGTTTTAGATGATAAATTAAGAAGAAAAATGGGAGAAGCAGCGATAAATGCCGTAAAAGCAGCGCATTATTCGAATGCAGGAACCATTGAATTTTTGGTGGATAAGCACAAAAATTTCTATTTTATGGAGATGAATACCAGAATTCAAGTGGAGCATCCAGTAACAGAGTGGGTAACTGGGATTGATATTGTCAAAGAGCAATTGCGCATTGCGTCAGGCGAAAAAATGCGCTATACGCAAAAAGATGTCAACCTAAAAGGGCATAGCATTGAATGTAGAATTAACGCGGAAAATCCAGAAAATAATTTTATGCCATGCCCAGGAACAATTACCGATTTGAATTTACCAGGTGGAAACGGCGTAAGAGTAGACACAGCGGTATATACTGGCTACAAAATTCCACCAGTTTATGATTCGATGATTGCCAAAATTATCGTCCATGCAGAAAACAGAGAAGCGGCAATCGCCAAAATGAAGGTAGCCCTAGATGAATGCGTAATTGATGGCGTAGAAAATAATATCGATTTTCTATATCAAATTTTGGAAAATGATAATTTTGTATCAGGCAATTTTGACACATCATTTATCAACAAAGAATTTGGTATGTAAAACCGTAGGGGCACGGTGCACCGTGCCCTTACTAATGAAAGGGAGAAAAATCATGGTCATTGATAAAATTAAAAAAAGAGGAAAAAAGAAAATTCGTCAACCAGAAAATAAAAGCGATATTCCCATTGGAAAATGGGTGAAGTGCGAAAAATGTGGCGAAATTTTGTACAAAGACGATTTGCATAAAAATTACAGTGTGTGTATGAGTTGTGGACATCATTTTCGTTTATCGAGCAGACGTCGCATTTGGCAGACTTTAGATGAAAACTCATTTAAACCATTTGACCTAAATCTGAAAACAGTCAATCCATTGGAAATGGACGATTACATGACCAAGCTAAAAGGCTTGCAAGAACGATTGGGCATGGATGACGCCGTGGTTTGTGGCACTGGCAAAATTAATGGCGAAAAAGTTGTGATTTGTGTGATGGACGGAAATTTCTTGATGGGAAGCATGGGAAGCGTTGTCGGCGAAAAAATTACGTATTCCATAGAGCAAGCCATTGAGCAAAAATTGCCACTTATCATTTTTTCGGTATCAGGCGGAGCGCGTATGCAGGAAGGGATTATTTCACTTATGCAAATGGCGAAAACGTCGAGCGCCATTGCCAAGTTGAATGAAGCAGGCGGATTGTTCATCTCGGTTCTAACCGACCCAACCTATGGCGGAGTGACAGCGAGTTTTGCGTCTTTGGGCGATATTATTTTGGCGGAGCCAAATGCCATGATTGGTTTTGCAGGAAAACGCGTGATTAAGCAAACCATCGGAGAAGAGTTGCCAGAAGGTTTCCAGACGGCGGAGTTTTTGTTAGAGCATGGGTTTGTGGATAAAATTGTGGAGCGAAAGGATATGAAGGAAACGCTTTATCAATTGATTCAGTTTCATAAGTAGTAATTGGTAGGGAGATTTTAATATGAATTTTAGAACATACAAAGAGGAAGATGCAAAAGAAATATTAAGTTGGATAAAAAATGAAAGAGAATTTAGATTATGGAGTGCAGATAGATATAATAATTATCCAGCATTACCTTCAGATATAAATAATAATTATTTAGAATGTCAGAAAACATCAAATTTTTATCCATTTACTTTAGAAGATGAAGGAAAGATTATTGGACATTTAATATTGAGAAATCCCGGAGAAAATAAGGATGTAATTAGATTAGGATTTATAATAATAGATAAAGAAATTAGAGGAAAAGGTTATGGAAAGAAACTAATTAAAGAAGCAATTAAATATGCAAAAGAAAAATTAGATGCAAAAAAAGTTAATCTAGGAGTTTTTAAGAGTAATGAAAGTGCTTTTGAATGTTATAAATCAGTAGGATTTAAAGTAATTGATATAGAAAAAGATGCATATCGATTTTATGAGGAACAATGGGATTGTATAGAAATGATTTTAGAATAACGAATTACAATTTTAAGGTTAGAACATATTGAAAAATATTGAATTTAATGCCAACATATAACCTTTTATTATATCAAATTTTTGCTAAAAAGTCAAGAGTGTGATAGCGTTGTTTTTAATGAGGTGGATATGAAAAAATTTGATAGCATTCTTTTTGATTTAGATGGAACTCTGGCGAGCACAGTTGATTGTTGTGTATAAACTTTGGTGGAGCTCAAAATGCGATGATTGGTTTTGTGGATAAAATGGTGAAGCTAAAAGAGATGAAAGAGACGCTGTATAAATTGATTCAGTTTCATAAATAGTAATTTGTAGGGAGAATTAAAATAAAGTGAATAATAAAAAGAATAAAGAATTAAGAAGTTTAGTCAGAATCATAACATTAGCAATATTATCTATAATATTAGTAATTTTTAGTTTTATAGAAGATGAGTCCTTAAAAATACCAAAAAGACAAACAACAATAGGAACAATTACTGATATTACAGATATAAGTCGTAGATATAAATATACAAAGCAATATTCTATACTAAAAAACCCTTATAATGCAAATATAGTTATAAAGTATGAAGTAAATGGAACTCAATATTATAAAAAAGAACGAAAAGAAAGTTACTATCCTTTTAATTCTGGTAATAATGATTATCGAATAGGGAATAAAGTAAAAATAGTTTATAATAAGGATAATCCAAATGAGTCAGCAATAGATGAGCTTAAAATGTATGAAATTATAATTTGGATAATTGTTATTATAGAAATAATAATTATAATTAATATTTTATATAAAAAGGTAAAAAAGAGCTAACATACAAATTACAATTTATCGAATGAGTTAGAATTTTTATTTTAGGAGGTAGTTAATGTTTAACTTATTTAAAAAGAAAAAGGAAAACAATAACAGTAAGAAATATAGCTCTAATGAAAAGTGTATAACGTGTAATCACATATTAGAAGAGGATAAGCCTATTTTATATATTAAAAGAGAGGCAGAAAATGGAGAATATCAATTTTTATGTGGAACAGAAGTACATACTGAAGTAGATATAAAAAATGTTGAAATTGGAGAAATTGCAAAAAAGGATAAAGAAATTGAAAGAATATTGCCTTTAGAGCTAGGAACAGAATTAAAGAGACAATATATTCGTGGCAAAGGATTAGAACTAAAAAAATTTATACAAGATGGTATCAACAATATCATTCAAAAAGATATAAAAGATCATAAAGTTTTAATGACACAGTTATATAATAATGGTGAAATAGTGTATTATAATGGGAGAAATGGTACTTGGTTTGACTGGGATGTCAATGATAAAACAAGTTGGTTTACAGTTTGTTTCAATGATGAAGACAGAATGGGATACATCAGTATTGCAATTTTTAAAGATGGAACTGTTAGTGGATATAAATGGGGAAATTATGGCAAAGATAAAGCAGAAGATATTTCTCTAGGGAAGTTAAGTATAGAAGACACAGAATATCTTGTAAGATTGTTGTTACAACAAACGGATGACAAAGGCATTTTTGATATAAATATAGATGCTATAAATTGGGAAACCCCGATATTTTTAGAACCATTGGAAGGCACAGAAGAACCATAAAGAAGTTTGTAATGATGAGATAAAAAATTTAACAACTCAAAAAATTATAATTTTGAGCTTAGAAGGTGTTCGCAAATATTGATTTTCAAATTTAAAGAATAACCTTTAATTATATCACATTTTCACTAAAAAGTCAAGAGTGTGACAGCGTTATTTTATGAGGTGGATATGAAAAAATTTGATAGCATTCTTTTTGATTTAGATGGAACTCTGGCGAGCACAGTTGATTGTTGTGTATAAACTTTGGTGGAGCTCAAAATGCGATGATTGGTTTTGTGGATAAAATGGTGAAGCCAAAAGAGATGAAAGAGACGCTGTATAAATTGATTCAGTTTCATAAATAGCAAGTTGTCGCTATTGATTAAATAACGATATGAAAGTAGGATAAAAATGATAGGAGTATATTTTAGTGGAACAGGCAATACAAAATATTGTATTAGTAGATTTTTAGAATATTATAATGATAAAAAAGAGAATGAAATATATTCTATTGAGGATAAAAATTGTATATCAAAAATAAAAGAAAGCAAAGATATTGTACTTGCTTATCCAATTTATTATAGTGATATTCCAATTATTGTTAAAGATTTTTTAAACAATAATAAAGATGTATTCAAAGATAAGAATATTTTTCTTATTGCTACAATGGGATTATTTAGTGGAGATGGAACAGGTTGTTCAGCAAGATTACTAAAAAGGTATGGAGCAAATATAATTGGTGGATTACACTTGAAAATGCCTGATTGTATAGGTGATGTAAAACTTTTAAAAAAGAGTATTAAACGAAATAAAGCAATAATAAAACAAGCAGATTTAAAGATTAAAAGAACTGTAATTAATATTAAAAAAGGAAAATATAGTAAAGAAGGATTGCATTTCTTAAATCATATAACAGGATTATTTGGACAAAGATTATGGTTTTATAATAAAACTTTAAAACTGAAAGATAAGTTAAATATTGATTATAATAAGTGCATATCTTGTGGCAAATGTTCCATAAATTGTCCAACAAAGAATTTGAAAATGATTGATAATAAACCTATACCACAAGGGAATTGCACAAGTTGTTACAGGTGTATAAATAATTGCACTAAATATGCTATTACTTTGATAGGTAATAAAGTTTATGAACAGAGTAAAATAGAAAAGTATATCGATTAGAAAGATAAATTACAAT
>CANSTR010000009.1 GCA_947649935.1 uncultured Clostridia bacterium
TTATGTGTCTATTTTTTTATGTTATTTTTGTTGCTTTATTTTTTTGAACTGAGGGAAATCTTTGCAACGCTTGACATTTTATGTAAAATAATGTATAATTTAAATAGGAACTTGTTGTATTTTTTCGTCGGCCTTGCCGACAGAAAGGGGGTCGTATGACTTCTACTAAAAGGAAGCAGTTAAAAGACTGCTTCATGGGAATGCTGTTTCTTTCTTCGGAGGGCCGGCTTTCCAAAAATGATTTGTCCTGCTTAGCAGATGCGGTGCAGGACTATTTGAATTGTCACATTTCCGTTTTAATAACGGATAATGGGACAGACTTTTCCGATGCGTGTACTTTGCGGGATTACACGCAGTATAATCGTATTCACAATACGATTATACTTTTAAGGAAGCAGGTTTCACACCTTCTGGCTACTTCAGAAGGCGTAGAAACTTCAATTCGCCACCATATCGGTGGTGAAATAATGTCAATTGAGGGAACAATTCATTTCCCAATTGACAAAGTAAGTTTCGTGTTCGTAAGACACGAAACTCTTGGATGGGAGGTTACTCCCAAATACATTCTAACTATATTGATTCCCGAATCAATGTAGTTAGAATATCACACCCCGCAAGTATGCCAAAAAGGCAGGAAAGCAATTGCTCCTGCCTTTTTCGGATGCATAAGTTTTACCCATTATAAATCCTACAACGCACCTGTTTCAACTGTCTGATTCCCTCAGATTGCTCTGTGATGATATTTTGGCACAGCTCTCTTAATCGTGGGTCAATACAACATTGCAATGCGTTTTCGCACATACAAATCGCGCCTTCGTGATGTGGAATCATTTCACCAATGAAACTTAGATTTACGCAACAACATTGTGGACTGTTTCGCATGCGACAAAGCATGTTTCTTGTAATACTCAAATATTGTGAATTATAAATATTCGTATCACTTAACGTATTGACAAATCCACAAGTAGAATTCTTGATTTCTTCCATTCGACGAATTCCCTCGGTTTGTGTTTCAATAATATTGTTGCAGATTTCTTTTAAGTTCTCGTTTTGCGTGTATTGCAACAAATTTTGACACATGTATATTGCCGCCTGATGATGCGGAATCATGCATTCGCAAAAATCAATCGTGACATCATCCAAAGAACTTCTGCATAACATCTTATTCTCCATTTGATTTAAAATTTCCTGAAAACGGCGTATGTACCTTTCTAAATCTGACATGATACAACAGTTCATAAACATTCCCCCTTCTTATATAATATCGCAATTTTTATGGAACGTTCTTTCTTTTACATATATTTTCTAAATCTGGAAATACTATTTTCATAATAAGAAAGAGGTGAGAATATGACGAGTAAAGAACTTTTATATGTGGAAGACGCTTTAGGTCATGAAAAATTTATGAAATGTTGTGCCCAAAAAACAGCTGGAAAATTGACAGACGCAAAATTAATCGCTTGTATGAATGACTTAGAAAAAAAGCACACAGATTTATTAAACAAATTCAAAAATTTATTATAGGAGGAAAATCATGGAAGACAGAGATTTAATGGAAAATGAATTATTGGTTATCAAAGGTGTTTGTGATTTGTATCTTCATGGTGCGATTGAATCCACAACTGCTGAAGTTCACTGCGCCTTCAAAGAAGCTTTGAACGAATCTTTAAACATTCAAAATCACATTTACAATTTAATGGCTGAAAAAGGTTGGTACAAAACAGATACTGCTGAGCAACAGAAAATTGATGAGGCTAAAAATAAATTTGCAAATGCATAATTTTTAAAAGGAGCTGTAAAAAGCCCCTTTTACTATTTACTAAATTCCCTTTATTAAAGAAACAATTCCAATAAGGATAACAACAATGCCACCAACCAAAGCCATTAATTCATTTTGCTTTGATTTGTTAATCATATCTTCTTCTGACTTTGTTGTTACAATAAATGGCTTTTTGTTGTCTTGTGGCTTGCCAATATGAATTATATTTCCTACTTTAAATGCCTCTCCTATGACATACAAGGATTGGTTGGCATCAATTGTTTCTTCTGTCATTCTAAAACCTAACGTTTCTGCACCAAATCGACTCCATGAAAATGAATTAAAATAACGATAACTTCCCAAATTTCCTTTTGGTTCAAATCGATCAAACGTCTTTGGAATATCCAATTTACAACCTGTACCATTGATTTCTAGTACAACTGATTCATTTGTACTATCATCAGTCATTGCTATATCTTGGCTTGATTGTTCATTTGAAATTCTATTCTCTTGTTTGCCACAACGTGTTCTCAAATGTCCATCACTGTCTCTATATTGCTCTTGTGTTTCCGTAACTTGCAATAATTCAGAAGCACAATAGGCAACTTTTCTATTTGAAAATGGCGTTTCAATTAAGTTATCTGACACCACTGTGCCTTTTAATTCAACAAATTCTCTGTAGTTATTTCCAAGTCCAGTAGCGTCCATTTGTTGAAACATGTCATTTAACTCGTGGATTGTTTTCGTTTGCATATATTGCATTTCCATTACGTTATCTTTTGTTTTTGGACGTATATAGAAAATAGCAACTAAACCACCTATAATTAGCAGTAATGATACTAATACTTCCATATTTATCCTCCCTATTCTGCATTCATTTGTTTTTTCAATTTTTCTAGTTCTTCATTAATGCTGTTCTCTTTATCCATTTGTGCAAACGGATCGTTTTCACTTTCTTGCACTCCTGAAACTTCTGAAAAAGCATCTGCTTGTGCTTCTTTTGCTTCAATTTTTTGCTCCATTTTATCCATTTTTGCAAACGCACTTTTGCTGTCCATATTTCCAAGCGTTTTAGCCATTTGTGATTTAGCATCTGCCATTTGACTACGTGCAGTAAGCGTTGCTTGTTTGCTTCTGGCTTCTTCTAACTTCTGCTTTAACACCTCTATTTGTGATTTGATATCATTTACCTGCGCTTCCATAGAATCTGTCATTTCTTGGTATTGTGCTACTAATTTATCTTGTTTTACTTTATTTTCAAGTGCTTTTTTGGCTAAATCTTCATTTCCTTGCTCTAAACAAGTTTTAGCTTTTTCCTGCCAGCCATTTGATTGTTCTTGTGCTGTTTCTAATTGTTTTTTCACTTGATTATAACTTCCCATTGCTGTCCCTAAACCTTGTGTTGCTTTTCTTAATTGGTCCTCCATATCAATAATAATTTGTTTTACCATTTTTTCTGGATTTTCTGCTCTGTCAATTAGGTCATTAATATTTGACCTGATTAAATCACTCATTCTTTCAAAAATTGCCATTTTTCATTCCTCCTATATTTTAATCTCTTTTTTTAAACAATACTTTTAATAATAATCCACACCCCGCAGCTATCATTCCAAACATCAATACATAATCAAACATTGTTGTAGTAACAAAATTAATTCTAACACTCATAATGATACTCAAAACCAAAAATACCACACTTAACGTTATAATCAATTTTGGTACAATTGACTTTGAATTGAAAAAATACCATATAATCCCTATAATCAATGGTATCGTCACTGTACCAGAAGACATGTTAAATCCTCCCCAATGCCAAACATACCAACTGCTGTTTACCATTACTCGTTTACTAAGCAAAAATAAACCTGCACCTAGCAAAATAATTCCTACAAAAAATTGCAACAATTCATTTTCAGCTGAACCTGTCTTTACTTCTTTATAATTCCTCATATTATTTAATTCTTCAGTTATATTTTTATTCTCTTTTGACATTTAATTCTCCTTCTAAAATCTTTTACTTTCCTTCAATTTTAGCACCAAATACGGATTTAGCGATATCACTAACAATTGGTAATTCCGGTTCTTCTTCTCGATTCGCTTTACTAATTCCCATAATAATGGCAATAATATAAAGCACCCATAAAATTGTGTTAAAAAATGGAATAACAATTGGTATATAACGATAAATTACAGTAATGAAAAGATATCCAATTCCTATAACAACTGCCTGAGCAGCATGAAATCTCGTATTTCTCTCATTATCTTTCACAACAAATAAGACAACCAGTCCTCCTATCCATCCAAAAAGATATGCCAAAATTGACTTAGATTTTTCGCTCATTTCGAACTCCCTTCTTCTCTTTTTATATATTGATACCAATGATAAAGATATAACATAATTGTTATTGGAAATACAATGATTACTCTAGCATTATATGCATAAGCTGTTCTAAAATCAAAATGCAAAATCGATAAAAACGCTCTCGTCATTCCACAATTAAAACATCGGTTACCTGTTATTCTTTTTATGATACATATATTTTGTAACATTGGAGTATCAATTGGTATAAAATACAAAATTATCCATAAAATAAAATTCAATACAATAAATAATTTAATTTTGAATCGCATTTCCATCTTTATCCGTGAAATTTCCTGTTGCAATCATGATGATATCAATTAAAGTCCATACTCCACAACCACCTAAAGTAATTAACTGCAAAATTCCAGTACCGATTTTACCAACATAAAATCGATGTATTCCTAAAGTTCCAATAAACAGACTTAATAAAAGCGTAACTAACCAATCTTTCTCACTTTTCATATTTTTCCTCCTTATATTTATTTATTTCAACACATATACTTCCGTAAATATTGTTATATTTTGTCGAAATTCGATATAATAGTATCATTTATTTTTCAAAAAGTAAATAGATTTTTGATATAATATTGTGTTTTTTTACATTTTTTTACATATATTTTGTGTTTATAAAGATTTATAAACAATATATAATAATAATAGAAGGTTCTTTGGAGGTTATTATATGGAAATTGACAGTCGCAAAGATGAAATTGCACACTATATTGGAAACCAAATTTTAGATTTACGAAAATCTAAAAAATTATCACGAGAACAATTTGCTGAAAAAACCAATTTATCACCCAATTATATATATGAAATAGAAAAAGGAAACAGCATACCTGGCTGTCTTGCTTTAATAGATATTTGTAATACTTTTCAGATTGCACCAGCAAATCTACTAAATAAATATTTAGATGATAATTGCTATATTATATCTGAATTAGTGCATAGTGACTTTGAAAAACTTTCTACTTACGATAAAAAACTAATTCTGGATATGATTCATTTTATGGCAAATAGATAAAAACTAGAATGCAAAATACATTCTAGTTTTTATTGTCTATTAACTTAACTTTTCCTTTAAATCGCTTATTACGCATTTTCATTAATCGATTATCAATTTTATTGATAATTTTTGCATACGTAACCAATTCTTTCGAAACTTTTTCCGAAATTTTTCCATTGGATTTGTACTTAATTTCATGTTCTAAAGTTGCCCAAAAGTCCATTGCCATCGTACGAATCTGTATTTCGACTTTGGTATATAACTGCGTCCCATCTAATTCTACAGGAACCTCAACAATCATATGATAGCTTGAATAGCCTGTTTTTTTTGGATTTGTTATATAATCTTTTTCGCGAATAATTTTACAATTTTCGAACTCTCTTATGATATCCACAACTTCAAAAACATTTGCTTTAAAAGGGCATATGATTCTCACACCTGCTATATCATGAATATTTTCTATTAGGTTCTTATAAGTCAATTCGTAATTTTTGCGTTTCATCTTTTTGATGACGCTTTGTGGTGTTTTGACTCTACATATAACATGGTTGATTAAATCATGTTCATAAATTTCTCTATAATCCTCATTAATCAAATTGACTTTTCGCTCAACCTCTCTCATAGCGAGTGAGTATAAATGCATTAATTGCCCAAATTTATTATCTTTTATATTTAATCCATTTTTATTTTTTTCCGCCAATAATATGTCTATCTTAATAATCATCTCCTCTCTTGTTACTATACTATGATTTTATACTTGAAATATAAAAATAATATTAAAAAAATGTGTCTTTTGTGTGAATTTTTATTTTTGTAAATCATTTTTGTTTGTTTTAAAAAAGGGAGCAAAACTCCCCATTTTTATTGTACATCATCTAATTTTCTATATTTTATATACAATACAAATCCAACAATAATGGTTGTTGCAGTCGCAACTGCAACAAGTATCCTTGAACCAGTTGCTGGAAGAATCGTTGGTGCTGTTGTATTATCAGCCGTATTTTTAGGAGCTGTATTGTTCACTGGTGCAGCTGGCTTATTCGTATTTGTGTTTGTATTCTTTACCGTATTTTCAGGAACGCGTATCCCTATCAATTTTACTTGTGGACTTGAATTTTCTGTCTCTTGCTTTGGCTCACCTTTTGGGTCTTCATAGCTAATATCAATTTTCTCGTTAATCGATAATATTTTATCAAAAATAGCTGTGTTTTGCATATCTTTGATTCTTAACGTATAATTTAATATCGCGGTTTCGCCAATTCCCAATTTTCCAATGTTCCAAGTAAAATATCGGCTACTTGCCAAATTAGAAGTATCTACATCGCTGTCGACATCATCAATCGTCATCGTAAAATTATCCATAATTTCTTTTGTCAAATATTCGCGAACCTTGATGTTTGTCATAATTCCACTCATCGAACTCATGATATCTGCATAAATATATTCTGTCACAATTTTACTCAAAGAATCATATTCTAATGAATACATTTTTCCATACGTTGGCGACTCTGTTGTTCCATACAATCTTTGCACATGCTCACTTCCGTCAAAAGTCAAAATCAACTCGCCGGTGGTATAACTGTACCATTTTTGGTCAAAACTTGAGTTTTTTGGTCGCAACATAATTAAGTCAATTCCAGCAGATTTTAAATTCATAATTTCTTTTTTCGTATTTTCAACCAATTGGTCATTTCTAGCAATTACCTTTTCCTTTGCCTCTTCTGGTCCTTCTCCAACTTCAAGATTGATTTTATCATGCGTTCCTACTGATACGGAAGGAACATTATCATACAACGAAATCAAAATTTTATTGGCATCACTGCTAAACGTTTTTTCTGCTTCCATCAAAGCGGATTGCAAATTAGCATAATATTCTGTTTTCGAAGGATTCATATTTTGTAATGCTGATTTTAAGTCATCTATATTATTCGTAGCTTTTATCACGACCTCACTATTATCCGCTGTTCCGTCGATTTCTCCTTCGTCTTTGTCACCACGAATGTTTTCTGTGCCATCTTCACTCATCGTCCAATCGTAAACTGGACCTTTCATCCCAATAATACCAATTTTCGTCTTCGCACTTTTAGCAAAAATTTTCTTGGCTAATGTTTCAATATAAGAACAATAATTTTTGTAACCATCGAGTTTGACTAAATTTTCCGAAAGGATAATATAAACTTCTGTTGGCGCCTTATCATCCTCTTCCGCACCTTCTGACGTATTGGTTAACGTCAATCTTAATTTGATTTCGCCAGCTTTTTTATCACACGAAATAATTTCATGTGTCAAATTCGCTTGCCCTTCTTCAAAATATTTTACATTGCTTGCCTTTTTCACAACTTCTAATGCAGTATCCCAAGTATCTGCGAAACTAGCACAATAGAAACTGATTAAAACAAACAAAATTAAACCTATTTTTAAAATTCGACTTACTTTTTTCATTTTGTACACCTTTTATCCCATCTTTGACATTTCTTCTGTTATTTATTACTATTTTGTCACATTTTGATAAAATCATATCATTTATTTAAAAAAAAGTAAATATTTTTTTAAAAACTTTTTTAGAATCTGTTACTATTTAATGTTTTCTCATAATAAATTCTTTCAAATTTACTTATATTAATAATTACAAGCTTAAAACCTTCATAAGAATATTGCACATTTATAGTACCCAATATTGCTCGAAAGTATTAAAAATTTAAAACCATTAACTAGTAACCTTGACTTTAAGGTGCTTAAATATATTCAAATAAGAACACAAACAAGGAAGCCACATAAATAAACATAGGCTTCCTTGTAAGTTTACTTAATTAAGTTGAATAAATCTCTCTTACCCTCTTGGACGCCTTTTGGGCCTGCTTTCATTCAAAACATTGAAAATACGCCGTCTTCTTTTCTTTGAAATAATCTCCATAAAAGTATGCACGGCATACTCTGGTTCTGGACCGTAAAAGTACTCCTTAGGGATAACTTGTACATAAAAAGTTCCACCAATTAACTTGGAACGTACAATGTATCCCCTTGCCACATCTTCTGGTAGTGTATTAAATTCTTTTCTTGTTGAAACCGCAACCAGATATCCGTAAGGCGCTTTGGAATTTTCATTCCTTTTCTTGAAACTACACCAAGTATCTGTTTCTACAACAGCCCGAAAAGATTCTTGAGAGACTGGCTGTTGTTTATTTTTTTTCTTCATGTTCTTGCCTTTAGCCATAACTTTACCTCCTATTTTCTTGATAGAAATATTATACCATATTATGTTTATTATGTCAATACTGTTTTTAGCCTTTTCTCTCCAACAGAATCTTGCTTACTCATATCTCAAAGCATCAATTGGATTCATTTTAGCAGCTTTGCTTGCTGGATAATAACCGAAAAATACACCAACCGACATCGAAAATCCCAATGAAATCACAATTGCCGCAATCGATGGCTTGGCTGGATAGCCCAGCAAATTCGACAATCCCATTCCGCCACCTACGCCTAAAATAACGCCAAATATGCCACCAATCAAGCAGATAATCATTGCTTCCACAATAAACTGAACACGTATCGAACTATTTTTAGCACCCAGCGCTTTTCTGGTACCAATTTCGCGCGTTCTCTCCGTAATCGAAACCAGCATAATATTCATCACACCAATTCCGCCAACAAGTAGCGCAATTCCAGCAATCACCGCAATGGCAATCGTAATGGTTGACAACATCTGTGTCAACATATCTACCATCGAACTCAAAGTCATCGCAGTTACTTCAAAATTTCTATTATTGCGGTAATACGGCTCGAAAAATTTTTGCAATTTTGCCGAAAATTCATCTGAATTCACACCAACCTTTGTCACAACTTGAAACGAAGAATAATTGTTTTCCAAATGGTCAAAATTGTTCGCCGTCTTCAAAGGCATATACACTTCTGTTGGCATATCAAAACTCATTCCCATCATCGCATTTTGTTCATGTTTATAAACTCCTACAATTGTAAAACTTCCCGCAGAATTGTTGCAATTAATTTCTATTTCGCTTCCTAAAGCTTTTTGCGCATCACCGTCAAACAAATCCTCCACCAATTTGTCTGCCACCAAAATCGCATTTTTACCTTCTGCAAAATCCGAAGCTGAAAGCATGGCGCCATGTAGCATTTCCAATTTGTTTGTCACAAAATATCCCGCGGAAACGCCTGATACATTCACACTAGCACTTTTCTTTCCCACCGCAACAGACGTTTGTCCGATCGTGTGTTGCAAATTAATGGCATACACTTCATTTGGATATTTTTCGCACATGGCATCAATCATTTCAGTCGTTATGTAATCCTCTTCCTTTAATTCCTCACTTTTTTGCAATGTGCCATAAACCACGCCATCAATGCTACCATTTTCATCTTCGTCACTTCTTGGCTCAAGCATGACATAGACATCATTCGCCCCCATTGACTGCATGTCTTCTGAAAGGGAAAGCGTCAAAGAATTTCCAACTGTTATAATCGCAATCACAGAACCAATTCCGATGATAATGCCCAACATTGTCAAAAAGGCTCTTGTTTTATTCGAAAGTAATCCATTCACTGCCAAAATAATATTCTCCCAAAGCAACATCATGCTTTTCCACCTCCTTTGACACTATCTACAATATTTCCATCTCGAATTGAAATAATGCGGTCCGTTTCAGCAGCTAACTCGTTCGAGTGCGTAATGAGCACAATTGTTTTCTTTTTCTCACGATTTAATTTATGAAACAAATCCATCACCAAACGACCTGTTTTCGAATCCAACGCACCAGTTGGCTCGTCTGCCAGAATAATGGCTGGGTCATTCGCCATGGCTCTTGCAATCGCTACTCTTTGCTTTTGTCCACCAGACAACTCCTCTGGCAAATGTTTCGCACGGTCTCCCATTTCCACTAATTCCAGCAATTCCTTCGCTCTTTGCTTCCTCGTGTGTTGGTTAACCCCTGCATAAAGCATTGGCAACTCAACATTTTTCAAAGCATTCGTTTTCGAAATCAAATTGTAAGTTTGAAACACAAATCCAATTTTTTGATTTCGAATTTTGGAAAGTTCCGCATCGTCCGCATTTCCCACATCAATTCCATCCAGAATATAGGTTCCGCGAGGTTGGTCGGTCCAAAATTCCAATTGTATTCATCAACGTTGACTTTCCGGAACCGGATGGACCAACAATCGCCACAAATTCGCCATCTTCTACCTCCAACGAAATACCATGCAAAATTTCCAATTCATTCGGTTTCCCAATATAAAATTTCTTCACAATATTTTCTAATTTTATGATTGAACTCATTTTCTATCCTTTCTATACACCGACATTTGGTCCTTCCATTTGAATTAAATCTTCAATTGCTGTTCCTGCGTCTTGTTTTGGCAAAACCACTTTCATTCCATCTTTCAATTCACTCGAAATCACTTCCACATAATACGTTCCTTCGATGCCAACTTGCACATTTAATTCTTGCGTTTCCGTTTCACTTCCTTCTTTCAAAATCTCAATATAGTTGGTTTCATCTTCTCTTTCTTGCACAGCCTCATACGGTACCGTCCAAACATTTTCCTTACTATTTAAAACAATGCTAATTTTCGCATTCATCCCCAAACGCAATCTCTCGTTTTGTTCATTCAAAGTAATTTTTATTTTATACGTTGCATTTGTGCTTGCAGAAGTTGTTCCTGTTGCGGTTGACAAAGCATTGGTTGTTGGACTAACTGCCACATAACTCACTTGTCCCTTTAACTCGGCGTCTTTTGTTGCATCTGTTTTGATAAAAGCAGTCATACCTTGGGCGATGTCTGCAATATCATATTCCCCAATTTCTGCTTCCACAATAAATTCGTCGGTTCCGTCGATTGTCGCAATGGCACTTCCTCCGTACAAATCTCCCACTTTCACATTCACAGACGTTACCGTTCCTGCCACCGTAGAAGTCACAATTCCTTTCTCCAATTGCTCCTGATATGTCTGCACTTGGCTATTTTGCGCAATACTGCTTGATTTTGCACTCAACTGCGCATTGCTCAAATTATCTTGCATTGCTGCCACATTGCTATCTGCTGCAAGCGTTGTCGTATTCAACGCCGCCAATGCTGCTTCATAAGCTGCTTTCAAAGTTCCCACAGAACCTTGCAATTCTTGCAGAGATGCTTGCAAAGTGGCAATCTCTGCGGTCAATGTTTCTTTTTTTGCTTGCAAAGCCTCCAATGTTTCTGTCAAAGTCTGAGCCTCTGGATTTGTTTCTGGTGCTGTTGCTAATGCACTTTGCGTTTGAGCAATCGTTGCGTCTAATGTCGCTAATTCAGCTTGTTTCCCGCTAATCGTAGCGTTGACAGAATTTAATTGATTTTGGACATTGTTGTATGCCTCCTGTGCAGATGCCACTTCTCTTTGCGCATTCACAATTTGCGCATCTCGGCTTTTTACCGCCTCGTTCAAACTTCTTTGCGCCGATTCAATTCCTAAATTCGACTGCGCGTTCGAAACATTTGCCGTTGATTTTGCATCTGACAAATTATTTTTCACACTCGCCATATCAAATGTGCAAATCACATCTCCAACTGCGACTTTTTGTCCTTCTACCACATTGACTGTTGCCACTTCGGTTCCTGTTAAAGTTGAAACAATTTCTTTCGAATTGCTTGTCGTAATCGTTCCTGTGGCGCTCACACTTTTGGCAATCGTTCTTCTTTCAATTTCTTCTGTTTCCAAACCAGTTTCTTCTGTCATCTTGTTCGCAGTATTTTGGTTCATTCGTACAAAAACAATTAGTGCAATAATTACTATTATGATAATAACTCTTTTTTTGGTTAACTTCTTTTTCACTTATTTTCCTCCAATTTTATTTTTTCGATGTTTTACATTATATCACACAATACGGCTATAATCAAGCCCAGAAATCTTAAGATTCTCTTAAATGTATTTTAGCACTTTACAAGGATTTCCTACTGCCACCACATTTGATGGAATATCTTTTGTGACAACACTTCCTGCCCCAATGACACTATTGCTCCCAATTTTTACGCCTGACAAAACCACCACATTTCCGCCAAACCAAACATTGTCCCCAACTTCAATTGGCTTCGCATATTCCAAGCCTTGATTTCTCGTTGGAAAATCCAACGGATGTCCTGCTGTATAAAAACCGCAATTTGGCCCCACAAAAACATTGTCACCAAATGTAACCTTGTTGCCATCTAATATTGTCAAATTGTGATTGGCATAAAAATTTTCTCCAATTTTGATATTATAACCATAGTCACACACAAACGGTTGCTCAATCAAAAAATTTGCTTTTGTTTTTCCTAAAATCTTCCTTAAAAATTCCCCTCTCTCCTTAATTTTAGAAGGTTTTAATTGGTTGTATTCATAGCACAAATCCTGCGCTTTCATTCTTTCTGCAATCAATTCTTCATTACAATTCGCATCATAAATCTCGCCCAACAACATTTTTTCTTTCTCCGTCATTTTCACTTCCTCCTTCTATTTATTATTACCAATTTTATTTTTTCATCATAACAAAAAAAGAAATTCAAATCAATGCATTTGAAAAAAATAGTTAAAACCCTGCTAACATAATGATTTTATGATACGCTTTTATGGCATGATTCTCCATGCCTCCTATCAATTTCAAAAATAATTATATAAATCCGACAAACTTGACTGAATATTCTAATCCTAATTTTGTACTGAAAATTTCATCACCTCATATAATTTTATGAGGTGTTAAAATTGTTTATTTTTTCTTTTCGATTGACTAAAAAATTATGGCTATTTGGGCTATTTTTCATGATACTAATCATTTCTCTCACATCCATTTTTTGCTTTGCTTCCAATGATGACAAAACAGAAGATGATAAAAAAGATTTCATCAAATGGGTAGACTTTAACGTGCCTTGTGAAGCCCTCAAAGCGACTGCCAAGCTAGATATTGACTCACATAACAACCACGAAGAAATCACCTACAATTGGATTGAACTTCTAGCTTATTTGGCTTGTAAAAATGGAAATAATTTTGATAATTTCAAAACAAGTGATTTAGATTCATTGCTTAACGAATTGCAGAATGGAAAAACAATAGCAGAATTAACGCAAAACATGAAATATTACGATTATTACTACAAAAGTTTCTCTGCTGTTTTACATGGTTTCATTGGAAACCACAGTGTCGAAACTCCACTTTCTGACGGTTCTACACAATGGAAAAATAAATATGGCGTCAAAGCCTTTCTTCCCATTGCCAAAAATTATCAATTCAACCACTATGACGATTTTGGGAATTCTAGGTCCTATGGTTTCAAAAGAACCCATCTTGGAAATGACCTCATGGGAAGCATTGGTACGCCAATTGTCGCCGTCGAATCTGGCATCATTGAAAATATTGGTTGGAATCAATATGGCGGCTGGCGAATTGGCATTCGAAGTTTTGATACCCAACGCTATTACTACTATGCCCATCTTCGAAAAGATCATCCTTATGCACTCGGCATCCAGGAGGGCACCACTGTTAAAGCAGGCGATGTTATTGGATATCTTGGTATGACGGGATATAGCCGAAAGGAAAACGTGAATAACGTCAATATTCCACATCTTCATTTTGGCATGCAACTCATTTTTGACGAATCCCAAGTCGACAGCCCTAATGAAATCTGGATTAATGTATACGAAATTATTGAATTTTTAAAGCAAAATCGTTCCGAAGTTTTCAAGTCAAATCTTGATACAAAAGATTATTCTAGAAAATACGATTTTACTGAAAATCTCATCACAGAATAGGCTAAAATATCACTTTTTGGAAATACTTGACTTTTTGTAAAAAATGTGGTATAATATAATTGTACAAAAGTATAAGGAAGTGATTACAATGGAAGAAATTAAAAATGTAAAAGAAAAATTACAAAATGATACAAGAAGACGAAATGCTTATGAAAAGTACGAAAAATATGAAGTTATGCTATTTCAATATAATCGTTCAAAAGGAAATGGCATCAAATTAACCAGAAACTTAAAAGACCCTGTTAAATATGCAGCTAATATAGCCAAAAAATATAATTTCACAAGACAAGAATATGCCTTATTTTGCGAAAAAGTAGATAAATTATTAGAAGAAAATCCAGAAATAAACTTAAATGATCTTTCCTGCCAAAAAGGAAGAAAAGTGATTGGAGATATTATTTCTGATGTTTCGCCTGAGCAAGATTTTAAAATAGCGGATTTGGAAAGTGTTGCAATTGCCAAATATTATGGCTTATGCGATGCCATTTATAACGCACAAGGTAAAAATCTGACAGAAGTTACAAAAATTTTACAAGAAAAACAAATACCAATTCCTTTATTTGAGAGCAGTTGCAAAAAATTAGAAATTTACGAAAAAAATCATAGAAGAGAATTGTATGATAGACGCAGAAAAGAAAAATCGCAAGATATTATTCATGTTACAGCTGCAGCCTTGGAAATTGGTCCTGGCGAATCGGAAGATTCTTTACTGGCTTTCCAAAAAATACCAGGCGTTGCTTATGCAAATGATTTTGATAAAAGAATCAGGATACAGCCAACACAAGTCAGTAAAGCTGTTTTAGACAAAATTATAATGGATGACCGATTGACAGATGAGGAAAAAAAGCGCCTTATTGATGATGTCTATAATAAAGCAGCAGAAAAAGATAAATTTACTCAAGCTGCTATCCATGACTGGGAACAAAAAGGCCGCTCTATAGAAGATTTGCCAAAAAGTTTTTTACAAAGACATGGAATTGTTATTCAAATGCCTCAAACTGGTGTTGATGATGATAGAGAAATTGGATAAATACACAAAGACTGTCGTTACTGGCAGTCTTTTTTGTTTCAAAATGTCTTAAACTAGTGATTTTATGAAAAAGTCTTTACTTTTTGTCAACTATATGATAAAATATAGTTATACAAAAGTATAAGGAAGTGATTACAATGGAAGAAATTAAAGTAGAAGAAAATTTAAAAAATGATACAAGAAGACGAAATGCTTATGAAAACTACGAAAAATATGAAGTTATGCTATTTCAATATAATCGTTCAAAAGGAAATGGCATTAAATTAACAAGAAATTTAAAAGACCCTGTTAAATATGCAGCTGATATAGCTAAGAAATATAATTTTACGAGACAAGAATATGCCTTATTTTGTGAAAAAGTAGATAAATTATTAGAAGAAAACCCAGAAATAAATCTAAATGACCTCTCTTGCCGAGAAGGAAGAAAAGTGATTGGAGATATTATTTCTGATATTTCTCCTAATCATAATTTTAAATCAACTGATTTGGATAGTGTTGCTATTGCTAAATATTACGGTTTATGCGAAGCTATTTATGAAGCTCAAAACAAAAGTCCAACAGAAGTTATAAAAGTTTTACAAAATAAGCGTGTATCGATTCCTTTATTTGAGAATAGTTGTAAAAAAATAGAAGATTACGAAAAAAGTCATAGAAGAGAATTATATGATCGATGTAGGAAAGAAAAATCACCTGATATTGTTCATATTACAGCGGGAGCCTTAGAAATTGGTCCTGGTGAAGCCGAAGAGTGTTTAGTTGCTTTTGAAAAAATAGAAGGCATTCCTTATGAAAATGATTTTGATAAAAGAATCAAGATAAGACCTGAACAAGTTAGTAAAGCTGTTTTAGATAAAATTATAATGGATGATCGATTGACTGATGATGAGAAAAAACGCCTTATTGATGAACAATACAATAAAATAGAAGAAAAAAACAAATTTATTAAGGGTTCTATTCAAAAATGGATAAACAGTGGCAGAAGCGTTGAAGATTTATCAAAAGATTTTATGGATAGAAATGGAATTGTGATAGACATGCCTCAAACTGGTGTTGATGATGATAGAGAAATTGGATAAATATACACAAAGACTGCCGTTACCGGCAGTCCTTTTCTTCGTATGTCCAAGTATTGCCTACCCGGACATATTCTACATTCTGCAACTTTTTTGCAGAATGTGTTGTCGAATCCAGAATCGGCAACTCTTCTGAGTCAATTCTGGACTCCCTTTCTAACAGTTCCCACACCTTCTGGTGGGTTACTATTAGTTCCTCTTTTGTATAATCCTGTCCAACACACTCCATAAGTAAAAACTTTGCCATGAAGTCCATTGGACTTTCGATGAAATCGCCAGCAATACTTTTGTTTCTGACGAATTCTTCACCCTCAAGCAAGAAACCAAAATCATTCATTCCTTCCTCGAGCTCTTTACCAGTTTTTTCCATAGAATCACCTTCCTTTCTATCAGGTGACTATTTGCTATGTTTCTATAATTTTCTATAATTTAATTATACCACATTTGGTAAATTATGTCAAGCAAATAAAACCACAGCTATGAGTTTTTTCATAACTGTGGTTTCTCTTATTCTTCCAGCCCGAAACTTATGCCTATTGCATTATTCACTTTATTCATTACCTTATTATCGTTAATATGCCCGATTTTTTCCTTCAATCGACTCTTATCAATCGTACGAATTTGCTCTGCTAACACTACTGAATCCGCCTTCAAGCCATTATCCTCGGATGCGATTTTTATATGCGTAGGTAGCTTCGTTTTTCCAGTTTGCGACGTAATTGCAGCTGCAATTACAGTGGGACTATACTTATTTCCAGTATCATTTTGGATGATTAAAACTGGCCTGATTCCCCCTTGCTCTGAGCCCACAACTGGACTTAAATCAGCATAAAACATATCTCCTCTCTTTACTACCATAATCTTCACTCCTATTAATTTACGTATAGAATAGAATTTATCAGTTCAGTTATTTTTCTATTTAAGCTCTATATTATTATATATTATGCAGATTGTCTCTTTTTTGCGATGGCTTTTTATTTCTAATTTGGTTGGCAACTTTGTTTTACTGTCCACGTATAACTTTTTATACTTAATATATGTATTTTGATTACTATTTAATTTGATTTCCACAATTTTTTGTCCATCTTCCTCATAGCAACTCACCTCATTTTGCTCATTTTTGTAATCGTTTCCGAAACTATTTAAAAACAAGCTATTATTCAACAAATTGCTATAATTTTCATACACCTTTTCCAAATTGAGTTTTGTATTACACACTTTTAGATTGTCTCCACTTAGCTCAATTTTTACTCCTGCGACATTTTCTCCTTCTTTGATTTCTTGCATACTCCAATCATTTTTCACTTCTTGGTACATTTGATACGAATTCTCCGTTTTATTGCTTGTTACTTTTACTTCCACATCTGCACAATAATTTTCCATGTTACTTAAAATATCTTCTATCTTGTCACTTCTATTCTTACTTATATTATTGCCAAATAAAAAAAATTTATAATATAAAATTCCAAAAATCGTGCCAAATAAAACTACAAAAAATACTATTTTTTTCAATTTGATTGCTTTTATCATACTCTCCCTCCCATCATTTTCAAATTTTATAATAAATTTTATGCTTATTCTTATTATTTATTATAAATTCTTATTGTACAACTTCTTATACTTAAGACAGAACTTGACATTTTATGTAAAATGTATTATAATTATTATAAGATACATTTATGTATTATTGCATAAGTAGTGTTTATCCCACTGATTGATAAATAATTTTAGGAGGTGAAAACTTAGTAAAATTTTGTTAATAGTAACTTGAAAACTGAATATTGTTGTAACTAATGTATTAAGCATTCATTGTATTTAATAGGAGGAAATCATTATGAAACTTAACAAAACCGTAGGAATTATTATTGTAGCAGTTGTAGCAGCCATTCTTGCTGTAATTGTAGGAGTTAACTCTGTAGCTGGAAATGCTATTGCTTACGAGGAAAAAGTAACAGAAGCAAAGTCAAATATTAAAGTTGCAGAAAAACGGAGAGCAGATTTATTGCCAACCCTTGCAGATGCCATTAAGTCTTATGATAAGCACGAATACAACACTCTTATGGATGTAATTAATGCTCGTAAAGAACAAGGTAGCGTAATTACTGATGATGATGTAAATGAAATTAATGGCATGATTAAGCTTGTGTTGGAAAATTATCCACAGCTTAGCAGTCAACCTAATTATGAAAAATTTATGACAGAATCTTCCATTACAGAGAATAATATTCGTGATGTGAGAGATGCTTACAACAAAACAGTAAGTCGGTACAATACTTATACACGGCATCCACTTCGTAAATTTTTCCTTTCCTTAACTGGTTATGAAAGAGTGGAATTTGAGAAACTCTCTTATGATGTTTCAGAAGATGCACCAACCAATCTTTTTGATTGAGAGATTATGAGGTAGAAATATGGAAATAAAAAAAAGGGAGGTTATAGCTAGTGTCGTAATTGTCGCTTTGATGCTTATAATAGGATTTGCTATTAGCGAAAAGATACGGCAAGGCTTGCTTGAAGATTATCAAGTATATGACACATCAGCTCAAATTGATGATGATAAAGAATTGTTCGAGTATGGAATGGAAACGAACATTGGTTATGCGTTTGTGTATGGAGAATTAAAAACCCTTGATCCAGTTTCATATCCTGAAATTTCGGGAGAATATTCTTATATAAAAAAAGAAGAACAAAAATATCAAAAGCATTATAGATATGTGGAAAAAGAGTACAAAGACTCTAAGGGAAAAAAACATACTCGAAAAGAGAAAGAAGAATACTGGACTTGGGATACCATGAGAACAGATAGTAAAACAGCAACCAAAATTTCATTTCTTGATGTTGAATTTGCTTATGAAAAGATTCCATTTCCATCAAGTCATCAAATTAACATTGTCAAGACAGGCTATCATAAAAGAAATGTTTATTATGGTACAGGTACAGATTTTCAAGGAACCATCTTTACTTCCTTGAAAGACAATACTATTAATGAAACAAAGTTTTACAAAAATCAAACCATTGCAGAGACAATAGAAAATCTAGAAACAGGAATTGAAATTGTAATATTTTGGATTTTTTGGATTTTACTAACTATTGGATTAGTAATTGGATTCTATTATCTTGAAAATAAATGGTTAGATTAAACACTACAAAGGGTAAGTCGGGAAGTTTTGTTATACAGATAACTTCTCGGCTTATTTCGATAATTCTAAACTTTCAAAATATTCAAAAATTACCTTCTCAAACTCCTCCTTCGTTTCACATTGATTGATTTTCTCGCGCACAATCGTTGCATCTTTCAAGCCTTTGACATACCATGCCACATGTTTTCTGATTTCACGAACCGCTGTGTACTCGCTTTTTTCCTGCATTAACAAGGCAAAATGCTCCAAAATCGTCCTTTTTTTCTCATTTGGTAAAATCTCGTTGCTTTGCGCTGTTTCACCTAAACTTAGTGCAATTTCACTGAAAATCCATGGATTTCCGAGCGCCGCTCTGCCAATCATGATGCCATCACAGCCGGTTTGTTCAAACATTTTTTTCGCATCTTCTACGCATTTTACATCTCCATTGCCAATCACTGGAATACTCACATTTTCTTTGACCTGCCTAATGATATCCCAATCTGCCATTCCAGAATAGAATTCATCTCTGGTTCTTCCGTGAACGGTAATGGCCTTAATGCCATTTTCCTCCGCAATTTTGGCTAGTTCGACTGCCACAATGTGTTCGTTATCCCAACCTTTTCGGATTTTCAAGGTAACTGGCTTTTTCGAATTGTCAGTCACCTGACAAATTATTTTCCTTGCCAAGTCCAAATCTAGCAAAAGTTTGCTTCCATCTCCATTTTTGACCACTTTTGGCGCGGGACATCCCATATTGATATCTACAATGTCTGCTATTTCAGAAATTACTTTCGCAGCTTCGCCCATAATTTCTGGCTCACTGCCAAAAATTTGCATGGAAATTGGCCTTTTTTCACCTTGGCAATTCAGCATTTTAAACGTTTTTTCGTCGTGATACGAAATTGCTTTACTACTTACCATTTCGTTGCAAACTAATCCTGGATTTCCATATTTTTTGCAAATGATACGAAATGGCAGGTCGGTTACGCCTGCCATGGGTGCTAATATTAAATTATTTTCTAATTCTAGATTTCCTATTTTTAATTTTTTGATATACATTTTTGTTTCCTTATCTTTCATTCCTTGTAGGGGTTAATAACCGCCCGCGATAATTTATATTGCGGGCGATTGATAATCTCCCCTACATTCATTTTCTAGGTTGATGTGGGCATCGACCCCTACGGTTTATAGATACGATTTTTGGCGTCTTGCGCTGATGTTCAATAATAATCCGATGCAAATAAAATTTGTCACCAACGAACTGCCTCCATAACTGACAAACGGCAATGGCACACCAGTGATTGGCAACAATCCAATCGTCATGCCGATATTTTCTAGCATATGGAAAAAGAATATTCCACCAATTCCAATCGCAATATACGAGCCAATGTTATCTTTCGCTGTTTTCGCAATGTACACAATTTTGGTAATTAATACAACATACAATACTAAAATGCTTGCAGTTGCCACAAATCCCAATTCTTCTCCAATCACGGAAAAGATGAAGTCTGTTGTCTTGGGATATAAGAAACCAAGTTGTGTTTGGTTTCCTTGCAATAATCCCATTCCAACCAATTGCCCCGCACCAATTGCCAATTTTGACTGCATAATATTGTATCCATCGCCTCTTGGGTCTGATTCTGGATGCAAAAATACTTCGATTCTCTTCAAAGCATGTGCTGGCAATTTGTTATAAACCACTGGTACCAAAATTGCCAATGCGATAAACGTAACAATAATATATTTTTTATCAATCCCAGAAATGAACAAAATAAACACCATGGCGAAAACATACGCCATTGCTGTTCCATAATCTGGTTGCTTGATAATCAAGAAAATTGGTATCGCCATCAGAATCAACGTGACAGCTAACTTCCAAAATCGATTAATTTCTTTTCTGTCTCTGATTTGCAATTTGTTAATCAAAAATGAGATAAATAACACCACTACAATTTTCGCTAATTCCGAAGGTTGAATTCCCACACCTCCAATTTGGTACCAGCTACTAGCTCCATTGATTGGTTCTGTAAATAGCACTCCCACCAGTAAGCCAATCATCACTAAATAAATTGCTGTGGAAAATCTGGCAATTAAATTATAATCAATGCTATAGGCTAAAAATAGGAATGGTATACTAATGAAAAACCACTGAATTTGCTTTTTAAATTCAACATAATCTGTGCCTTGCGTGGCAGAAAATAAGGCAACTGCCCCAATGGCGAATAATAATACACTAACGATTAAAACAGTCCATTCTGTATTTTTCAATAATTTTTTCTTCACTTAAATTATTTCCCCTTGCTTACTTTCTTAATATCCTCTTCCTCAGCTGCTTTTAACAAATCATCAAAAGTAACATCGTCATCTGCCTCTTCCTCTTCTTCTATGTCTTCTTTCGTTACTTCTGGAACTTCTTCTGGCTCCTCTTTTTTCTTTCTCGTTGTCTTTTTCTTCGTTGTTTTCTTTTTACTGTCTTTTTCTTTTATTTCTTTCTTATTTTCTTTTTCTGTAGCATTATCTATCATTTCGCTGATGGTTTCTTCAACCTTCTCTTTTTTCGCTTCCTCTTCTTTGATATCTTCTAATTTCTTATTAAAATTAACGCCTTCAAACTCTTTGATTTTTTCTGCTTTCATATCATTTTTGATATTCATAATTGGTATATTGGCATATAAGGCAGGAGCTCCGTTGGTACCATCGTCGTTTTGTTTATTGGTAAGTCTTACATCAATTGCTCCTTCATCTACTACAATATATTTTTTAATAACATCTATAATTTCCTGTTTCATCAGTTCCAAAAAATCTGCCGAAACATTGGCTCTATCTTGCATTAGCACCAAATGTAATCTTTCTTTTGCATCATCTTTCGAACCAAGTTCTTTTGTTTCAGGTTTTATTACTTTCTTAAAAAAGTTTCCGATACTTTCAAACATTTTCTTCCTCCCAAAATTTCTTATGCTTTCCCAAATAAACGCTTAATTTTCGCAAAGAAGCCTTTTTCCTCTCCTGGAATTGTTACTTCAATGTTTTCACCTAATAAACGTCTTGATATTTCAATATAGGCTCTACCGGAAGGTGCTCTTTTGTTTGATACAACTGGCTCTCCTTTATTGGTTTGCGTGATAACATTTTCGTCGTCTGGTACAACACCGACTAAATCAATGGACAATAAATCGACAATATCATCTACGTCCATCATTTCACCTTTTCTGACCATAGATGTACGCAAACGGTTGACGATTAATTCTGGATTTTTGATGTCAGAAGATTCCAATAAACCAATAATGCGGTCAGCATCTCGAATGGCTGAAATTTCTGCTGTTGTCACAACCAATGCTCGATTAGCACCAGCAATCGCATTTTTAAAACCTTGTTCAATTCCTGCTGGACAATCGATTAATATGTAATCAAAATCTTGTTTTAGATTTTTTATCAAATCTTTCATTTGTTCTTCATTTATCGCATTTTTATCTTTCGTTTGTGCTGCTGGAAGTAAGAAAAGCTCTTGAAATCGCTTGTCCTTGATTAAAGCTTGTCTTAATTTACATTTTCCTTCAATAACATCAACTAAATCGTACACAATTCTGTTTTCTAGCCCCATGACAACATCTAAGTTTCTAAGCCCAATATCGGTATCAATCAAAGCTACTTTTTTACCAGTCATGGCAAGCGCAGCCCCTAAATTAGCAGTTGTTGTCGTCTTACCAACGCCTCCTTTACCTGATGTTATAACAATAACTTCTCCCATCATTTTCCTCCTCAAATCATAAAAACACTTACTTAAATTATACTCTTTATATCTTATCTTTTTTTGAGCAAAAAGTCAATCAATTTTTAACAATTTTGTAATATTTTTGTAACAGTTTTGTAATATTAAAAAATAAACGATGACTACTTCCTTCGTCACCGTTCATAAAAAACACTCACTTTATGTACTTATTTTCTTTAACATTTCCTTTTTCTTTTCATTTTCATTCAAATAATATTGCAAAATTTTTTCTAACCTATCTGTTGAAAAACTCTCTAATAATTCCGGATGCTCTGTCAAATTTTGCATAAATTCTTTTCTTTTAAATTCCGAATTATCAATTTTAACATCTATCTTTAAATCTTCCAACTTATTTTTCGAAACATTTTTTTCTTCCAATTTATGAATCATATTCGTATCCATTTGTACTTCTTCTTTGCATCCCAAAAAGAAGTTTTTTATCTTATTAAAAAATCTTCGAAAAATATTTTCTTCATATTTCTGAGGAAAA
The DNA here is from genome assembly GCA_947649935.1 of uncultured Clostridia bacterium. Taxonomy (GTDB): domain Bacteria; phylum Bacillota; class Clostridia; order TANB77; family CAG-508; genus Scatovivens. The sequence continues at coordinate 23,388 of CANSTR010000009.1, forward strand.
TTCTCACTCATACTATTCTTCCCTTTCATCATTTGTTCTAGCATTTTCGGCACTCAATTGCTCATCCAACTTTTGACCTTCCTCTTGCGCCGCTCTAATTTGGGCAATCAATTCTCTTTTTCTCAATTCTTCTCTTTTTGTTTGATTATCGTCATTCGTCTTTTGCAATAAAGCTTCTAATTCTTCAATTGATAAATTCTCTAATAATTTTCCCTTATACTTCTCAAATTTATCATAATCAAATTCTCCACTTATTTTTTCATCACCGATTTTTACGGTCATCTTATCTACTTCAACGAATCTTCTAATAAACTCTGGCAACAAATCTTCTGGTATACTTGTTCCTCCAATAATTCCTGTATTTTCTGTTGTCATATTTCCTTTTTCATCTGCAAAGTATGGCATAATATATGCTTTTCCTTCTCGACTTCTATGTGAATTCGCGCCATATGTTGGAACTAATGCATTTTCAAAAACATCATAAATTTTCCTTTTTTGCTCATCAGAATTATATTTAAACGTTGTAAAATAACGTTGTCCATAATTAAAGTATTCACCTTTTTTTAATTCGACTTGAATGTTTTTTTCATTATTTTCCATAATTTACTTCTCCTAACATTTTTATTTTTATAAACTCCTTATGGTAACTATGATATAATTGTATTATAGACAAATCTATCACTTTTGTCAAGTATTTTCAGAAAAATTATGTGGATTATGATTTATATCTCCAAAAAAGATTTTTTTTAAATAACTATTGCTATTTTTCTAAATTATAGGTAAAATAACAATATATATTTTGAAAGGAGATTATTGAAATGGATAATCAAGAGAACATTTCTGATGAATATCAACCAATTTCTATGTGGGGATATTTAGGATATGAAATTTTATTTGCCATTCCATTAATAGGATTCATTTTGCTATTGGTATTTTCTTTTGGAGGCACCAAAAATGTAAACTTACGAAACTTTGCTAGGTCTTATATTTTAATTGCTGTTATCGTTGTTCTATTATCTATCATTGTTATATCTAGCGGAATTTCAGTTTTTAATTCGGCTTTATATTAATTTTGTATCATGTTATATTTACACAAAGGAGAATTTTTATGGAAACAAATGAAATAAGTTATAAAACATTTCTAAAAAACACAATTATTAAATTTTTATGCTATGGCATATTAATTGGTTTTATTTTTTTGCTAATCATATTTTTTGCAAAAAATACGTTATTTAAGACGCCCAATCTTGCCTTGTCTATTGTGCTTTCTTTAATCTGTGCCATCGTGATTGGAATTTTATTGCATTTTATATGCAAAAGTAGCATCCTAGAATCTTTCCAGAAGGATAAATTAGATATCAAAAATGCAAAAGTGTTTCTGCAAAAAATGAATTTATTTTTTATTGCCTGTGCTGTTTTTTCTATTATTGTATGCCTTGGTTCCTTGGTTTTAGATAACTATATCTTTATAAAAGCAATTGACCATACTTATGAGCAATACGATTTCATTTCATCCGATTTTGCTAATCGAGTTGCTATTAATATTTTAAATACATACAATAAAACATTTTTGCCAAAATTGCTAAACACCTTTATTATTCAAATTTCATTGGTAATTTCTTTCTTTTCACTAATGCCTTATACTGAAAAACTTTTGAAAAAATATAATTAAAAGGAGCTGTAAAAAACTCTAATTTTCAAAAAAGATCGTGAGAAATTTTAGGCAATGTCCAAAATTTCTCACGCAATAGATTGAGTTTTTTTACATCCCCTTTTTACACGATTACTTTCGCAATAATTCCCAATGTAATTCCTAAGATATTTCCAAATGAAGAAAATCTCCCTTTGTACATGTGGTTAGATTCTGGAATTAATTCACAAGAAACAATATACAACATTGCACCTGCAGCAAACGCCAATGAAAAACCGATTAATTCTTTTGAAATATTGCCAATAATCGCTCCGCAAAAGGCTCCCATTCCAGTTGTTACCCCAGATAATGCAGTAAGCACAATCGCTTTGAATTTTCCATAGCCACTATTGTTAATTGGAAGTGCAATGGATATTCCTTCTGGTACATCATGAATTGCAATTGCAATCGCAAGCGACAATCCCAAACTAGTCGATGCATCAAATCCAGACCCAATCGCCAGCCCCTCTGGAAAATTATGTACCGCAAGCCCCACACAAATAATCATTCCTGTTCTAAATAATGTATTATTATGTATATTTTTCTTAGCAAAATCCATACGTTTAATCACTTCATCACACAAAACCATAACTAGCACACCAATCATGATTCCGATTATACAACCACTCATATTTGAAAATTCCAGTGCTTCTGGAATTAAATCAAAACAAATAATGGCTGTCATCAGCCCTGCTGCAAATTCCAATACGAAACTTAATATTTTGTTAGAATGAACCTGCAAACAGGCTCCTATAATTCCGCCAAGTGTTGTTCCCATCATACCAAAAATTAATCCGTAAATTGCAATTGTCCCAATACTTTCCATTTTTCACACTCCTTAGAACCATTTTTATTATAATTTCAAAAAAAGTATGACAAAAAATAATAAAAAATTCATGGAATATATTTACATAATTTCTTTTTTATGCTATAATATATAATAAGATATAATAGAAATGGAGGATTTATAATGAAAAAAAATATGAAAAATAAGAAAGACGATGTTAGATTCTTACTAAAAATCGTTATTTGTCTTGCTTTGTTGTTCATTATATTTTTATTAAACAATGCTTCTTCTATATCTTTTGCAAAAGAAGAAGCGGAATTTTGTTATTTGTCAGACATTCCCTATGTTACTGAACAATCATCAGTAGGCTGGCGAGAAATTTCTTTAGATAAAACACCTGATAATACTGCACTTTCTGTAAAAGTAGAAGGCTCAAACTATACTTTCGAAAAAGGAATTTTTGCACATGCCACCTCTACGGTTGTTTATGACTTAACAGATTATGCAGGATATGACTATTTTACAGCTTATCTTGGATTGAATACAACATCAACCCGAGGAGATGGTGTTACTTTTGATGTTTTCACATCATCTGATGGAACCAATTGGGAATCTCAACTAGAAGATGGACCAATAGATAAACAACCAGGACAAAATGCGACTTTTGTAAAAATAGATATCCGAAATGTAAAATTTTTAAAATTATATGCAGATGACAAAGCGTCAAATGCAAGCGACCATTCTGTTTATGCAGATGCAAAATTAACCAAAGCAACTTATAATGATGGCAATGTAGTTACATCCATTCAAGAATATGATAAAAAAATCAAAGCATATGCTAATCCAGATTTATCGAATCCTGAATTTGAATTATTGGTTCTTCAAAGAAACTTCGTAAACAAAGCTGGTCAATATGCTTTAAACCGTTTCGCAAGTGAAAGTGAAGCCAACAAACAAACTCTTTCATGGCTTATGAATAATTTGGAAAACTTAAGACTCTATATGCTTGGTGGAACCCCTGAAGGAGGAAGTTATTATAATTCATTAACACAACTTTCTAGACTTTATGATGAATATAGTAGTGATTTTACAAACAATGAACTTTTAAATAATACATGGTATCCAGATATGACATATGGATATTTATACAAAAAAATGGCTATCTCACTTTCTTTAACTCATTCACAAACCGTTGGTTTATGGATGCAACCAGGACCTGCCGAAAACAAATCAGATGCACTTAGCCGTTATGCGATATTCAAATATATGCACAAAAATGGAAAACTTCGAGCAACCGACACATTAGATATTACTCCATGGTTTGAAGCATTGCAGGTGGAAGAAATGCGTTTTGTTATGAACAACGCAATAGATGATGAGGAAATTTTATGGTTAAATGCGTACGTACAAACAAAGTTAGATCAATATAAAACGACAAATTATTTAACACCTCATCCATATATGGCTTATGTATATCCAAATTACCAAAATCCAGTTTACTATGCCGAAGAAAATAAACAATATTTTAATGAATTATTTGCTGTCAATGGTACCGGATTATTTGATTTAAAATATACCATACCAGGTGGTAAAAATACTCCAACTTACAATTTAGCTGTGACAAGAGGTACTCCAGATTACAAGCTATATAAAGTCTGGATGAATTTTAGAAACAAATTTGGAACAGGTGCAGTTTGCGGTGGTATCTCAAAAAGTGGTTCTAATATTCGTACAACGCATGGTATTCCGGCAACGGTTATTGGTCAACCGGGACACGCAGCACTGTTATATTACACAAAAGATGCACAAGGAAGAGGTTATTGGAATATCGATAATGATGTAAGTGGTTGGACTTTATCCGAAAAAGGCGAAAGATTATTAATGGGCTGGGGAAATGCAAATACTAATTATGCGAGAGGTTCTTATCAAGTGGTGTATATGGCACTTGCCCAAGAAGCCTTAAATGATTATACAAATTTTGAAAAGTGTGAAGAAATGGTTTTGCTTGCCAATTCATATCAAGGCGATTTAGCAAAACAAGAAGAAATTTATCGAAAAGCATTAAAAATACAACCAATTAATTTGGATGCTTGGCTTGGATTAATTAATGTATATAATGCAAATGAAAGCAAAACAGAAAATGAATATTTTGATTTAGCTAAGGAATTAGCAGAAAATTTAAAATATTTCCCACTACCAATGCAACAGTTAACAAATTTAATAAAACCTCATTTAACAACTATCGAAAATCAATATCGTTTTACACTTTTACAAACTAGAATTTTAACAGAAGGAAGTCAGACACCTAATAATACAGCAGATAACTATTATGTTTATCAACCAAGTCTTACCAGATTAGAAGCAAATTACTTATTAGGAAAATTAGATAAAACCATTGCAACTTTCTCATTTGATGGAGATGATGCAAATAAAATTGTATTATCTAGTCGTTTTGATGGAAATGGAGTTCGTTGGGATTATAGTTTAGATGGAAAACAAACTTGGAATGAAGTTTCATTTACAGCAGAAGAAGAACACAAATTACAGTTAACACCTCAGCAAATTGCAAGTATCACATCAGAAAACGATATTTATGTTCATATTGTTGGTGTGAATTATGATGAAGAAAATTTATATAAAATTGACATTCAAGAGTCAAGCGGATTGCCAGCGACTTTATATGCCAATGATTTAGAAAATAAATTAATGGCGGCAGTTCCTGCTATGCAATGGAAATACCGAGAGGAAGATAACTGGACTTTTTATCGTGATGAAGAGCCAAATTTAACAGGTGATAAATCAGTTATTGTTAGAATGGGAGCAACTGGCGTATATTTAGCTAGCACAACAAGTTCAAGCTTTACATTTACACAAGATAATTTACCACAAAACAGACAATATGTTCCCATTTCGCATTTGTCAATTCACGGTGTTTCTACAGAAGCAACAAACCAACAAGGTGCTGCAACATTTGCAATAGATGGAAATGCTAATACAAGATATCATTCTGCTTGGAATGGCAGTGATACAGAACGTTATATGACGATTAAATTAGATGAGCCAGTTTATTTATCAGCAGTTGAGTTTATTCCTGCTGGCGGTGGAAATGGTAAAATTTACGATGGTACAATTTATGGAAGTATGGATGGCGAAAATTGGGAAATTTTATCAAGACAAACGAATTTAAGCTATACCAATCAAGCAAATACTGTTGAAGATGCAATTGCCAACACAAAAGCTTTTGAAGTGGATAACCCAACAAAAGTACAATATGTGAAAATTGTTGCTGATCGAACAAATGGAAATTGGTTTGCAGCTAGAATGTTTAATTTTTATGAAGACAAAACGGTAAAAACATCTGTAAAATTCTCATTTGATGGAGAAAATGCAGGAAAAATTATGTTAGAAGATAAATTTGAAAATGCAAATTGGAGTTATAGTATTGATGGTGGAACTACTTGGAAATCTGCAAGAGGCAAGAGTTATCAATTGCCTAACACAGAAATCGAACAAATTAATGAAACCAATAAAATCAAAGTTCGTTTTGAAGGCGATGTAACAGAATACACTATTCATATTAAAACAGGAACAGCACCTGAAATTACACCATATGTAAATGACCTAGAAAACCGATTGATTGGATTGAACAATGTATCCACTCTTGAATGGAAATTAGCAAGTGAAAGCAATTGGAAATCTTATGTAGAACAAGAACCTATTGTAACAGGAAATAACACACTTTTGGTTAGAACCAAAGGAACTGGTGTTTACACACCAAGTACGTCATTGGAATATGCATTTACAGCAGATAATCAACCAGATACAGCAAAATACATTCCAATCAAACATTTGTCAGTACATGGCTATTCAACACAATCCGTCGATTCTGGCAGACCATTTTATGCACCAAATGCAATTGACGGAAACAGAAATACTCTTTGGCATACAGATTTTAGATACAGTGTTTTAGAACAAGAGGGAAATCCATTTATTACGATAAAATTGGATGAACCAAAATATATCTCTGCTTTGGAATTTGTTCAGAAAAAATATAGAACCAATGATCCAGATTCTATCAAAAACGCAATTGTTTTTGTCAGTATGGATGGTGAAAATTGGACTGAAGCAGGAAGAAAAGAAAACTGTGAGCAAAATGAAGAGTTTAAGCGTATTGAATTTAGCGAAAGTGTGCAGGCACAATATGTAAAATTTGACATGGAAACTTATGGTATCTTTGCATCAGCTGCTATGATAAATCTATTTGAAGATATCACAAAAAGAGAAGAACCCGTTATTCCAACAGCTGATATACAATATAATATTACAGAAACAACTAATCAAAACGTAACAGCAACACTTGTGAATCCAAGTACAGAAATTACGGTAACAAATAATGGTGGAAGCACTTCTTATACTTTTACGGAAAATGGAACTTTCACATTCGAATTTACGGATAAAGCAGGAAATAAAGGAACAGCAACAGCAACTGTTACTTGGATTGATAAGAAAGCTCCTGTGGCAACTATAACCTACAGTACACAAGATACAACATCAGAAAACGTCACAGCAACCATCACTTTTGACAAAACAAATGTGACCATCACAAACAATAGTGGAAATAACACTTATACTTTTACAGAAAATGGAACTTTTACTTTTGAATTTGTAGATAAAGCAGGAAATACTGGAACTTCTACAGCAACTGTAACTTGGATTGAAAAAGAACCTGATGTGCCAGTTGACCCTGACAAACCAGATGTACCGGAAGGAATTACTTCTGAAATTTACAAAATCGAAACAGCATTTATTTCCAAAATTGCACCACAAACAACAGTTAGTCAGTTTAAAGGAAATGTGGTCACAGAGCAAGAAATGTGGTTCTTAAATAAAGATGGAAGTAACTTAGGAGAAGACAGCATTTTAGCAACTGGTATGACATTGAAAGTTGGCTCTACTCTACAATTTACCTTAATTGTAGCAGGCGACATTAATGGTGACGGAAATCTTAGTGTAACTGATTTTGCAAAATTGAAATTGCATCTAATTGAGGAAAAATTGCTAACCGGAAATGAATTAAAAGCAGCAGATGTAAATTGCAATGGAGATGTAACGGTTACTGATTTGGCGAAAATGAAATTGCAATTGATTAATTAAACAAAAAAATGTAGGGGCGGCTATCAGCCGCCCGCTATTTTTTCGCAATATTCTGTTTTTAAATTGAAAATGTAAGGGCGATTATCAATCGCCTGTGGTTATTTATTTTGGGTAATTTTTTATATAATAATAGCGGGCGATTAATAATCGCCCCTACGCTTTTATTGATTTTTTTATTTTAATGCCTCTATGCAATCATGGCACAAGGTTGGATTGTTTTTGTCTTCTCCAACGGTTGTTGAATATTTCCAACATCTATCGCATTTTTCGCCATCTGCTTTTTGAACTTCTACACCAATTGCCACTTCTTCGTCTTGATTTCTTCTATTTTCGCTGATTTCTAGCCCAGAAACCATACAGATTTCTTTTAGCAATTCCACTTTATCTTTGATAAAATCATATTCTTCTGCCTCAGCATACAAAATAGCTTTTGCCTCTAAAGATAATCCAATCACTTTTTCTGCTCTTGCTTTTTCTAATGCTTTTGCAACAATTTCCTTAATTTTGATTAATCTTTCCCATTTCAATTGCAATGCTTCATTTTCAAATTTAGCATTTACCTTTGGATAATCATTTAACATGACACTTTCCACATTTTCTCCACTTTTATGTGGCATATATTGCCAAATTTCTTCTGCTGTGAAGCACGTCATTGGCGCCAAAATTCGAACCAAGGCGGACAAGATTTCATACATCGCCGTTTGTGCTGCTCTTCTTTCCACAGATTCTGCACGACATGTGTATAAACGGTCTTTGATAATGTCTAGGTAGAATGAACTCATGTCGATCACGCAAAATTGATTTAAAGCACGATACGCAATGTGGAAATCATACGTATTATACGCCTTTGTACAATCTCTTATTAAGCAATTTAATTTGGTCAATGTCCATTTGTCTATCTCCAATAAATCTTCGTATGGAACTGGATTTTCCACATCAAAATCAGAAATATTTCCTAAAATATATCTCGCCGTATTTCTAATTTTACGGTATACTTCTGTCACTTGTTTGATGATGTCTTTCGACACACTGATGTCAGATTTGTAATCTGATGCCAAAACCCAAAGTCTCAAAACATCCGCACCTGAAGTATTAATCACATCTTTTGGGTCAATTCCATTTCCGATGGATTTCGACATTTTTCGACCTTTTTCATCAACTGTGTAGCCATGCGTCAAAACTTCTTTGTAAGGTGCCTTACCTTTTGTGGCAACAGAAGTCAAAATCGACGATTGGAACCAACCACGATATTGGTCACTTCCCTCCAAATACAAATCTGCTTCTGGCAAACCTCTTTGCGCCAAAACCGATTCATGCGTTGAGCCAGAATCAAACCACACATCCATAATATCAGTTTCTTTAACGAATTGCGTGCAACCACATTCACATTTTGCACCTTGTGGCAATAGTTCTTCTGCTGACATATCAAACCATGCGTTGGAGCCTTTTTCCGCAAATATTTTTTGCACTTTTTCCAAAGATTCTGGTGTCACATATTCTTTTTCACAATCCTTGCAATAAAAAACGGGAATCGGAACGCCCCATGTACGTTGACGTGAAATGCACCAATCGTTTCGATCCTCCACCATTTTGGTGATTCTTTCTTCGCCCCAAGCTGGATACCATTTTACGCTTTTGATGGCTTCCAATGTTTCTTTACGAAAACCATCCACAGACGCGAACCATTGCTTTGTTGCTCTGAAAACAATTGGCTTTTTACATCTCCAACAATGTGGATACGAGTGATTTACCTTTTGGCCTGCTAACAATAAGTCATTTTCCTCTAGCCAAGCCATAATGGTTTTGTTAGATTTGGCGTAATATTGCCCTGCAAATGGACCAGCTTCCTCTGTTTGGTGACCTTTGGCGTCCACGCAAACCACAATTTCCAAGCCATTTTTCAAACCACATAAATAGTCTTCTTTACCATAACCAGGAGCCGTATGAACTGCGCCTGTACCAGTTTCCAATTCCACCAAAATCGTGTCATCTGACCCCAAAACAACTCTAGATTCTCGGTCGAAAAATGGATGTTTGCAAATCACACCATCTAACTCTTTTCCGTCAAATTCTTGTACGGTTTTATAATTTTCGATGCCAGCAATGGTCATGACTTTTTCGACCAACTCAGTTGCCACAATGATTCTTTCATTTCCAATATCCACCAAGCTATATTTGAAATCTCCACCAATTGTAATTCCCATATTTCCTGGAAGCGTCCAAGGCGTTGTTGTCCAAATGACAATATAGGTGTCTTTTTCCTCAAATTTACCTTTCGCATCTTTGACTGGGAATTTGACGTACGCTGTCATGGAATCTACATCTTTGTATTCGATTTCTGCTTCTGCTAGCGCTGTTTCGCAATCTGTGCACCAATACACTGGCTTCAAGCCCTTGTAAATATAGCCTTTTTTGTACATATCGCCAAAAACGCCAATTTGCTTTGCTTCCATTTCAGGCTGATACGTAATATATGGATTTTTCCAATCGCCCAAAACACCCAATCTTTTGAAACCTTCGATTTGCTTATCTTTGTATTCCATAGTAAATTGCTTGCAAGTATCTCGAAACTTAGAAACTGGAATTTCGTCACGATTTAGTCCTAATTTCTCAATCGCCTTTTTCTCAGTTGGCATTCCGTGCGTGTCAAAACCTGGTACATACGGCGTATAGTAGCCTTGCAAGTTTTTGTAACGTACAATCGTGTCTTTTAAAATTTTGTTTAGTGCATGACCAAGATGAATTTCGCCGTTTGCATAAGGAGGCCCGTCATGCAATACAAATGGCTTTTTACCTTTGTTTTTTTCCAACATTTTTTCATACAAATCATTCTCAAAAATTTTCTCGGCAATTTTCGGCTCATTTTCTGGCAAATTTCCTCTCATTGGGAAATCGGTTTTTGGCAAATTCAATGTTTTGCCATAATCAGTTTTCTCATCACTCATTTTTATTCCTCCTTCAAAATTTTATCAAACAAAACAGCATTTCATCCAAAAAATAGGACGAAATGCTGCTATTCCGCGGTACCACCTAAATTAGAAATTTTGCAAAAAATTTCTCTCTCTTTTCTTTTAACGCAAGAATTACGAATTATCTTACTATAAGGAATTGGATTGATGTGGGCATCAATCCCTACCATTTCAGATAATCAACTCCAAGGTGATAACACATAACCTATTTCTTACCAAAATTTCACCAACCTTTGGCTCTCTAAAAGTTAGTATTATGCATCGTGTCCTTTTCTTTGTTTTTATGATTTGATTGATTGTATCACAAATTTTGCATTTTGTCAATTGTTTAGCTTACAATTTCCAAACCGGCAAATCTAGCCATTAATCTCTTGTGTCCTGCTTTTTCAAAATTGATGTCTACCTTCAAATCGTCGCCTTCCGCTTCTACTGAATTAATCATGCCTTCCCCGAATTTTTTATGATAAACTTTTACGCCAGATTGATAAGCGCTCAAATCCACCACATCTTTTTTGGCTTGATTCAAATTCGCCAAAAAACTCTCGGCACTCTTGAAACCAAAACTTGAAGCAGCCGCCTTTTTCGGTATGCTCGTTCCTTTGTATACGTAATCTTGCGTTTCTCCTGCCCCCACACGACTGAAAACACTGTTACTTTTGCTAGTTCCATACGTCCATTCTTGGTCACTATCCTCAAAATAGCGATTGTCATTTTTCTGCAATTCTTCATAGCCATCTAACATTGTTGCTGGAATTTCCTTAATAAATCTTGAAATTCCATTGAAACTGGTAGACCCAAAAATGGTTCGTTGTTTGGCACATGTCATGAACAACTTTTCTTTCGCACGCGTAATTCCAACGTAGCATAATCTACGCTCTTCCTCCAAATCCTTTGGCTCGTTAATAGATTTGTAACCTGGGAAAATTCCTTCTTCCATCCCCACCAAAAAGACTGCCGGAAATTCCAAACCTTTCGCGCTATGTAATGTCATCAATGTGACAGAATCTTGCGTTTCTTCCATATTATCCAAATCCGAACTTAGCGTAATGCCTTCCAAAAACTCGGTCAATGAATTGTCTGCCGATTCTTCTTCAAACTCCATAGCAACTGTCAAAAATTCGTTCAAGTTTTCAATTCTGTTTTCTGCCTCAGTCGTGTTCTCATCTTCCAAAGCTTTGGTGTAACCTGTTTTTTGCAACGTATCTTTAAACAATTCCGAAATCGATTTCGTGTCTTTTTCATTGCGCAACTCTTCAATGGTTGCAACAAATTCTCGCGTGTTTCCATAAACTCGGTTCAAGCCAAATTCATCCGCTCTTTTGATGACTTCAAACATTGAAATTCCATTGCTGTTCGCCAATTGCTCGACATTATCCAAACTCGTTTTGCCGACGCCACGTTTTGGCTCATTGATGATTCTCGCCAAACTCAAATTATCAGCCGGATTGTGAATCAAGCGCAAATAGGCAACAATGTCCTTGATTTCCTTTCTTTCATAAAACTTCAAACCACCGATAATTTTGTACGGAATATTTTCCCTACGCAAAATATCCTCGATGCTACGCGATTGTGTGTTCATGCGGTACAAAACTGCAAAGTCAGAATATTTGTAATATTCGGTTCTGCGCAAATGGTTGATTTCTTCTACAATAAAATTTGCTTCATCATACTCATTATCGCCTCGGTAAACTTTTGGCAAACTTCCAGCTTCATTGCTCGTCCACAATTTTTTCTCGTATTTGGTTTCATTATTTTTGATGACTTCATTTGCCGCATTTAACACGCTTTGTGTACAACGATAATTTTGTTCCAATTTGATAATTTTTGTGCCTGGAAAATCTTTTTCAAAGTTTAAAATATTGGAAATATCGGCTCCACGGAAGGAATAAATTCCTTGGTCGTTATCACCAACAACCGTGATATTGCCGAACTTGCTTGCCAACAAAGTAACCAACATAAACTGCGCCTTGTTTGTATCTTGGTACTCGTCCACCAAAACATACTTGAATTTATCGGAATAATATTCCAAAATATCTGGATTATCCAGCATAATTTCAATGGTTAAATTGATGATGTCGTCAAAGTCAACGGCGTTATTTTCCTTCAATCTTTTTTGATAGATAGCGTAAATTTCTGCAATTTTTTCTCTTCGGAAGTCACCATTTGCCTTAACTTTGTACTTTTCAGGTGTTAACATTTCGTTTTTGGCATTGCTGATTTCGTATAAAACCGACTTGTCTGTGAAAATTTTGTCATCCAAATTTTGTTCTTTTAGAATTTTTTTAATCATCGTTTTTTGGTCAGATGTATCAAAAATGACAAATGAACTTTCAAATCCCAATCGGTCAATCGTTTTTCGCAAAATTCTAACACAAATCGAGTGGAACGTTCCCATCCAAATATCGTCTGCATTGGTTCCAACTAAGTTTTTGACTCTTTCCTTCATTTCATTAGCTGCTTTGTTCGTAAACGTGATGGCTAAAATGTTCCATGGTTTGACGCTTTTTTCGCTGATTAAATAGGCAATTTTGTGCGTTAAAACTTTCGTTTTTCCACTTCCTGCCCCAGCAATAACCAAGCTTGGCCCTTCTGTGCAAGTTACTGCCTCGTATTGTTTATCGTTTAATTCTTCTAATAATCCCATTTTTGCTCCTTTATTTTTTATAAAACTTCTGTTTGTATTATTATATCATTTTTTTGGAAAAAGTCAATGCTAAAATCATGAAAATTTATTCCATACAAAAGAGCTATGTTTCCATAGCTCCTAGCCTTCGTTATTTGGTAGGTGTGCCACTTCCTACATCTCTTTTGACCTATAAATTTAGGTGCGTGGATGGCACAATTGTCCACCTCAAATAACTCTCTTTATTGTTATATTAATTGTATGCTATTTTTCAAAAAATGTCAATATTATTTTAAATAAGTACTTGACATTTTACATAATATATGCTACAATATAATAAAAGGGTATATTCCCTATTTAGAAAAATAGAAAGGAGGACCGTAAAGCAACTGTTGACCATGCACCTAAAGGAGGTTTTCTTATGAAAACAAAAAAAACATACATTTTTTTATTAATCGGGCTTTTAGCCCTTACTGCAGCATTTGAATCATCAACTACAGTAGCTGCAACTCGGTCACCTCAAAAAGGACCATTTTTTTACATCTCTCCAGGTGGAAACATCACATTTAAAAGAAAAGAATTTGGAGAGTTTACAAATCACAAATACAAGGGGCAATGTTATACTAATTGGCTAGCAATCGATGTGCCAATAAAGAACAAATTTACCCTTGCTTGTAAAAATGACATTACTTTTTTTACCAAATTTTTATTTGGTAAAAAAATGAAGTCACAAAAAGTTGCAAAATTAAAATATAAAATTCCCAATTTAGGGCATAACCAGTATAAAATTGACTGGATGACCTATAATGGACTTTTAAAAGAAATTTGGGTCGATTTGGTCAGTAAAGACTTTGATTTTGTTCTTATCTATAAGCTCGATAAGAATTTTAACATAAAAAAAATCGAATTTTTAACTGACTAATTAACGGCAGTGAAAAGGTTGCAATTTGACCTTTTCACTGCTTTGTTTTTTACCTCAAATTCTCCAACGCTTCCACTCTTTCTTCCACAGATGGATGCGTCGAAAATAAATTGCTTACTTGATGTCCTCTTTTTTTCGGAAATGGATTTTCAATATACATATAACTGGTGCTATTGCTTGCCACATCCAATTTAGAATCATCGCTTGAGATTTTCTTTAATGCCGAAATCAATCCATCTGGATTACGCGTAAGTTGCACTGCTGTGGCGTCTGCTAAATATTCTCTTCTACGCGAAACTGCCAACTGAATCAAATTCGAAACAATCGGAGATAGAATCAAAAATATCAAGCCAATCACCAACAAAATCGCATTTCCTTTGCTGTCATCATCTCTATCTTTGCTAGAGGAACGAAACATGCTTCTGGTAAAAATATCGGATATCATCACAATAAATCCCACCATAACACTGATAACAGCGGAAAGCAAAATATCATAATTTTTGATATGTGACAACTCGTGCGCCACAACGCCTTCTAATTCGTAATAATCCAACTTTTTCAAAAGCCCTGTGGTTACGCAAATAATGGCGTGCTCCGGATTTCTACCAGTCGCAAACGCATTGGGTTGCGCTGACTCTACCACATACAATCTCGGCTTATGTTCCAGACCAGACGCCACCATCAACCCTTCCAAAATATTGGTCAACTGCAAATCCTCTTCATGTGTTGCCTCACGCGCACGAACACTTGCAAGCACAATTTTATCGCAATTATAATAAGTTGCTATGGTCGAAATAATCGAAAACGTTAAAGCAATTGTAATCGCCACATAACTGCTTAAATCAAACATGTAACATACATAGTATAAAATTAAAGTAATCATCAGCAAAAAGCCAAAAACAATCACGCCTGTTTTTCTCTTATTTTTCTTAATATCTTCGTACATCCTTTTTCCTTTCTAAAACATAAGGGCGCAATCAATGCACCCCCTGCTTTGTTTTTAATTATTAAAATCTACTCTTACATTTTTTCTAGCCTCTTCAGAATCAACTTTAAAAACTTCTCTTGCACTAAAGTTGAATGCATTTGCTATAATGTTCGTTGGAACAACTTGCAATTTTGTGTTATACATCGTAACACTGTCATTATAAAATTGTCTTGCATACGAAATTTTATTTTCTGTATTTCGCAATTCTTCTTGCAATTCACTAAAATTCTGATTCGCTTTCAAATCTGGATAATTTTCTGAAACTGCCATAATCGTTTTTAACGCTCCTGACAACTGATTATCCAATTCTGCCTTTTCGCCAACGGTTGAAGCATTTGCCCAAGATGTTCTAAGTTCTGTTACTTTCGTTAAAACCTCTTCTTCATGTTTCATGTAACCTTTTACCGAATCCACAAGATTTGGAATTAAATCAAATCTTCTTTGTAATTGAACATCAATTTGGCTCCACGCATTGTCTACTTTATTTCTTGCATTGACCAATCCGTTATACATGCTAATCACAATTAAAAGCAAAATAACGATAACCGCAATAATTACTAATCCCATTCTTAAATCCTCCTATTTAATTTATCACAATTTAATCTAACCATATTTTTAAAAATTTGTCAAGCAAAATATTGATTTTAAATATGACATTGCTTTGTCATATTATAAAAATGCTCATTAATCGCCTGGCTCAATGCCTTCACTTGGATTTTCTGGAAGATTTACAATTTGAATTTCTTTTCCATACAATTTATTAGACAATTTATTCAAACTGTGCAAAACAGCTGCTCTGACTTGTCGCCCTTTGACAATGTACTGTTTCACGTTTTGTGGAATTTGTTTGCCTTCGGCTTTTTTTATGACTTCTTCTGCCGTATCCTGCTTGATAAATGCATACAATCTTTCCAGATTTTCTTGACTTGCTAATTGGTGATTTTGCATGTCAATATTTAGAAATTGAGAATCGTATTTTTGCGATAAACTCTCCTGATTTTCTTCACTATATGTATTGATTTTTAAGAACTCTTCGCCGTCTTTTTGAGAACAATGTAGAGGTTCTTTATTGGCCGTTTCATAAGAAGCATAGGCAAACTTTTGTGGTCTTTCCCTATAATCTTGATAGCCCAAAATCTCCAAATGGTCATTTTCTTTTTTGACTCCCTGAAATAATTGCGCCATATAAAGATAATCTGACACATCTTGTAGCGTTTTACCACCATTTGTGAAATTTAACCATGTATGACCCTGGCTTGCACTCTCGAATTTAGGCTTTCCTGTTTCCCAATCAAACGGTTCCCAATCTGCCACTTTTGCATATTCCATCAGCAATTTGAAAAAATATTGGTCATGCTTATTTCCTTGTGGCTTTTCTGAAGTTTGGAGTAAAACTTTTGGCAAATTAGTCGCTCCGTTTGGAACTCGGCTCAAATTTTGCACCAATGTTTCACCATTTTCACATACCAAACTGTCTTCACTTTTTAAATCAATATAAGGTAATTGCTCGCATGGAATGATTAATTCTACCCACGAATAATTCGCACAATCTCGAGACTTATAACTGTCTTCTTTGTTTTCATCCACAAAGCTTTTCATATCCTCTGGCTTGTAAAGCAGTTTCACAAAATTTTCTCCTGCTTCTAATCGAACCTTTTTTTCATACATTCTTGCCATATAACTTTCATCTTTTGCAACCTCTTCTTGTGATGTTTGTGTGCCCAAACCGTTTGTTGTTGATTCCATATAAATTTCCTCGCCAATCAACTGCTACTTTCTTTCCTAATTCTTCCATGCTTTTTCCTCCTATGTCACTTATTTTACCATGCCGTTGTCTATTTGTCAATTTAAAAGTCCTTTTTTATAATTATTCACTTTATTTTTAAATATGACATTTTTATGTCATATTTAAAAAGAGACTTTTTACAGTCTCTTTTCCTAATTATCTAATCATCAATTGAAATATATTTTTTCTCTGGCAATTGCTTTTTCTCTTCTTTCTTTGGAACTTCAATTTGCAACGTTCCATTTTTGAAAGATGCTTTGATGTCTTGACTTTCAATTTCCTCGCCGACATAAAAACTTCTTGAGGACGAACCAACATATCTTTCTTTTCTCACAAATTTTCCTTCTTCTTTTTCTTCTTTGTTTGAATTAATGTTGGCATGAACCGTCAAATAGCCATCTTCTATCTCTAGCTGAATATTTTCTTTTTCATAGCCAGGCAAATCAATATCAATCAAATATTTGTCCTTTTTTTCTTGAATGTCTGTCTTCATAATTTTGCTTTCGTCTCCCGTAAAAAATGGGTCTTTAAACATATCTCCTAACCAATCAAACTCGTTTCTTCTTCGTGGTATCATCATCATATTCATCAACTTCCTTTCTTTATTTCTAAAAGATATCTTTTACTGTTTATAATAATATTATACCACAAATTTTAGCACTGTCAATTGTAGAGTGCTAATTTTTTAAAAATATTTTAATTTTCCACTTTTATATCGCCACAATCGTTCTTAATTTTTAACGTTATTTCCGCATGGCGATTATTTTGATTTACTTTTACATTCCCTAAATCGGTTTTGGCGTCAATAAAAATTTCATTTGTTTGCCCAATTTTGATATCACCAAAATTGTTCACAATCGAAGAATCTTC
Source organism: uncultured Clostridia bacterium (assembly GCA_947649935.1). GTDB lineage: Bacteria > Bacillota > Clostridia > TANB77 > CAG-508 > Scatovivens. Next base: position 41,177 of record CANSTR010000009.1, read on the forward strand.
TTCAATATGAAGAGAAGCAATTTTCACATCACCACAATCTGATTCAATTTGCGTTTTATGATGAATCGCCTGTATTTTAATATCACCATAATGATTTTTTATCACAGCATTTTTCACTTTTCCCAACATCACATCTCCGCAATCTTCTTCGATATTGATACTTGCATTTTCTAAATCAATTGCGTTAATATCGCCATAATTAGCTTTCACAGAAATTTCATTTGCATAGTCTTTTGGCAAATAAATAATGATATTATTTATGTAGAAATTAAATCCAAAAGAAAATTTCTTATGTTTATATTTGGAATAATCCACTTTCAATTGATTGGCGCTTAATTCAACATTTAAATCTTCTTCTTTTTCTCCATAAACCACAACTCGGATTTTTCCGTCTGTGCTTTCCTCAAAATCAATATCGCCTGCTGTTGATAAAACCTCTAAACTCTCTATTCCAGCGACTTCATAACTGTTATCAAAAATCACTTGGTCACTTTTCTTTGTTCCCCAATTTTTAAAACTAAATCTTCCATTTAAACTCAACCACAAAAAAGCGCTCAACAAAATAATTACAATGATAAGCAAAACGATTAGAGTAATGATTAATCCTCTATTGTTCATCTATTTTTTCCTCCTTCAACATAAAAAATAACTTCACAACTTGGCAAAGCAAGCCATCAATAATGAAAATAACCCATGTAACATGCCACGCCATTGTCGTAAAACTAATGACAAAATAAAGTACCGTACAAATCGCGCCAATGACTCCATTGATTTCTTTCATGATTTGATTTTGTTTGTGCTCTTCTTTTGTTTCTTCAAACTTTGGAATTGACATATAATGTTTGATGATTCTGGCTGTTGCAAATCCAATGATAAGCAAAAATACAGAACTCACCAAAATTGGGTCCCAATTCAAAACAGGAATTCCAATAATTACAACCACAATCGAAAAAATGTAAAGAAAAACGGATGTACTAACGACCTCAGCAGATTTTTTTCTCACTTCATTTTTAGTTGGAATGTCTTCTTCCTGTGCCATTTGAGCTTTTTCTTCTGGCTTTTTTCCTGTTAATAATTCTTCTACACCAACTCCATATAATTCGCACAATGGCACAATTTTATCGAAATCTGGCACGCTTTGATTGGTTTCCCATTTTGAGACCGTTTGCCTACTTACATTTAATTCGTCAGCAACTTCCTCTTGCGATAAATTTTTTTCCCTTCTTAATTCAAATAATTTTTCCCCAATGTTCATTTCAAAAACTCCTTTCCTAAAAATTATACCATTTTTTTCAGTTGCACGCTACCAATTTGAGTTGGAAATTTGTCAACTGAAATTAACATTTGGATTTTTAACCGCAAAAAATAGGGTTTTAAATATGACATTTTTATGTCATATTTAAATTTTTTTAATGTTTATCAAATTTTTCATTTAATATCATCTTAAAATTTATAAGGAGGGATATTTTTGTACCGTAGTACCCTAATTTCCCTCCCTTTAATGTGCAATTTTTCTGTTTCATAACCAACTTTCAATGCAGTTATAAATATCAATTACTTTTTTCTTTTTTTATTTGTAGATACATTATAATTGAACATATAACTATATATACGATCCAAAATAGAATAAACTGATAATAAGTATTACTATATACCAAAGGATATGGTGCTATTATCATTCCTGAAAATAGTAGATTATAGATTAAAGAAAGTGGAATAAAGACAACAATCCAAATGTTTATTTTCCAAAATTTACTCTTTATTAAAATTTTTTCTGTTTTAGAAGTTTGATGAATTCCTATTGCAAAAATCATACTCCCTAATATGATAAATACAAGACCTGCTATAATTGCGCCATTTTCTTGAGTTGAATTCCATATAAAAGTGGACATTATCAAACCTAAAAAATTGGATGCTGTTGCTACTGCATTTAAAATGTATGGAGTTGCATTTTCTTTATTCGTAACTTTATCTGATTCTATTCCTTTTAGTAAAAAATCCGTCGTAACTTCAAAAAATTCACTTAATATAATGATTCTATCTAAATCTGGAACCGCTTGCTCACTTTCCCACTTTGAAACTGCCTGTCTTGAAACTCCAATTTTATCTGCAAGTTCTTCTTGTGATATTCCTTTCGCTCTTCTTAATTCTAAAATTCTATCTGCTATTGTCATAACAAAAACCTCCTTATAATTATTTCTATTTTTATTATAACAATTCATTTAGTTGCATTGCTACCAACTGTACCTTTCAATTTGTCAACTCGTAGTTGCATATTATCACTTTTATTTTTCTTTTGCATCATTTATATATTTTCTATTTTATTAGCCATATAATTATAAAACTTTTCGTGTAATTGTCGCATTTCATCTGGTGTTTCATCGAATGCTGGTACATAAATTTATCTCCAAACTTACTCGTAAATGTTATACTTAAACCTAAACTTAAAATAGTAACTGGTATATAACAAAATAAATTCATTTTCACATAATACTCCCGTATTTTTACAAATTTAAAGCAAGCAACATGTAATTTAAAAATTACTTTGTATTTTCTTTTATTGCTTTTTTACTATTTCTATATATAGAAAAACTAACCAAAAATACTAATACCGGTGGTACTATCAATTTTACAGGACTTCCATTTACTATAAATTTAACAGGACTATCATCTCCCAAAATAGTACACATTAAACCTGCCAAAAATATAAATGCTGATATAATTGACAATATTAAAAATATATTCTTTTTTATAGTTTCTTTTCTTAAATCAAACATTTTTTATCACACTCCTAAATTATAATTTAACTTTCTAACTCAATAACTCAATTTGTTTATTTTTAACATATTTTATACACTTTAATAACAATTTTCCCGCACCTTTTCCAATTAAATATAAAACCAATCCTATTGTTACTGATAAGATAAAACTAATAATAGGATCTAACTCAAAATTCCTTATTTGAAAAACCACAAACGGAACACCAAAATTAAAAATATAACCAATTAATTTTATCAATCCACCTAAAGGTGCTATTATTCCACAAAGTATAAATATAAGTGCTATTATTCCTAATGTTGGTACAATAAAAATTCCTAAAAAAAACGTTCCTATATAAAATACAATACATTTTATTATTTTTTCATTTGAATATTTTATTGTATTTAAAACATTTTCTTCAAATTTTTCTTGATAATCATTCTTATCTATTTTTTCTCCACTTAATAAATCATTTATTGTTATTCCTAACTCTTTACATAATGGTTGTATTAACGATAAATCTGGCATTCCTTTCCCATTTTCCCATTTTGAAATAGCTCTGTCAGTAACACCTATTTTATCTGCTAAATCCATTTGAGTCATATTTTTCTCTTTACGAAGTTCTAATATAAATTTCCCTATTTTTTCTTGATTCATAATACAATTTCTCCCTTCGTAAATAATTATAGCACTAATTTATATAAAATGCACCAAACGAATCGTTGAGTTCTGCAAATTGTAATTTATCGTTATACATAATTTATAACTCCATATAGTAAATGCAATATTGCAAATACTATTGTTGGTATTATTGCTATCCAATTTTTAATCTTTATTTCATAAACCAAAAATGATAAACAAGGCAACAGGCATAAACCAATAATTATTATGTTGTTTGTCATGCCCAAATAATACAATATCCAACATGTAAAATATAAAATTAAACTTACTACTGAAGAAATCCCAATTTTATTGTTTTTATTATTAGAGAAACATAAGCATATTAGCATTATAACTTGAAAAACACTAGCAATTAAATCCATTGTTGGTGTAACAGATTCTTCTCTTAAAATATCGTTGGGTGCTTTTATCACAAACCATATAAAATTAGGTATCATTATAAGTATGAATAGCAATAACCCATAATTATTAAATTTAATATTTTCCATATCTTACTCACTTTCAAATTCCTATTTATCTCTTACATTATAACACAATTTAGAAAAAATGTATCGGAAAATAAGCAATTTTTTAAATATGACATTTTTATGTCATATTTAACTCAACCAAAAATTCAATCCATTCCTCTTCATTTTTGGCACAAATTTTTCCGTCATGCAATTCAATCATTTCTTTGGTAATGGCAAGTCCCAAGCCGGTTCCACCGGTGGAACTGGTTCTGGATTCGTCTGCTCGATAAAATTTTTCAAACAATTTCTCTAATTTATATTCTGGAATTTTATCGCCTTTATTCTTAAATGCCAACTGAATTTTCTGCTCTGTCTGCTGCACTTCTATTTTAATCTGCGTATTTTCATAACTATAATAAATCGCATTTTTCAGCAAATTCCCAAACGCACGCGCCAACTTGTCTCCATCTCCCACAAAATAAACATGTTCGGGCTTCTCGACAACGCATTCCAACCCTCGAGGTTGCATCATCGGATAACACTCATCCACCAATTGGTCCAACAAAAAAGACAAATCAATTTTGGTTTTATTCATCGGCACATGTTGCAAATTATAACGCGTAATCTCGAAAAATTGGTTGGTCAATTCCTCCAAACGTAGCGATTTATCCAGTGCAATTTTCGTATATTTTACTTGCAAACTTTTGGGAATTTCTTGCTCTTCTGTCAACAAAGTCAAATAGCCAATCACAGACGTAAGTGGCGTTTTCAGGTCATGTGCCATATACATAATCAAATCATTTTTCTTGTTTTCCGCCTCTTTTGCTCGATTTTGATTTGCCACCAAATCCACGCGAATATTGTTCAATCTGCTTTCTAAAATCACCAAATCATTCGAAAGTTTGACTTCTTTCTCCGGCTCTTTCAAAATTTGGTCCATCGCCGTAATAATCTCGATAAGATTATGATTTGAATTTCGAATCACCAAAAATGAAATAATTGCAAAAATGATTAAAAAAGCCAATCCGATTAATAGCGTTTTATTTTGCACACACCACAAATAAGTTTCACGGTTCATTCCAGACAATCGATTTGCTAATGTATCATTATAAATTCCATCTACCAAAACTGCCAATATTATCATCGCACATAAACTATACAAGATAATTTTTCCAGCTGATTTAAGCGCAATACTGTTTTTTAATTTTATAAATTCGTTATCCTTCAATTTTATAACCCACTCCCCACACCGTTTTGATGAATTTCGGATGACGCGTATCTTCCTTCAACTTCTCACGAATTCTACGAATATGCACCATCACTGTGTTGTTACTTTCCAAATATTTTTCTTTCCACACCTTTTCAAAAAGTTCCTCTGAACTCACCACATTTCCACGATGATTCACCAAATACAACAAAATATCAAATTCCAACGGAGTTAGCTCTATTTCCTCTCCATACAAAAAGCATTGATGCTTTTCTTTGCTGATTTCCAAACCACCGATATCAATATCGTTTTCCGGATTTTTTTCGTTGTATTTCGTGTATCTTCTCAGTTGTGATTTCACGCGCGCGACCAGTTCCAACGGATTAAAAGGCTTTGTCATATAATCATCTGCGCCTAACATCAAACCTGTGATTTTGTCCTTATCCGCAATTTTGGCGGTCAGCATAATGACTGGAAAATGCAAATTTTTATCACGAATTGACTGACAAATTTCAAATCCATTTTTGCCAGCAATCATCACATCTAAAATCGCCAAATCTAGTGGCGTTGTGTTGATACATTCTAGCGCGCTCGCCGAGTCATAAAATTTGTAGACTTCATAGTTTTCATTTTTCAAATACAATTCCACCAAATCTGCAATTTCTTTTTCATCATCAACCACTAAAATATTCATCTTTTCCCTCTCTTTTTTTATTATAACACACGCTAATTCATTTTGTTGCACTTTCTTAAAATTGTAAGAAAAAATTAAGAATTTATTCACTTTTTCTTAAAACACTTTCGCCAAACTTTCTGTATAATCAAACTTAGGAGGCAAGCTTATGAGAAGAAAAAAGAAAAAATTAAAATTAAGAAGAATTATTTTACTTTGTATTTTGGGATTTTTATTTTGGTTTTATATAAATTATCACTATATTTTTACAACGTATTTTTCAAATTTTGGAGAGCCATACAAAACCATTACACTAAGTCAAAATACGGATTACGCTGGCGTTGGGCAAAAGGAATGCCAAAATCAAGATGGCTATTTTACGACTTTCACAACCGAAAAAAATCACGAAAAAACCTATCTAGAATACAAACAAAACGGGACTGCTTCTTGGCGTGACAACTCTTATTGGGGCGGAACCATGGAGGAAAACGGTTGCGGAATTACAGCACTTTCCGTTATTCTAAGTGGTTACCAAAAAAATTTTACGCCTGAAGATTTAAGAAAAAAATATAATCCTGTGTTAAATGCTGAAGAAATTTCTACGGAATTATCCAAAACTTTTGGCATCAAAAACTCTGATTTTTACTATGATAAAACGCATTTGTCAAAGCAAAATTTGGTGCAACATTTGCAGACAAATCGTCCAATTTTGATTTGTGTTTGGAATCAACCGCATGAAAATCGCTGGACGGAAAAGTCGCATTATATGGTGCTACTAGCCACAGACGGTGACAAAAAGGTATATATCTCCAATCCAAATGGCGGAAAAAATGACAGCAAAAGTTCCGGCTGGTACGACATCCATGAAGTGACACCCTATATTGCAAAAGCACTTTATATCGAAAGTTATGAATAAACCTAAATATGACATTTTTATGTCATATTTAAGTTTTATATTCTATACATTCAGAATTACCAACGTTTTTATATTTTTTAAATATGACATAAAAATGTCATATTTAATTTTTGCTGAAAAAAAGCTGTAGTGAGGTAGAACTCTCACTACAGCTTCTTTTTGTCAATCTTTTTTCACCAATTCACTCGTATATTTTTTTCCATCTACTGTAAAATTGATAAATAATTTTTTATCCAAATCCTTTTTACCTGCATCTAACGTCATTTTGTAGCAGTCTTCCCCTCTTGTTCCACCTGCCATATCTTGGTAAACATTTCCTTCGCCGTCTGTGATATTTAACATCGCTTTTGCTGCTTCTCCAAAATTTCCTTCAAAATCCTTTCCTGCTAACATAAAATCAACATAGGCTTGCGACTTAAATCTCAACACCAAACTGGTTTCTGTTAGTGTTGCACTTTCGATTTCAAAACCAGGAATCTCCTGCGCCAACTGCAATTCCAATGTATTTCTTTCATAAAATTTATCTGGCACATCAATTTCAAAAAACCATTTTGCATCCGTAATTTCGAAAGATTCAACATTATCAATTGTATGTGTCCTATAATTGATGGAATCCATATCATACATATCGTAGCCTAAATCAAAAACTTGAATATACAACTTCTTACTTCTTGGAAAAACGTCTTTGGCTCGTAAATTTATATTAGATTTGATGATTTTTTCCGCTTCATTTACCTCAATCGGACCTCTACTTGCACCATCATTTAATTGCACAGAATACAAATCTTTTTTGTCATATTGGATGCCCAAATCTTCATACAAAAATTGCGCTGTGTAATCTTTTTTCACATTTCTAAGCCCTGAAAAAACACCATAAATATTTTTATTTTCGTCATAAACCGCGAATCCATAGCGAAATGTTTGCGCATTGACTTGCTTATCTTGCGCAAATTGAAAACTAAGATTGGCATCCAAACAATCATCCGTTAGCAAAATGGAATCCACCTTTACACTAACGCCATCTTGTGTGACATAATCCATATTTAAAACTTCTGCATAATCCGATTCTCGCACTTCGTCCAAGTTGCCTTGTGCCTCTCCAACTGGTCTTCTTTGGTATTCCTTAAATTCAACATTCCACTGAATCTTGGCATAAATTTGGCTAGAAGTCGCACCAATTACGACAATTGCAACAAAAACTGCTGCTATATTGAATAGCTTCCTTTTCATACTACCAACTCCTTTCGTTTTCGAATAAATGGCTTCAAAATTCGCCTTTTTATTATGCACTTCGTCGATATATTCTTTCCAAATTTTATTCGTCATTTCCAATCACATCCTTTCCTAACTGTTTTTGAATTTCTTTTTGCGTACGATAAATTTTGTTTTTGACAGTGGATTCATTAAGCGTCAATTCTTGGGCAATTTCCATGATTTTTAGTCCCAAAACAAAATATAAATAAAATATTTTGCTGGTTACTAAATCTTTCTTTTGGATAAATTCCCAAACTTTTTGCACATCTTGTTTGTGCATAAAATTTTGCTCCAAGTCAAAGGTGTCAGCCACTTCAATCTCTTCCTTTTCGTCATTTGCCAGACTGATTACATCTTTCTTTTTCGCCCCATATCTTTTGATAACATTTCTTGCAATTCCACAAATATAACTTTGTTTATTTTCTACTTTTAATTTTCGCTTTTTGCACAATATCTTATAAAGTTCCACATACGTATCTTGCAAAATATCATTGATATCCGATACATGATAACAATGTATTGTAATAAATTTCAATGTGCTTAAATAGGTTCCTTCGTATATTTCTTCAAAATCTTTTTCTTCCATTTGTGTACTTATTTTGCCTCCTCTACTATAAAATCGTCTAATTTTGCAAAAAAGTTTCAAAAAGCACGCATTTTTTTAATAACGTGCTTTTAGTATACCCTATTTTTTCTACTTTGTCATGTTTTAATACACAATATAACTTGCTTCCTCAGGTATTAAATACTGATATCCTAGCATTTTATTATAAATCATTTCCCATCAAACTTGCCATTGATTTGCATACAACAGTAAGAAATTATATATAATCTAAAAAATAAACAAGAGAAGGAATTACATTCTAAATAGAATTCTCCTTCTCTTTTAAACGGTCTTTTCAAATATTTTTAATCTTTTTTTGTAAAATTTTTATAGACATCTTCCAGAATATCGCAGATATGGTCTGGAGGATTAATACCGATAATCGTATCGGTATCCATTTGCGATTTACCTTCATAACTCGCAACAAATTTTTCTATTTTAACTGCTTCTCTGGGGCACCTAAGCCACTGTTCTTCATTCCACATATTAATTCCTCCTTTTCACAAAAAGACCGTTGCTATGAAAAAAATTTTTATTTCATACACCAATTTTTTCATATTATTTATTATAACATAAATTTTCCAATAATCAACATAAATTAATTTTATAATAGAATTATTCTTTTCTAGGACTCCATTTCCCTCTTAACAAATCTATCTAACATCCCCAAAACGTACTTTTTCATCTTACTCTCTCCGTTTTGTCAAAATATCTTTCCTGCGATAAACCGCCAAAACCAACGCCAAACACATCATGTTTAAAATCAAATCTTGTTTGCCGTACGAAATAAACGGAATATTCACATTAGATTTGATGCCCAAATTCAAATTCATCAACAAATTAAAAACACTTTGCAAAATAAATAATCCAGCAATTCCAACCACAATTAATTTACCTGGCACATCTTTGATTTTCCTAGCACTCATCATCAATTTTACACTAAAAAACACAATCGCAATTACCATACTAATCGCCACAATCCAGCCATAATGCGCCAAAATCGAAATAAATGCAAAATTCGTTCCTTCATCAAATAAGCTGATTGCACCACTCATATTGTCTGCCTCGCCAAACAAATTGGCTGATTCCAAAATCATCTTTTGGTTGACGCCAAGCCATCCCCTTCCAGCTGGGTCCTGTTCTGGCGCAAAAGAACCAATCAATCGATTGCCTAACATAGGCATTGCAAAAAGGATAAATGCTAATCCAAGCACAACCGGGATTCCCCACAAAATCGCAAGATACAGTTTTCTATTATTTTTGCTTTCTAACAATTTTACTGTTGCAATCACCAAATAAATCATACCTAAAATAAACATCAAAACCGTTGCAGGAACACATTCTAGCACCATTAACGAAATCGCACTTAAAACAATGATTTTCAAAACATCTAAATTCACGTTAATTTCTTTTTCCAAAAATGCAATTTTTAGATTTTTATTGGTATCGATTTTTTGCAAAAATCCAATAAAAGCTAGTATATACAATGGAACAGCAAATGCTGGAGCAAAACCACCTCTCCCTAAAATAAAAATATATGCTTTTAATCCATTGACTTGGTAGCAAAACATTTTGGTATAAATCAAAAGAAATGTTGCGATAACATACAAAATTTTAGGCATGTTAAGCAATTTTCGATAATCGATAAAATAAATTGCTATGCTTAAAACCGCCCCTACTGCTAACGTAAATAGATATTGCGACATAGAAGCATAATACGGGAATGCTCCTGTATGGTCAATATAATTCCAGCAATTGACGGCTCTTGTAAATGTTACCAACCCACCAAAAATCAGCATAATCACAGTAAGTGCCAACAATTTCCAATCCAATTTCGGACGATGAATTTGATTCAATTTTTTGCCAATTTCTTCCGCATTTCCCATTTGCTTGATTGCCTGTTGCTCTGCCTCTTCTTCTGATAAACCTTCTGAAACGAAATTTTCCATCGTTTCTTTCAAATGATTTTCCATTTCCTGCGCAATTTCACCTCGAATTGGCTTGTACTTAATTTGTTCACAAATGTGTTCTAAAAATTCTTTAATTTGCAAATGAAACACCCCCAATCACTTGATTTACGCTATTGCTAAAAATCTTCCATTCTTCTTTTTTCGCTTTCAAATGTTTTCTACCCTCTTTGGTAATGGTGTAATATTTCCTTTTTTTAGCAGTTGATTCGTCCCAATAGGAATCAATCCAGCCGTTTTCCTCCAAGGAATGCAAAATTGGATACAACGTTCCTTCTTTGAGTTCAAATACATTTTCTGACCTTTCTTTCAAAGTGTTAATCATCTCATAGCCATACATATTTTCCGTTTCGAGTAGCCTCAAAACCAGTAAACTCGTGCTCCCCTTTAATAATTCTTTGTTAATTTTCATTTTTACTCCTTTCCATACCTAGATATTCTATGTATTTTTATACATTGTATATCTAGGTATAAAAAATGTCAAGCATTTTTGCAAAATTTTAACTATTTTAGCAAATTTAGAAATTATTTATTTTTTATTGACAAACGTAATTAATTGTGATATAAATAAATTATCTTGAATCGATTCACGATTCAAAATGCAGGCAATTTCTGCCGAAAATTTCACAAAACAAAAATAAAACTGAAAGGAAGGATGAAATGGAATTATTAAAACCAAAAAATGACGTGGTGTTTCATTGCCTGTTTCGTAAAGGAAATGAAGGCATCACGAAAGCATTGATATCGTCAATTATTGAGGAAGATATTGAAGAAATTGAATTAGACAATGACCGCTATTTGCTGCAAACATACCCAGACCAGAAAATGGGAATTTTGGATTTAAAAGCAAAATTAGATGATGGCGTCATTTGTAATATTGAAATTCAGCTGGCGGACAAGGGTTACACGGAAAAGAGGTTGCTGGATTACTGGTCGAATTTGTACAGTGCGCAACTAAAAATCGGGCAAAAATATTATAAACTACAAAAAACAATCATGATATTAATTGCAGACTATGATTTTGGCGAGTTAAAGGGAATTAACAAAGTACATACCAAATGGCAAATTCGAGAGGAGGAATATTTCGAAAAAGTCTTGACAGAAGACCTAGAAATACATATAATAAGCTTACCAAAAGCAAGAAAGAAAAACGATAAATGTAATCAACTACTACAATGGCTAGCATTTTTGGATAATCCAAACAATGAGGGGGTAAAGGAAATGAAGAAAAAGAACCAGGATATAGCAGATGCATTGTGGAAATTAGAAGAAATTAGCGAAGACGAGAAGTTAAGAAAAATAGCAGAAGTAAGAGAAAGATGGGAAAGAGATGAAATTAGTGCGCAGGCTTATTGGAAAGAAAATGGATTGGCGGAAGGGCGAAAAGAAGGTTTAGAGATAGGAAAAAAAGAAGGTAAAAAGGAAGGTAGAAAGGAAGGAGAGAAAAAGGCTCAACTAGAAATTGCAAAAGAATTACTGAAAAATCATGTTGCCATAGAGATTATTGTAAAATCAACTGGGCTTACCAAAGAGGAAGTTGAGAAGATTCAAATTTAATTTTAATACGTATTTTCTAGTAAAACCTAACAGACAAAAGCCTGTTAGGTTCAATTTATTTTTCAATCAAATTATATTCATCTTCCTTCATCAATTCTTCGGATGCGAAATCATCCCATCTTTGTCCTCCAATGATTTCGCCTGTTGTGGCATCTACATAATAAGTATAGGCTGAATTTGAAGTATTGCTATCTAGAACATCATATTCGATTACTGTGCACCAAACTTTTCTGACTCTTTCCTCTGTTTTGTAAAAAACCGCATCCTCTTTTAGGCGACCCGTGTTTTCACCTGTCTTTTCCCAATTTAATGTTCCATTTTCGTATTCCTCTTTGAAATTTTCTCTCAAATAGACATTTTCGTTCATCTTCTTAATTCGAATTTCTGCTTTTACATTTTTAATATTTTTCGCCGTTTCTATTTCATTATCCTTTTCAGTAGCTATTTTAATTGCCTCTTCTTTCGTAATCTTTTGCTCATTATTTTCATAAACATGTCGCTTCAAATCCAAACTATACAACCCATTAATCGTCGGAATCCAGCCAATATGAATGGATTCATCTTCATTTAATAAATCGCCATATTTTTTGCAAAAATCGGCATACCAAATATACGAACCTTCATCTGTTTCCATATTTCTCCTCAAAGTCACAAATTCGTATTCGCCTGTGTCATCTTCTGGGCGATATTTTTCCAGCAATTCCTTCGCGGTTTGGCGCGCCTCCTGCCTTGTAATCCCAAAATCATACGGAATCTTATAATTCCAAGTTGGAATTTGCACCGATTTTATCCTGCCATTTTCTGCATCCAGTCGAATGGACGCTTTTTCAGAATGCATGACCCACACATTTTCAACTTCAAAAAATTCTTTAATTAACTCCAAACCTTCGACATTTTCATCCGTCAATCCAATTTTTTTCAAGTATGCATTTGCAATTTCTTCTGCTTTTTCTTCCGAAATACATTTTTGCTTTTCCTCGTCGCTAAGTTCGTGCGTCAATGTATAACTTTGTGGCTCCTTCCAAATTTGTTCTACCACCACATCATAAACTTTGCTGCTAGCATACACCAATCCAGAACCAACACCAATTGTCAATACAAACGTCGCAACCATTTTCGAGAAATTTTTGCTTGGCATTTTTTTATCCTCCTCTTTAAAATTATACACAGCTATTTTCATGCGCGATTTTTCCATAATTTGTGCCATTTTTCCATCTTCCATTTTAGTGATATCCTCCTTTATTCAAAACTTTTTTCAACTTTCGCCTAATGCGAAATAATCTAGATTTCACCTTTTTTTCGGTTATATTTAATTCAACTGCAATTTCCTTCATACTTCTTGCATAATAATAATACGCTACAAATATTTCTCTATCCTCTTCTTTTATGTTTTTCAATTCTGTTAAAATCACAGTTTCACGCTCTTTATTTTCAATTTCCATTTCAACATTTTCCACATCCGCAAAATCGTCTTCAAAATCAACCAGATTGGTATTTGGCTTCAAATTTCTCCATTTTTTATACATAATATTTTTCGCAACTCCTGCTAAATACGCGCTCATGCTCTTTTCCCAATCTAGCTTATGCTGATTTTTCCATACCGCATAAAAAATATCTGAAATGATTTCTTCTACATCTTCATCGCTAAAAGTTCCTCTTTTGCGGTTCACAATGGTACATAAATACGGCGTAAAATCTAACATTACTTGTTCGATATTGAGTTTGTTGTCAATCATATACCTGCTAATTAAATGATTTTGTTCCACTTTTTAAAACTCCTTATTTCATTTCAATTCTATATTACCATTTTTTAGCAAAAGGTTACTATTTTAGAAAGCTTTTTTGCAAAAAAATAGAAGAAATTTTGCTTTCTTCCATTTTTATCCTCTATCTTTTTAAATTCCCATAATATTGTAACCACTGTCAGCATAAATGATTTGCCCCGTAATGGCGCTTGCCATTGGACTTAGCAAGAATGCTACACTGTCTCCGACTTGCTCTTTTGTTACATTTCTTCTAAGTGGCGCTTTTTCTTCAACCACGTCCAAAATCGAGCCAAAATCTTTGATTCCTTTTGCTGACAATGTTTTAATTGGTCCTGCAGAAACAGCATTTACGCGAATTCCCATTGGTCCCAAATTATCTGCTAAATAACGCACACTGCATTCCAAAGCTGCTTTTGCAACCCCCATTACATTGTAATTTGGCAACACTTTTGTTGAACCATGATACGTTAGACTTACGAAACTTGCATCTTCTGCCAAGACATCTTTCTCTTTTGCAATTCTTGCCGTTGCTACAAATGTATAAGCGCTTACGTCCACAGCGTGTGAATAACCTTCTTTGCTGGTTTCTACAAATGGATTGTGCAAATCTTCTGTAAAGGCATGCGCAATGCAATGCACAACGCCATCGATTTTTCCAAAATCCTTTTTCACTGTTTCAAATAATGTTTCTAGTTCGCCATCGCTTGATGCATCACATGCGTAGGCTTTTGTATCGCCAAATTCTGAAATTAATTCTTCAATTTTATCTCGATTTTCCTCTCCCATAAATGTAAAAATCACTTTTGCACCTTGGTCATAAGCAGACTTTGCTGCTCCATATGCAATACTCCATTTGTTTCGAATTCCCATAATTAAAACTGTTTTGTCTTTTAAAATCATTTTTTTATCCTCCTATTTTTTATTTTAAATTTTTGTTTGGTCAATTTCTAATTGCCTGTGGTTTTGTAGGGGCGATTATTAATCGTCCGCAAAAAATGCATTTTTTATATGGCGGACGACTGATAGTCGCCCCTACGATTTATGTGGCGTATTCTCCCATATTGCGAAATTTGTCATATCGTTCCTGTACCAATTCTTCTTTGGATTTTTTTGCTAATTTTTTTGTGGCTGATAAAATCACTTTTTTTAGATTTTCTGCAACGCTTTCCAAATCTTTTTGTGCGCCGCCTTCTGGCTCATCAATGATTTTATCAATCACTTTCAATTTTTTCAAATCCTGTGCTGTCATTTTCATTTTTTCGGCTGCTTCTTTGACACGTTTGCTGTCTTTCCACAAAATACTTGAAAAACCTTCTGGCGAAAGCACAGAATATACAGCATTTTCCAGCATAATGATTTCGTCGCCCACACCGATAGCGAGTGCGCCACCACTTGAGCCTTCGCCTATGACAATGCAAATAATCGGCGTTTTCAAATTTGCCATTTCCATCATGCTTTTCGCAATCGCCTCACCTTGCCCTCTTTGCTCCGCCTCAATTCCTGGATACGCGCCTTTTGTATCAATAAAAGTAATAATCGGGCGGTTAAATTTTTCTGCTTGTTTCATGAGCCTAATCGCTTTTCTGTAACTTTCTGGATTTGGCATTCCAAAATTACGCTTAATATTTTCCTTCGTATTTCGACCTTTCTGTTCTGCAATAATTGTAAAATTCTGCTTGCCAATGCTCGCCAAACCACAAACCATTGCGCCATCGTCACTGTATAATCTGTCACCATGAAGTTCTAGGAAATCATCAAAAATAACATTTATGTAATCCAGCGCTGTTGGACGTTTTGCATTTCTTGCCATGGTTACTCTGTCCCAAGCTGTCAGCTTTTTTTTATCCTCTGGCATTTCTCTCACCTCCTTTATTTACGATTTTTAACAAATCTTCTATTTTATCGATTCGATAATCATATGCCACAACATCTCCAAATCCATAAGATGCAAATGCAAAAGGAATCTTGGCAAAGTTTGCTGCCTCTAAATCTTTCTGCGTATCTCCCACATAAATTGGCGATTTTAACTGATTTCTTTGCATGACCAATTGGATATTTTCGCCTTTGCTTAAGCCAGTTCTTCCGTGATTTTCGTAATCACAAAAATATTTCTCCAACTGATGATTCTGCAAAAATGCCTCAATATATCCTTCGATACAATTACTGACAATGCACAATTTAAAGTTTTTGGCTAATTCCTGAATCGTATTTTGCACACCTGGATACAAGGTTCCGCCATTTTTCAATAAATTCTCTACATTTTTTTCAAATGCTTCTTTGGCATATTTTTCGGCTTTTTCTCTTTCCAAATAACCATAATACTTTTCTACAATTTCTTCAAAAGGTAGCCCCATGGCACCTTGTACAGTTTCTGGCGCGATGTCATATTGAATATCAGGATATTTATTTTTTTGCTCCGCCAAAGTTTGTACGCAACAATCAACTGTACTCGCCAGTGTTCCGTCTAAATCAAAAAGGATGCTATCAATTTTTTTCATATTCACCTCACTTTTTATTAAAAATATGTTATAATAAAGGATTTCCCCTTTAACTTCCTAATCATCTGATAATACCTTTATTAATCTCATATTTTTATAGATTTTTTCCCTACCTACTTTTTCTGATTCCAAAAGTCCTATTTTTTCTAATTGGTTTAAATAGGATGTTGCTGTAATTCTTGTCACACTACATGCTTTTTCAATATAAGAAATTTTAGTATATACCTCATAAAACAAACTTTCCAACAATTCTTTTGAATATATTTTAGGCAACTTAAGTCTAAATTCATCTTTATACTTCTTCATTTCATTTTGCATTCTCTCAATTAGCTCAATTGTTTCTTTAGAAGTAATCTCCACTCCTTTCAGAATATACAAAATCCAATCTTCAAAACAATCATTCTTCCTAACTTTATTAAATAATGTATAATATTCTTGTCTTGTTTGATTGATATATTTGCTTAAATACAAAATAGGACTATCAATCAATTTATTTAATACAAGATAAAGAATATTAAGGATTCTCCCTGTTCTTCCATTTGCATCATAAAAAGGATGAATACTTTCAAATTGATAATGGATTAAACATACCTTAATTAAAGGATCTATAGCATCTTCCGAGTCATTGATAAAATCTTCTAAATTTTTCAAATACTTTCTTATTTCTTCTTCAGTTTGAGGTGGCGTATATATTGTTTCTCCAGTAAGCGAATTTTTTAATTCTGTTCCTGGTAATTTTCTAATTCCTGCATTATTATGTTCAATCGTTCTCTGTATTTTAATAATTGTATTCGTATTGATATAGCCCTCTTTTTTGATTTGTTCATATCCCGTCCATATGGCATTTCTATAATCCACAACTTCTTTTGCATTTTCCTCTTTATATCCACTTTCTGTCAGCACTTTGTAAATATCATCATGAGTAGTAACAATGTTTTCAATTGCACTACTATCTTTTGCTTCTTTTATGGTTACAGCATTAATCAAAATATGCATATTCGGTATTGTATTAGAATATCCTTTCAATTCCGCCAAAACTCTCGAAGACACAGTTAGTTGCTCTAAAACTTTTTTTGTTTTTAATTCAATATTTTTATATGGCAACATTTCTAATTCCATAATTTGTCACCTCCTTTTATCCGATATATATAAATTATCACATTTTTTATACATTTTCAACAAACATGTATAAAAAATTGATTTTTTTATACATATCTGGTAATATAAGCTTCTTTTTTCATGCCAATTTTCTTTAAATCACGATGATGACACTAAACACTCCTACCAATATATAGATTCCATATTTTTGATTTTTTCGTACTTTTGCAAAAATGTGATATAAATAGAGGTTATACTTTAAAATTGTAATTTATTACTTAAATGTATTTTTTAAAAAATTCTTTTGCAATAGATAGTTTTGTCCTCAACTCATTTTCCCTATTCTTCAATACTTTAACATCATCATCCATATTCCAATTAATCCACTCATTTAAGTATGTTTCTATACCATTGATAATCTCTTTCCTCAATAAATTAAAATCCATATCTATTTTTTTATATTCAACATCATCACCATTTCTTACAATAATATATACCTCATTATAATAAGCACATATGATATCTTCGATTCCTTCTTCATCAATAAAAATAGAAATAGGTAAATTACTTTTTAGACTAGGAATAAGAGAATCCAAAAAGTCCATTGGAATATCTGTTAAATAAGAACCATTTATTGTATAGCCTCCAATATTAATATCTACCCATCCTACCTCAGGTTTACTAAACATATTTATGCTCTCCTTACAAATTACTCGTATAATTTATCACATTTTTTATACATATTCAACAAACATCTATAAAATCAAAAAAATTACATATATTCATAAAACCAATCATCACATTTGGCTTTGCCAAAGTTCTATCTAAATCATAACGAATGCTATCAAATTTTTCTATATTCACCTCATTAAAAATAACGCTTTCACACTCTTGCTTTTTTAACAAAAATGTGATATGATGAAAGGTTATACTTTAAAATTGAAAATCAATATTTGCAAATGCATTCTAAGCTCAAAATTGTAATTTATCTTTCTAATCGATATACTTTTCTATTTTACTCTGTTCATAAAC
>CANSTR010000010.1 GCA_947649935.1 uncultured Clostridia bacterium
GAAGGCCTTATAGGCCGTTATGAAAATCCCCCAGTTATACTGGGGGATAATTATAGACTTGCAAAATCTGGAAATTTATGATATAATTAAGAAAAGACATAAAAAAGGAGATGAATATGGAGTATTATTGGAATCCTCAAAATCAATACCAAAACCGTGCCTATCGTAGAAAAAATGGAATTAAGCCACAGAAGAAAGTTTATCGAAGCCAAGAAGAATTTGAGAGATTAGAAAAAATTTTGAAAAAAGAATTGTATGATTTGACGCATGAATCGTATTCAGAAGCTTTGAAAAGAGAGAAATATCAAAGGTTAAAACCATTGATAGAGGAATATGAAAGACAAAAGGCGATACGTCAAGCGCCCAAAATGCAAAAGGCAATTGCTGCATATCAAGTGCAAACCAATTATAGTAAAAGCCATAATAATTTTAAAACACTATCAAAACCAGCTACGAAACCAACGCCAGCGGTTAAACCGGTACCTCAAATGGCTAAGCCAGCGCCGATTGCCAAACCGGCACCGAAAAATGTGACAAATCATCAAACGCAAAAAGCACCAAAAAAAGGATTTTTTAGGCGCTTATTCGACATGTTTAAGCCACAACCGGTTCCACAAAAAGCGAAGCCAGTTGAACCAAAAAGAACGATACATGAACCAAAAAATAGATTAGCATATTTGAAATATAATCAACCGAGAAATGTATTGGATGAAGATTGTCGTAAGTTTCTAGAAAATCAAGAGGCTATGATAGAATATTACAAAGAAAATCCACATTGTAGAATTATTAGAAATGGACGTGAATTTAGGGGAAATATCAAAGGAGAAAGTTATGAACCACAATTGGGTTAAATTAGTGATACTAAACAATTTGAAAGATATTGTTAGAATATTTGGTAATTTATTTTTAAGTATTTATTTTTTCAATATTACGGATGGAAATTTAATACAAGTATTAAAATATTGGCTGATTTATTCAGCCAGCAATCTGATTTATCGATATGTTATTTGCAAATGGATATCGACAAATAATATCTTAAAATGGTATCGCTTTTCGCTCTTTGCTAATTTGATAACAGTCAGCATTTTGCTTATTTTAAGGGAGAAGATTATCGACTATATTTATCTTTTTGCCTTGTTGCAATCGTTTGCGATTAGCCTGTACTATGCAACTTATGAAAATATAACTTGCCACATTAACAAAAACAATAGTTTCAAAAAATATTTTTCGATAGACAGTTTACTATCAAATGCTATGTCCATTATTGCGCCATTATGCCTTGGTGTGTTAATTGAGAAATTTTCGTATGCTGTAGCATTTGTTGTGTTGTTGTTCATCACAATAGGCTGTTTTGTGCTATCTATGTTTTTGAATCAAGAAACAATCGAATGTAAAAAACTGGAGATTTTTGAGTATTTAAAATCAATCAAAAATAAGAAAATATTTCGTAAAACATTAATCCAAAATTTCTTTGACGGATTTAATACATGGGGACCAGTTGGTGTACTGACTACGGTTATTTTGTATTCCCAAATATCGAATGAAGCAATTGTTGGAGGCATGAATAGTATCACCAATGTGATTGGTGTGCTATTTTCTGTGTTATGCATTAAATTGATTAATCAAAGAAATTTTGGAAAGTTGATTATACCAACTACTATCATTATTTTTGTATTAACGATTCCTATTAGTATTCAATTTAGCCTTGTTTTAGTCTGCGTATACATGATTTTAAATCAAATTGGTATGGTTATAACAGACATTAATGGAAATTCGTTGACCTATGAATTGTTACCTGAGATAACGGAAGAGAAATATCAAAATGACTATTTATGGAATATTCAATTGTCTTTTGATTTAGGCAGAATTGTGGGTTATGCGTTAGTATTGCTGGTTGCGTATGATTGGTATGATGCATTAAAATATTTATTTATTTTATTCAGTTTTGGATTTGTTGTAAGAAGTTTGATTTTAAATGATTTAATGAAAAATAGTAAGTGACCAAAAAACTTGCTATTTTTTATTTTATTTGATATAATCAAGAAAATGATGGGAGAGGGAACAAAATGAAAGTATCCGAATTTAAGTATGATTTGCCAGAAGAATTGATTGCGCAGCATCCATATGACAAGCGCGATAGCGCACGTTTGATGGTAATTGACAAAACGTTGCAAAAAATTGAGCATAAAATTTTTGCAGATGTCATCGACTATTTGCAACCGGGAGATTGCCTAGTTATCAATAATACGAAGGTTTTGCCGGCGCGTTTATATGGCAAAAAGGAAACGGGCGCGAATGTGGAATTTTTGTTGTTGAAAAGAATCGAAGGGGACTGTTGGGAAGCGATGGTTCGTCCCGGAAATAAATTAAGACCAGGCACCAAAGTGACGTTTGGAGATGGCATTTTGCAAGCTGAAGTTTTGGAAGTGCTAGATGGCGGAAATCGAAAAGTAAAATTTGAATATGAAGGAATTTTTAACGAGATTTTGGACCAAATCGGCTTGATGCCTTTGCCACCATACATCAAAGAAAAGTTGAAAGAAAACGATAAATACCAAACCGTTTATGCCAAATACAATGGATCGAGCGCAGCTCCAACGGCAGGTTTGCATTTTACGGAAGAATTGCTGGAACAAATCAAGCAAAAAGGTGTCGAAATTGCTAATGTGACATTGCATGTGGGAATTGGCACGTTTCGTCCGGTGAAAGTGGAAAATATTGAAGAACATCACATGCATTCTGAGCATTATTACATCAAGCAGGAGGACGCAGATAAAATCAATCAAGCCAAGAAAAGTGGGCACAAAGTGGTTAGCGTTGGGACAACCTCGTGTCGCGTTTTGGAATCGGTGGCAGATGAAAACGGGTTTGTCAAAGAAACAGAGGGCGATACCAGTATTTTCATTTATCCAGGTTATCATTTTAAATGCATTGACCGTTTGATTACCAATTTTCATTTGCCAGAATCTACGCTAATTATGCTGGTTTCCAGTTTAGCAGGAAAAGATTTCGTGATGAAAGCATATGAGGAAGCGGTCAAAGAAAGATATCAATTTTTCAGTTTTGGGGACGCGATGATGATTTTGTAGGAGGAAAAATGATTAAAAATATTGGAAGAAAAAAGTTAAAAATGATTTTACAGCCAGGAAAAATTGAATTTCCAGTAGAAATTAGACAAAAAATTGAGGAGCATTGGAAAAAAGTAATAGGGGAAAATTCAAATTTGTGGAATGGAGAAATTGTGTGTGTGACAGATTATATTGAGGCAGAAACGGAATTAACAATGGTTTGTCAAAAGTCAGATTATGCACATTATTTGTATGACGAAAGAATAGGGCTTCCAGATAAATATAAATGTTATAATTTATTCGCTGATTCTTTGCTTGAAACACAAGATGGATATTATGTGATTGGCGAATTAGAAGAGAATATGTCATATCCATTTTGTTTGCAATTGCCAGGAGGCAATGTTGATTTGAATGATATAAATGATGAAAAAATCGATATTTTACATGCGATTCAAAGAGAGGTTTTAGAAGAGTTAAATGTTGATATACAAGATGAAAATCAAGTGATAGAAAGCAATCTAAAATATTTGATGCATGTATTGGGAAAAGGAAATGGCTATGGAGTGGTTGCAAAAACAAAATTGAAGATGAAAGCAAAGCAAATGAAAGAACATTATGAGCAATATTTGAAATATTTAAAGGAAAATAATTTGGAAGTGGAATTTGGAAAAATTCATTTATTGCCAAAGGAAACAGTTTTAGAAGAATTAAGAAAAATACCAAATCCGCAAAGAGAATATTTACAGCCATTGATGGAGGAGGAAAATTGAGTTAAAAAATAGGAAGTGATAGAAGTGGCAGAGTAGTGACACAGTAATGGCAGAGTAAAAAGGAGGAAAAAATGGAAGCAATTACATACGAATTATTACATATCGATAAAAATTCAGGAGCAAGGCGTGGCGTAATTCACACGCCACATGGCGATATTCAGACGCCAATTTTTATGCCAGTTGGAACGCAGGCGACTGTCAAATCAGTGACGCCAAAAGTGTTAAAAGAGGAAGTCAAGGCGCAAATTATTTTGTCCAATACGTATCATTTATTTTTGCGTCCAGGTCATGAGCTTGTGAGAGAAGCTGGGGGACTTCATGAATTTATGCATTGGGATAGACCAATTTTGACGGATAGTGGCGGATTTCAGGTGTTTAGCTTGGGAGATTTGCGCAAAATAAAAGAAGAAGGTGTGGATTTTCGTTCTCATTTGGATGGGAGCAAAAAGTTTATTAGCCCAGAAATTTCGGTGCAAATTCAAGAGGCGCTTGGGTCAGATATTATGATGGCTTTTGATGAATGTTGTCCATATCCATCTACGTATGAGTATACGAAAAAGTCAATGGAACGAACGACAAGATGGGCGAAACGTTGCAAAGAAGCACATCAGACGACGGATAAGCAAGGGTTATTTGGCATTGTACAAGGCGGATTTTTTAAAGATTTGCGAACTAAAAGTGCAGAAGATTTGGTTGCTTTCGATTTTCCAGGATATGCGATTGGTGGAATTAGCGTTGGGGAGCCGAAAGAGGAATTTTTAGATATTTTGAATTTTACGACGCCATTGTTACCAGAAAATAAACCACGTTATTTGATGGGAGTGGGAACGCCGGATTATTTGATAGAAGCGGCGCTTTCTGGAATTGATATGTGCGATTGCGTTTTGCCAACCAGAATTGCAAGACATGGAACGGCTATGACGTCGCATGGAAAAGTTGTGGTGAGAAATGCAACGTATGAAAGAGATTTTTCGCCACTGGATAGCGAATGCGATTGCTACACTTGCCAAAACTTCACCAGAGCGTATTTGAGGCATTTGATTAACGCCAAAGAAATTTTGGGAGTGGAACTTTTGTCAATTCATAACCTAAGGTTCTTGACTAAATTGATGGAAAGAGTTAGAATAGAAATAGAGAAGGATCATTTGTTAGCGTTTCGTGATGAATTTTACCGAGATTATGGTTACACAAGCTAGAATAGGAGGGAACGATGAATTTAGAAGAAAGTAATTCTTTTGTAGAACAAATGGAAAAGAATAACAAACATAAAAAAACAGTTTTAACCACCATTATTATTTGTGCGGTTTTGGTTGTGGTTTTGCTTGCGCTCATTGGCTATATGAAATATCAGGATTCGCTAAAATTAAAGGTGTTTGTGGATGGGAAAACGGTTTCTTTTTCGAACCATTTTTTTGAAAAGCAGGGTGAAACAGATTATATCAATATTAAGGAATTAGCGGGATTGTTGGGCTATTCGTATCAAAAAGGCGAGTATAAAAAGTATACAGAAGACGCGAATAGTTGCTATTTGCGTACGCCTTATGAAATTGTTTCGATGGTGGCTGACGAAAATACATTGACCAAATATATTTTAAATGAAAGAGAAGCGACAGAGTCCAAGGAAAATGAGAGAAATCAAAGCAACGAAAATACAACGGTTGATTCCAATTTGATTGTGACAGATGAAACAGGAGCCAAATCTTTGAATATTTTGGTGGATTCCAAAAATGAAACAGCTGAAACGCTTGCAATTGCCGAGCCGATTGTTTCGATTAACAATGAGTTATACGTTTCTTTTGAGGAAGTGGAAAGAGTGTTTAATGTTCAGTTGGATGTAAGCCAGCAAAATCGAGTGCGCATTAGTTCTTTGACCAATTTAATCGTGCTAGCCAATCAATATGCGCAAAAAGCTGGCTATTCACAAATCAGCAATGTGTATGAGAATTTGACAGCCATTGTGGATGGCATGATTGTGGTAAGCGATGGCAGGAATTTTGGTGTGGTAGATGTCAAAACGGGGCAAGAATTGATTAGTTTGAAATATGAAAAAATCAAATATATGCAAAATACAAGCGAATTTTTGGTGACAGCAGAAGGCTCAGTTGGCATTGTTTCTCAGGAAGGACAGACGATTATCAAGCCAACAGAATATGATGATATTGCTGTGTTGGACGAAGTTGGCAAATTGTATTTGGTGGAAAAAGACGGAAAATTTGGTGTGCTAAATGGGGATGGAGATATCGTTGTTTATAGCGAATATGATTCCATCGGCATTCAAAATAAAGAAGATTTCCAAAAAGAAGGAATTCGTAATTTTAGTTTGTTGTTTGATGAATTGATTCCTGTGAATGTGGATGGAAAAACTGGTTTGATTGATAAAGCTGGAAACGAAATCTTTAAGCCAGTGTATACGTTAGGTTATGTGGCGGGAAAAAATGTGAATTCTACAGAAACAGAAGAGGAAAAAAGAACCAATACCAATACAACCAATACGGTCCAGAATAAAACAGTGGAAGTCGATGAACATGACAATGTTTTGACCATTCCAGAATCAACGGGAATCCGAGGCATTGTGGTGAAAAATTACAATGATTTATATGGCATTTATGATGCACGTAGCAAAAAGTTGATTCCATGCTCGTTTACGAAAATATATTCGAAGACAAAAGCAGGTGTGACAACGTATTATTTGGAATACAATGACCAAGAAATGGATTTGGAAATGTATTTGACGCAAAGTGGATTTTTGAATGAGAATGTGACAAATGAGCAAAATCCAGAAAATGATGTAGAAGAATAAAATAGGACGCATAAAAAATCTTTTTAGAAATATAATTTTTCTAGGAGGATTTTTTGTATGGAAGATTTGAGAGAAAATGCAAGTGTGAATGTTTTTGTGTTGATGTTAAAGGGAATTGCGGTTGCGATGGGATTGACGCTTATGATGATTTTGGTATTATCAATCGTTCTTAGTTTTTCCAATATAAGCGAGAATGTCATGATGCCAGCAGTGATTTTTATTTCGTCATTTAGCATTTTGATTGGTGGTTTTTTGGTGGCAAAAAGAATGGATAGCAAGGGAATTGTTTATGGAAGCGTGGTAGGCTTGGCATATATGTTAATTTTGTATTTGACATCCAGTTTTTTAAATTTTAATTTTTCCTTAAATTTTAATGCGATTATTATGATTGCTTTAGGCGTTCTTGGAGGGGCGATTGGAGGAATTCTTGGTGTGAATTTGAAATAAATTTTCAAAAAGTAGTTGATATTTTTGAAAATTTGTTGTAAAATACTACAGATTGATATTTTTAGGAGGACATATGATAAATTTTGATGATGTTGTCGAAAATGTCGAAGTGAAGGAACTGATGAAAAATGCACAAAAACAATTGGACGTTTTGGGCTACACAGAGCATTCGAAAAGGCATTGTATGTTAGTTGCTGAAAGGGCTGCCTATGTTTTGGAAACGTTGGGGTATGAGGCGCACAGAATTGAACTTGCGAAAATTGCGGGATATATTCACGATATTGGAAATTCCGTCAATCGCGTGGATCATGCGCATTCTGGTGCAATTCTAGCGTATCAAATTTTGAAGGACATGGGAATGGACGTTTCCGACCGAACCGAAATTATGATGGCGATTGGAAATCATGATGAAAATACAGGAACGGCGGTGAGCGATATTTCGGCTGCTCTGATTTTGGCGGATAAATCCGATGTACACAAGAGTAGAGTTTCGAAGAAAGATAAAAGCATATTCGACAAACATGACGAAGTCAATTCTGCGGTAACGCATTCAGAATTGAGAATTGATACAGAAAATAAGAAAGCAATTTTGGATTTAAAAATTGATACAAAAATTTGTCCAGTCATCGATTATTTTGAAATCTTTATGGATCGTACGCAAATGAGCAAAAGAGCGGCTAAGTATTTGGGACTATGGTTTGAACTAATCATCAATAACACAAACTTATTATAATAGGAGGAATGGTTTTGGAAAAGATGTTGAAAAAAATGAAAGTAGGGATTGTCATATTACTTGTGGTATTATTGTCATTGATTGCATTTTGGGGTGTGTTTCAAAGACAAAATGGTGTTTGGAATAATTTCATTCCAGATTATGCGTTAGGGATGGATGTAAAAGGTGCGAGAGAATTAAGATATACGGTCGATGAGCAAGAAGAAGAAAAATACGTTTATGTGGATGAAAATGGTAATGTAAAAGGAGAAGTTTGGGAAGCAGGAAGTCCCACAACGGCTGAGCACGAGGCGGAGCATGAAGCAGGCACGGCAGAGGACGAGCATGAAGTAGAAGAGGATTTGCCATATACCAAAGAAACACAAACAATTAAAGCAAATAGTGATGATAAGTTGACGAAAGAAAACTTTGAGCAAACAAAAAAAATAATTCAAAATCGATTGAAAAAACAAGGAATTTCTGAATATCATATCAGAATTGATGATGTAACTGGAAAATTAGTGGTGGAAGCCAAAGATGAGAATGGAGAAGTTCAAAATGTACAGGAATTGATTTCCAATACAGGAAAGTTCCAAATGGTGGATTATCAAAATGGACTTGTTTTGATGGACAACTCTGATATAAAAAAAGCATCAGTTGTCACTTCAAGTGATTCTGGTTATAACACCTATTTGCAAATTGAATTTAATAAAGAGGGCACACAAAAATTAAAAGACATCAGCAATAAATATGTGGAAACACCAAAGGAAGAAACTGAAACGCAAACAGAAGAAACAGAAGATACCGAGGAAGAAACAGAAACGGAAAAGAAATATGTTTCCATTGTTTTTGATGACACGACCATGATGACAACATATTTTGGCGAAGAAATGGCATCCGGCATGTTACAAATCCCACTAGGACAAACACAAACTGATTATGAAGAGCACCAAAAGGAATATGCTGCTGCAAAAGTAATTGCAGATGTTTTGAATTGTGGCATCATGCCAATTCGTTATGCCTTAGAATCCGATAATTTTGTACAAGCAGAGGTTTGGGAATGGGCAGAAATGTTTAAAATGGTTGCCATTGTCCTTGTTGTGATTGCATCGATTATATTCATAATCAAGTTTAGGGGCAAAGGATTGTTAGCTAGCATCGTAGCAATTGGTTATATTGCTTTGCTTTCCTTAGTCATTCGTTATACAAATGCTGTGATTACGCAAAGTTCGTTGGTGGCTTACTATGTTGTGATTTTGCTAAATTATGCATTCCTGAAAAATATGTTAAAAGCAAGTAATCCAGAAAAGTGCTATGAGGAAACGGCGAGAAAATTTTATTTGAGCGTAATTCCATTGGCAGTGGTAGCGATTGTGTTTACCTTAAGCAATTATTTCATCGTAAGTAGTGTTGGAATGGCACTATTCTGGGGATTGATGTTAAATATTGTATATAACTTTGTAATAACAAAAACAGTTTTTGAAAAGTAGAGAGGATTTGGTGAAATGGAAGTCAGTAAAAATGCAAAAAAAATCGTAATTTTGGGAATGATACTTTTGGTGTTAGCAGGAATCATTGTAGTAGCCTTAAAAGGTTTTCGTGTTTCCTTGTTGTTTGGAAAGCATGAAACCATTGGGATTAAATTGGGTGTTGATGTGGATTTGAAGCAAGTTGAAGAAGCATGCAACGAAACATTTGGCAAAAAGGAATTTGTGGTAAAAGGCTTAGAAGTTTTTGGCGATTCTGCCCAAATTAATGTTGAATCCATCACAGAAGAGGAAAAAACAACATTAATTGAAAAATTAAACGAAAAATTTGGAACCCAAAAAACGGTAGAAGATTTGAATGTTGTTTCGGTTTCCAATAAAAGAATCCGAGATGTTGTGAAGCCATATATGGTGCCAATGGGGATTTCGTATGTGATTGTGTTTTTGTATATGCTCATTCGATTTAGAAAAGTCAATGCAGTTGAGCAAGTCGTTTCTGCAGTATGGAAAAGTGCTTTGTTAGAGGCGATTTTGGTAAGCATTATTGCCATTACAAGAATTCCAGTAAATGAATTGTTGATTAGTGTTCTCATTTTGATTGCTGCTGCATACGTATCTTATCGTGTATTTTTAGGCGAAGGGGAATTAGAAAATAAAGCACGAGAAAATGAATAAAAAGAGAAATTTATGAAAAAAGAGCATCTATTGAAGATGTTCTTTTTTTGCCATAATCTGTAGGCGGATGATTAATATTGCCGATAATTTTGTAAAATATTACAATTTGGTAACATTCAAAAATTGTATTGACAAAAGAAAACCTCCAATGTTAAAATAATTATATATCATAGTTAACAATAATGAAGGAAAGAAAAAATGGAAAATTTAAAAAACAAATTTTGTGAAAAATCATTGCAATGGGACGGATATGGGAATCCACCCCTACAAGAACGGAATCACATTGCTAGCCCTAGTCGTAACAATTATTGTCCTATTAATTTTAACAGGTGTAAGTTTGAATTTAGTGGCAGGAAGCAATGGAATTTTGCGAAGAGCCACAACAGCTGTGAAAATTACGAACGAGAAAGCAATCGAAGAAAAATTGCAATTAACGATGACGGAATTACAAATGGATTATTATGCAAATGGTATGGAAGAAGGCTCTTTTGACAATTATTTGAAGGCGCACGATGTCTATAATTTGGCATCAGGCGAGATGTTTAGCTTTGAGGTAAATGACGACAATACAGTAAATATCGAGTATTACAGCAAATCTGACAATGACACGCCAGACATGGAATTCTTATTTGATTTGGTGACAAACGAAATCACGGTTGAAGCAAGCAATGGAGAAGCAAAGCCAGATACCAAACTTCCAGTGATTCAAGTGACGCTATCTACAACGACATCTTTGACATTCAAAATCACGGACAAAGGTGGTGTGGCAGGTTACAAAGTAACTGCATCAGAAATAGAGCCATCAGATTGGGAATCATTAGATGGTGCAAAAGTTTATGAGAATTTGACGGAAGTAGGGTTAGAAAGTTATAAAACATATTATATTTGGGCGATAGATAAAGCAGGAAATGTGAGCCATATTAGTGGAGAGACAAAAAGGCAGGAGTTCACGATAACATATGATGCCAACGGCGGAACAGGAGAGGTTCCAACAAGCCAAAAAGCATTGCAACAGGCGAATGTTAAAGTAGATATAACGGCAGTTTTAATGAAACATGGCTACAACTTTTTAGGCTGGGCATTGAGCAACAGCGCAACAATCGCAATTACGAATTTTGAAATGCCAGCCAATAATGTGACATTGTATGCGATATGGGAAAATGTTTCAGGTACTGCTACAGACGTAATAAAATCATCTAATTATGGTGATAATGTGACTTATAGTGCGAATGGTGTAAATGATTGGAAAGTGTTTTTGAATGATGGAGTAAATGTATATCTAATGGCAAGTGATTATATAGAAAATAGTAAATTGCCTGATGGAACAGGAATCGTTAAAATTGGAACTTATAATGTATATGCCAATGATAATCGAACGCAATTGTTAGATTATTTGCAAACAACACAAAAGTGCTTAAGCTTTAAAAATGGTTTTGCAGATTCTGTAACAGGAGGTGCAACATTAGAGCAATTTTGGGCAAGTTACAATGCAAAGTATGGAACAAATTATTCTGCAGAATGGCAGGAATTATTTGAGCATGCTGGGTATAATGACAAATTATATTTTCCATATCAGAATAGTGATAATGGAAGTTCAGCTTATTGGTTAACTTCTCCACATTTGACTCTTTCTGATCAATTAGGACATGTGTATTGTACTGGTGGAGTTCACTATGGAGTTTATAATCCACATGATTTTGCAATTCGTCCATTAGTAAAATTATCCAATAATGCTAAGATGACATGGAATGGAAATGCATGGGATTTGAGCAATTAAATGAAAGGTAGGGGCGATTATCAATCGCCCGATATGGTTTTTACGCAAAATTGTAGGGACACGGGGCACCGTGTCCTAATTTTTTTGTGGAATTTTTCATTTTTGTGCGAAAATGGCACATCGACGTAGAGGTACCTAGCGTTCGATTCTAGCGATTTGCCCCCCTCTGCAGTATGTTATGTCTACCTAATTCAAAAAAACGCCTTAGAATCGCTTAAAATGCGTCGCTATTTTTGGATACCTATCAAAAAAATGCCCGGAAAAATAGCTAAAAAATCGTCTAATGCACGAAAAGTGATTTTTTAGTCATTTATGTCTAAAAATTAAAAAAAGTCACTTAAAACGCCTTAAAATGCGTCGTGCATTTTTTGCAATATTACAATTTGGTAACAATGATTACATTTTTGTAACATTTATTGCAATTCTGAAATTTATTGATATAATAGAAAAAAGGATTTTTTGACAAAGGTAAATGGAGGAATTATGAACGAGCTGGATATCGAATTAATGAAAGAAAAGTATCTCGAATATAAGAGAAAGCATTATGAAGATGAGCGCGAAATGAGAAAATTGTTGAAAGTCAAAAAATTGGTTCCAAGTGTTGCGACAGAAGAAAAATGGTCACGCGATTATCAGGAATTGAATGAGCGTTTGGCAGATGGTTTGTATTATTATAGCGAGTTAAAGAAAATGCTTTCAGAAGAGGCGTTGCAAGAGTTTGTGGAGCGTGTCAAATATACGATTATGAAAGAACGTTATTTGCAATTTAGGTTGGATAAATTGGAAGATAATTTTGCCCAAGATTTAGAAGAGAATGAAAAGCTGTTTGAAGAGATTTTGAATGAAGATACCAAAGTCATTCCAAAAGTCGAGAAATTTGATAAAGCAGTATTTGCAAAAACAATTTTGAATGAAAGAGAATTAATCAAAAAAGTGGAAGTGGTTTGTCGTTATCAAAAATCGACGATTGATGTATTTTTCGATATCACGGCTTTGCTAAAAGCAGAACTTGCTCGTTTGTTTATAGAAAGAATGAATCTGGAAGATATCAAAAAAGACAGTGTGATAACAGCGTGTTTGGTGTACGCTTTTAAAAGAACGAATTCTCCGATGGAAATTGAGCGTATCAAAAAGGAAAAAGAGGAAGATAAAGCTTTTTTACAACAACTTGGATTTGATGAGCCATTTTGTAAAATTTGTTCGGAGTATAATCGTTATAATGAGCCAGCCGGTTACGAGCGCGAAAAAGAAGGCGATGTGTTGGAATTGGTGGATAAATTTGTGGGCTTGATTATGCATCGTGAGGATAGAACGGCGTTTCCGGTGAAAGAAGCTTTGGATTTGTTAGAAACCAAAATTTTAGATGGTGTGGAAAATCGTTATAAAAATAAATTTGTGCAATTTATTGAATCTTTGGAAGAAATCGAAGTAACGAGATTTGTAGGCGTTGTTACCTATTTGGCAAATGAGGCAAATCGTAGCCAAAGACATGATATTTCAGGGATGCTTCGAACGATTCTTAAAATCAGAGAATTGCTTGGTGGTCCTGTGAATGAACATAAAGTTTTGAAGTTAGAAAAAATGGAAAAAGTGCAAGATAAGTTTTGGATTCTTCAATTTTTGCAAAAAATCATTGAAAAAACGAAAGAAAAAATTGCAAGTCTTTCGAAAATTTTAAGAGGATATAAACGATTGTCAGAAGGGAGCAAGGAGCAGGAGCTCGAATTGTAGTTTTTTGAGAAAGGATTTGGAAAAATGGGAAATCACAATAAAATAGAAAAAAGTTTAAGGCTTATAGAAAAGGAAAATTTATTTTCTAGATTTTTTAAATGGATTGCGAATCTATTTCATCAAAAAGAAGAGGTGCAAGCAGCTGAAAAAGTACAAGATTCACCAAATATTACCATTCCAAAAGTGGTGAAAGCGATTGAGAAATTAGAAGAAAATCCGGTGGAAGATGAGAATAGTTTGGAATATTTGTATCGTTTGTCAGATAATGAATTGGAAGATTTGGAGCATTTGTATGATGAGCAAATGGAAGAGTTAACCAAAGAAATTGGAAAATTAGAGGAGATTTTGCAATCTTATAAAAAATCAATTAAAGAATTGCAAAATAAAGTAGAAACAGATTTGAGTTAAACAAAGTAGGGGCGTGCATGGCACGTCCGATTGTATAAAAATCAGGAATAGAGGATGGTTGCCTCTATTTTTTATTATTTTTTCAAAAATAGATTGTCTTATCGAATGAGATGTGATATAATCAAAATTATAAATTGCTGAGGGAAAAGGAAAGGAAAATGAAATGCTAGAAAAAATTT
The DNA here is from genome assembly GCA_947649935.1 of uncultured Clostridia bacterium. GTDB lineage: Bacteria > Bacillota > Clostridia > TANB77 > CAG-508 > Scatovivens. Next base: position 14,055 of record CANSTR010000010.1, read on the forward strand.
GCTTTACTTTAATATCATTTGCGATTTTTATTATTTTGTTTTTTAAGATGATTCGAAAAAACGATACCAATTATGTTGGTGTTTTAGTGCTTGATGCGATTGGAATTGCGATTAGTTTTATCGAAATAAAAATTGGGATGGATGCCAATTCCTTTTTTAAAGGTTTGCGCTATTTGTTTTCCATTATCATTCCAGTTTTAATTTTGTTAATTGAATTAAATGGAATTAATTTTTCGGAAGTAATTAGCGTTATAATGGCAAAAATTTTGATGGCATTTGGGGATGATAAAGCTGCGAAAAGTATTTTGATAAAATTGGTGACCAATTATCCAGAAAGTTATGCAGGGCATAAATTGTTGGCTCAAATTTACGAAAAAGAAGGTGGCATGCGAAAAGCGATTGATGAATATGTCAAACTAGTAGACATCAGAAGAAATGATTATCAATCTTATTTTAAAATAGCGGATTTGTTGAATGATTTAGGGCAAAAAAATGAGGCAATTGAAATTCTAGAAAATCTGATGAAAAACAAACCAGATTCGTATGAAGGTTCTATTTTGTTAGGGGAACTTTTGTGTGAGCAAGCCCGTTTTAAAGAGGCGGAAAGAGTTTATCAGGAGGCACTAAAATATAGACCTGCGGATTTTGATTTGTATTACAATTTAGGTATTGTTTATACCATGCTCAGCGAGTTTCAAATGGCAAAAGAAATGTACTCGCAAGCGGCTGACATCAATCACAAAGCGTATGGGGCACATTATAATTTGGGGCAAATTGCTTTGATTCAAGGTGATTTGGAATTAGCAGAACGCTATTTTGAGCATAGTTTGTATGGCGAATTGGAGGCAAAAGCGTATTATCAATTGGCGAAAATTTATTGTTTAAAAGACGAAAGAGATAGGGCGATTCATTTCCTAAATAAAGCCATTGAAATTGAGCCAGAACTTTTGGAAATGGCGAATCAGGAAAAAGCTTTTGCAGACATCAGAGAGCATATTACGGTTTCTGTGAAAATGGAAAATGAGCCAGAAAACGACGAAGAAGAAATCGAAGAAGAGCAAAACCATGTGCTATCTTTGGAAAAACAGGCAAGGTTGTATTTAGAGTCGACCAATGGCTTGGTTCGAGATATCAGTGAAAATACCATCAAATTGAAAACAGAAAAAAAGGTTAACGAAATTATCGAAAACAATTTGAAAAAGAAGGAAACGCAAGAGGATATGGAAAAAGAAGAAAACCAAAAAGAATTGGGCTCTGGTTAGCATAAAGCGAATTGTTTTTCATAAAATGAAAGAAAGAAAAAAAGTAAGGAAAGGAATGATTTTGTGGAAAATAAATTTGCGATCATTGGGGGAGATAATCGTTTGGTCAATCTTGCAAAAATGTTGCTAGAAGATGGTTTTGAGATTACTACTTTTGCATTGGAAAAGGTGCCAGAATTGCAGAAATTTGCCTGTTCTTCTTTGGAGGAAACGGTGGCAAAATCGGACATTATTGTCAGTAGCATTCCGTTATCAAAAGATGGAACTTTTGTCAATGCGCCACTAAGCAATGTAAAATTGAGCCTAGAAGAATTGCACCAAAAAGCAAAAGGCAAAAAAATGATGGCTGGCAAAATTCCAGAAACGATAAAACAAGACGAAACAATGGAAGTTTACGACTTTTTGGAAATCGAAGAATACGCGATTTTGAATGCCATTGCGACAGCAGAAGGCGCCATTCAAATTGCGATGGAAGAATACCCGAAAACGCTTTCAGGTTCGAATATTTTGGTCATGGGATTTGGCAGAATTGGAAAAGTGCTTTCGAAAATGTTGCAAGGAATGGGAGCAAAGGTGTTTTGCGAAGCACGAAAAAACGAGGATTTAGCCTATATTCAAGCGTATGGTTATACACCAATTCATCTCAAAAATTTGGATGAAAATTTAGGAAATTTCGACATTATTTTTAACAACATACCAGTTCTTATTTTAGATAAAAAGCGATTGGATTTGGTCAAAAAAGAAGCTTTGATTGTAGATTTGGCGTCAAATCCAGGTGGAACTGATTTTGAATATGCGAAACAAAAAGAAATCAAAACGATTTGGGCATTGGCGTTGCCAGGAAAATGTGCGCCTATCAGCGCAGCAGAGTATGTGCGAGATACGATTTATTCTATCATAGAAAGGAATTAAAAAAATGACCATTTTGCAAGCATTAATTTTAGGAATCATTCAAGGATTAACGGAACTATTACCTGTTTCCAGTTCGGCGCATTTAGCGATTTTTCCGTGGTTTTTCCAATGGAATGAGATTCCAGAATCGTTTGATATTGCGCTCCATTTTGGAACGCTGTTGGCGATTTCGCTCTTCTTTTTCAAAGACTGGATTGCTTTAATCAAAGGTGGATTTAACCAAGTTGTGAAAAAGGAAAAATCGGTGGAAGGCAAGATTTTTTGGTATCTTGTCATTGCGACCGTTCCAGCGGGAATTTTGAGTTTGATTTTAGATAAATTATCAGAAAAAATTTTTCCAACAGGAAGTAATATTTACATAATTGCAATTGCAGTTGCCTTAATTGTGATGGGAATCGTCCTATATTTTGTTGATAAAAAGGCAAAATCAGTAACGAAATATGAAGAAATTTCTCTAACGCAAGCGGTGTTGATTGGAATTTCGCAAGCGATAGCAGCAGCATTTCCAGGCGTTTCACGCTCTGGCATTACCATGACAGTGGCAAGAAGCTTAAAAGTTGACCGCGAAAGTGCCGCCAAATACTCATTCTTGCTATCCACACCAATTATTTTAGCTGCCGTGATTTTTAGCTTGGATGCTTTTGAGTTTAGCTTAGCATTTGTGGTTGGCGTTTTGGCAAGTTTTGTTGTCGGCGTTATCGTTATTCGATTTTTGATGCAATATTTGAAAAAAGGAAGTTTTAAAATATTTGCGATTTATCGTATTATTTTAGGTGCTATCATTTTGGTTTTATTAAACGTAAGATAAGGGAGGTTGTTGTATGAGTGGAGGAAAACATGTATCATATGAAGAATATGACGTGGATACAGGTTTTGGGGTCGTAAAAATAATCATTGCAATTGTTGTCATTTTAGCAATTATTGGAGCTGTCAATTTGTTTGGCAAGGATGATGAAACAGAAGAAATGCCAGCGGTTGCTGCTAATAATGAAGTTTCAGAGGCGAAAACTTCTTATGATTATGAGATTCTTGGAAAAATCATCATTGATAAAATTGCTGTTAATCAGCCAATTTTGGATTCAACAGAAGATGCAGCCTTGGAAAAAGGCGTCATCAAACTGCATGGTGGCAACTTAAATGAAGAAGGCAATTTTTGCATTGCAGGACATAATGAAGATGCGGTTTTTAAGCGATTAGACGAATTGGCAGTTGGTGACGAAGTCAAAATTGCGGACAAGCAACAACAAGAAAATACTTACAAAATTACAGCAATCAACACCGTCCAACCAACGGATTTGGAATTGCTGAAAACAACGCCTGGCAAAACACAAATAACGCTGATTACTTGTAAAAATTATGCAACAGAAAGATTAATTTTAACAGCAGAAAAAAAGTAGTTTTGGAGGAAAAGTGATGAAAAAAATCGTAAAAATAGTCGTAGTATTTAGTTTGGTAGTGCTATTTGGGACAACTTGTTTGCAGGCAACGCAAGAAAATGTTGTGAAAAATGAAGTGGCAGAAGAAAAGCAAGAAGAAACCAAACCGACGGAAACCAAGAGAAATGAAACAATGTATGTGCAAGAAAGATGCAATATTCGTTCCAGTTATTCGGTGGATAGTAGCAGAGTTGGTGGCTTGGATGTAGGAACAGAAGTCACGGTTATTGCGGAATATAGCAATGGTTGGTACAAAATCAAATACGATGGTGGAGAGGCATACATCAAAGCAGGAATTTTGAGAAGTACGAAGCCACAGATGCCAGAACCAGAGCCAGAAGAAGAACCAGTTGAGGAAGAAACGCCAGTAGCTCAAAATCCAGAGCCAATGGTCGAAGAATCACAAAATCAAGGAGATGAATTGCTAGATGAAATTGGTGTTTTGCCAGAAGTTGGAAAAAATATAGCAGATGTTTTATACATAACGGTTGTCGTTTTATCGATTGCTGGAGCGATTGGATATCGAAAATTTAAGAAATAAACAAGGGAAAAAGGAAGTGGAACAAATGGCGGAAATATTGGATGGAAAAGAATTGGCGAAAAAAGTGCGTAAAGATTTGAAACAAGAAGTGGACGAGTTGAAGCAAAAAGGAATTTGTCCGAAGCTGGCAGTTATCATGGTTGGCGACAATAGTAGTTCGCAGGTGTATGTGAAAAATAAGTCCAAAGCGTGTGTCAAAGTTGGCATCGAGTTTGAAGAATTTTTGTTACAGGAATCTACGACAGAAAAGGAATTGTTGGAACTCATTGAAAAGTTGAATGAAGATGAAACGATTCATGGCATTTTACTACAAAGTCCGGTGCCAAAGCACATTGATATTAATCGAGCCTTTCGCACCATTCGACCAGACAAAGATGTCGATGGTTTTAATCCGATTAATGTTGGAAATTTGGTGATTGGAGAAGATTGTTTTGTGTCCTGCACGCCATTTGGTGTGATGCGATTGCTGGAGGAGTATCACATTGAATTGGAAGGGAAAAATGCGGTAATTTTGGGACGCAGTAATATTGTTGGAAAGCCGATGGTACAATGTTTGCTGGCGAAAAATGCGACGATTACGGTGTGTCATTCGAAAACGCAAAAAATCCATGAAATTTTGAAAAATGCCGATGTTGTCATTTCGGCAATTGGCAAACCTCATTTTGTCACTGGGGATATGATAAAAGAGGGAAGTGTTGTGATTGATGTGGGAATCAATCGCTTGGAGGATGGCAGAATTGTTGGCGATGTGGAATTTGAAACCGTCAGTCCGAAGGCGAGTTACATTACGCCAGTTCCAGGAGGGGTTGGTCCGATGACAGTTGCGATGTTGCTAGCAAATGTTGTAAAAGCAGCAAAAATACAAAATAAATAAATATAGTTTGGGGATATATTTTGGTATATCCCTTTTTATTTTAAGGAGGTAAAAATGAAAAAGATTTATGATATATGGTTTTCCAATTTGGATATCAAAAATCAAACCAAATTGGAATTGTTGGAAAAATATGATACAGAAGAAATCTGGAATTTGGATTTTATCGATTTATTAGATTGCAATGTGGCAGAGCCGGAAATTATGAAAATTTTGAATTGTAAAAGTTTGGAGGAAAGCAAAAGGCATTTGGAGTGTATGCAAAGCGAGTTAATTCAGCTGATTTCAATTAAAGATGAAGCGTATCCGCACAAATTGCATAGAATTGATGACAAACCAGCTTTTTTATATGTGAGAGGCAATGTGCAAATTTTAGATGATGATAGCGTTGGAATAGTGGGATGCAGAATGGCGACAGATGCTGGCAAGCGAATTGCAAGAACCATTGCACGAGAATTGGCTGACCGCAAGATTAATATTATTAGTGGATTGGCGAATGGAATTGATAAGTATGCACATTTGCGGTGCTTTGGATTCCACGATTGGAAAAACAGTCGCTGTGTTGGGCGGTTCTGTAGAAAATAAAGGTATTTATCCATATGAAAATAAGCGTGTATTTGAGCGAATTATCCAGCAAGGCGGAGCAGTCATTTCGGAATATGGATTAGATGCGAAGCCAGAAAGAGAGCATTTTCCAGTGCGAAATCGAATTATTAGCGGACTTTCGGATAAAGTGATTGTGGTGGAAGCGAAAGCCAGAAGTGGCAGTTTGATTACAGTCAACTGGGCATTGTCGCAGGGGAAAGACGTTTTTGCAGTGCCAGGAAGTTTGCTTTCCAAAAATTCAGTTGGCACGAATCAATTAATCAAAGATGGTGCGAATTTATTTTCCAGTGTAGAGGATATTTTTGTGTTGTAAAAATTCATAAAAAATTGTTGCTTTCTCTATTTTTTTGATGTATAATCAGGAAAAGAAAAAGTTGGGGAGGTATTTTATGGAGGATTTTTTGAAAAAAACAGGTTGGACATCCATCATCACATCTGTCGTGACCGCCATTATTGGAATTGTTATTATTGGAAATCCTATGGTTACGATGAAAATTGTTGCGTATGTGTTGGGAAGTTTGTTTATTGCTTTTGGAGTGATTAAATTAATCAATTATTTTGTGGCGAAAGGCGCCTACGATTTTTATAATTACGAAATGATTTATGGTATATTGGCCATCATTATTGGAATTGTGACAATTGCGTATAGCAACACGATTGCAACGATTTTTAGAATCATCATAGGGGTGTGGATTTTGTATAGCGGAATTATGCGATTTGGTCTAGTGTTAAAACTAAAAACATTGGAAATTAAGGAATGGAAATATGCGTTGATGATTGCGATTTTAATTTTAATTTGTGGAGTTTATGTTTTGGTAAAAGCGGAAACAATTGGAATTGCAATTGGGATAGCGGTTTTGGTTTATTCGATTATGGATATTATTGAAGGGGTTATCTTTTTGAGAAATGTTGATTCGATATTTTAAATAAGCAAGCAGAAAAGCTTTTGATTTTGTATCAGAAGCTTTTTTGTCGAATTTTGTAAGAAGAAATAAGAAAAAAGCGAAAAAAAGACTTGCAATTTGAAAAAGGATGTGTTACAATTGTCTAAATTAAAAAAGAAGGAGGTGAAAAGATGGAAGAATTAATCATAAAATTTGGAGAATTGCTAGATAGAAAAATCTTGCAATTAGAAAAGAAATTCGATGAGAAAATGTTAGAATTGGAAAATAGGCTAGATGACAAAATGGTACAATTGGAAAATAGGCTAGATGACAAAATGGTACAATTGGAAAATAGACTAGATGAGAAAATGGCACAATTGGAAAATAGACTAGATGAAAAAATGACGCAATTAGAAAAAAGATTAGATGACAAAATGTTGCAATTGGAAAATAGACTGGATGACAAAATGACACAATTGGAAAACAGAGTAGATGAAAAGATAGAAGACTTAAGACAAGACATGATCGATCGATTTTTCTTATTTGAGCAAGAATATGGTGACCGCATTAAATCAATGTCAGATTATATTTTAGCGGATCAAGATAAAAATCTTGAAATGAGTGCAAAAGTGTATAATCTGGAAACCAGAATGGAAAGAAATGAAGTGAATATTTTTGCTTGTCAAAATGACATTTTTAAAGTGCAACAAAAAGTAAAATAGCATTCATTCTTACAGATGAATGGTTCATAACTGGATCTAGTTAAAGTATCTAGATGAAAAGAGGGCATATCTATTGTTTTTAATTGAAAAGTAATAGATATGCTCTCTTTTGCTAAATCATGGCAAAAACGCATAAAAACTAAAAAAATTGTAAATCCTAAGAAAAATGTATTGAAATAATTTTTTCTTAGCGATATAATTGGTTAGAAAAAGAAAGGGATGATAAATTTGGTGGAAATTTTGAATCATCTAATCCAAGTAGATGAAGATTGTCAGCGAGTTTTGGGAGAATTAAAAGAAAAGCAGGATAACATAGAATATTTAGTAAATGAAGAATTATCCAAACGAAAAGACGAGATAAAAGCCAAATATAAGTTCAAATTGGATATGCGAAAAAATGAATATGAAATGAAATTAGCGCAAAATTTGCAACAAATTGAAATAGAGAAAAAGCAGCAATTAGAAGAGTTGGAAATCAAGTATCATGCGCAAAAACAACAGGCGATGGATGCGCTGTTTCATGCCATTTTGGAGGAAAAATAAATGTCAATATTGTCCATCCTATATCCTAGTTTGAATGCCAAATTAGAAGGCATGTATGCCAAAAGAATCTCAAAACAAGGTTTGGAAGAATTGCTAAAACAAAATTCCACCAAGCAAGTGGTAGCACTTTTAAAATCTTTGAGTCCAGTGTTTCAGGATTTAGAAGACAATCCGAGAAGAATCAAGATTAAAATTTTTTTGGAGCGCAATCTTATTGACGACATTCAAAAAATCGCTCGCTTATTGAATCATAGGGATAAGCAGGTGTTTTGGGATTTTATTTCGATTTATGAAATCAGATGCATCAAAAGTGCGTTCCGAAAATTGTCCTCCGAAAATAAAATTAATGAGGAGTCGAATGATATTGTTAATTGGACAAAGCAACTTTTTAAGAATTTGCAGGGAATTGAGCAAGTCGAAAATCAGGAGGATTTTTTAAATATTGTCAAGAAGACGAAATATCAAAAACTATTGGGGAAAATGATACCCAATAAAATCAGCATTTTTGAAGTGGAAAACAAGTTGGACAAGTTTTATTTTGAGCAAATAATGGAAGTGGCAAAAAATTATAATTCTGCTTTGAAAGATATGATAGGGCGAAAAATTGACTTAAACAACGTCATCTGGATTTATCGAGAAAAAGAAAATTACGATTTTGCAAAAGAAAAAATCAAGCAAACTTTGATTGATGTGCATTACCGTTTGAAAAAATCTGAATTGGAAAAATTGATGAACTGCGATACGCAAAGCGAAATGTGCGATATTTTGCAAACAACGTATTATGCAAAACAGATTGACTTTCGCGAAATGGAAAAACTCGAATCCAACATTGACCAATATTTGTATCGCATATATCAAAAACATTTTCGAGGCAATATTTTTGATATTGGGGTTGTGTATGCGTATTTGAATATGGTGGAATTGGAAAATAACGACATCATGAATATTGTCGAAGGAATTCGTTATGATTTGGCGAAGGACGAAATCCGCCAAAGGCTTAGCAGATAAAGCGCAGACGAAAGAAAAGGAGATGAAAAAAATGGCAATCGAGAAAATGAAACTGCTTAGTATCACCGGTCCAGAAAGGGAATTAGACCGCTTTATTGCAAGAAATTTGTTAGATACAGACATTCAAATAGAAGATGCTAAAAAAATTTATAATAAAACATGGAAATTTGATTATTACGATTACGATTATGCCATTCAAGAAAACTTAAAAAAATGCAAGGCATTAATGCAGGATTTGCATATTTTGTATCGCGAAGAATACAGCAATTTGTTTATCGAAAATTCTGTAAGTCAAATTGGGCTAAAATTGGACCAGGTGCAAAATGCGTATACGGAATTAAAGCAAAACATAGAAGCCTGCGAAAAAGCGAAAGAAGAGGATTTTTCCAAAATTACTTCAGTTGAAAAATTGGCAAATTTGGATGTGGAAATCAATCAATTATATCATTTAAAATACATCAAATTTCGTTATGGTAATATTGCCAACGACGATTTCGAGAGCATCAAGCAAGAATTGGAGGACATACAAGCCATTGTATTTGAAATTGAAAAGCAAGAAGATGTCACATGGATTGTCTATGTGACAACCGAAGAATTTGTGCAAAATGTGGATGTTTATTTCAATATGCAAAATTTTGAAAGAGTGTGGCTAGACCCAGATTTATCCGGAAAACCCAAACAATATATGGAGCAATTATACAAAGATATGAGTGACAAAAATAGTGAGATTTTAGCGTTGCAAAAAGACTTAGAAACCTTAACTGATAATTGCAGACACATCGTGTTATCCTCGTATAGGCAACTTCAGACCTATCAAAAAATGAACCAAATCAAAAAATACATTATGCATGATTCCAAAAATACGTTTTATTTGGTGGCTTGGGTGCCTGAAACGCAGCTAGAGGAAATCGTCAATCGCTTGGATATGTGCCAAAACATGGATTATAAAATTGAAGAAAAAGCAAACAGCAAAAGTCCAACCAAACTAAAAAATAGCAAACTAATTCAGCCGTTTGAGGCGATTGTCAAAATGTACGGTGTGCCAAATACCAACGAAATCGACCCAACGCTATTTGTGGCAATCACCGCTTTTCTAATGTTTGGTTTCATGTTTGGCGATGTGGGGCATGGCGTGGTATTTCTCCTTTGTGGTTGGTTGTTGCGCAAGAAAAGCAAAGATTTTGGCAATATTTTAGTGGCTGGCGGACTCGCATCGACCATCTTCGGAATTTTTTATGGAAGCGTTTTCGGCAAAGAAGACATCATTCCAGCCAAACTCATTCGCCCTATGAATGACATCAATACGATGCTCATTTACGGTATCGTCGTCGGTTGCGTATTCATCCTAATGGCGATGATTTTGAATATCGCCAATGGCATCAAAAATCACGATTTCAAGCGAATTTGGCTGGACGCAAACGGAGTTGCTGGATTGCTACTGTATGGCTTTATCTTAACTTTGGTGGCATGGTATTTCTTAAAAGGCGAAATGTTAGTTCCGACCAATGCAATTGTAGCAATTGTTGGCGTATTATTAATTTTAATTTTGTGGAACGACAAATTGACGAAATTTGTCACCAAGAAAAAAGAAGAAACACAAGTTCAAATGATTGAAAAAATATTTGAGTTGCTCGAAATGATGTTGTCGTTTGCCAGCAACACGATTTCGTTTTTGAGATTGGCGGCATTTGCCATTAACCATGTCGGCTTGTGTATGGCGATTTATTTGTTGGCAGACATGACAAGTGGTGCTGGTAATCTTGCGATTGCCATTTTGGGAAATGTGATTGTGCTTGTATTAGAAGGCTTGATTGTTGGCATCCAAATTTTAAGATTGGAATATTATGAGTTATTTAGCAGGTTTTATGCGGGAGATGGAACGGAATATCAATCCATCCAAACGCAAACTGCAATTGAAAAATAAGGAGGAAAGAAAAATGGTAAAAAAATTGATGATTGGAATAGGAATTTTAATGGTAGCAATTGCGATTGTGACAGAATTAAAAGTATATGCCTCTAGTTTGGATACCGTACAAGCGGTCGGAGAAGAGGGCGCTGTGGCAGAAACGGCGAAAACGAATAATGGAATCGGCTTGATTGCGGCGGCTTTGGCCATTGGACTTTCTGCCATTGGCTCTGGTATTGCGGTTGCGGTTGTTGCATCCAGCGCCGTTGGTGCCATCAGCGAAAATCCAAATTTGTTAGGAAAAACCGTCATTTTTGCAGGATTGGCAGAAGGAATTGCCATCTACGGTCTCATTATTGCCATCATGATTCTCAGCAAAATTTAATTTAACGTAGGGGCACGGGGCACCGTGCCCAGAAAAACACGTAAGGGCACGGTGCCTACGTAGCCCCTACCAATATCCTAACCTTATATTATATCATATTTTTACCGATTTGTCAAATTGCAAAAAATCCCAAAATATGGTATAATAAAAGGTTGGGTCCAAAAAGGAGAAAACTATGAAAATGTATTGCATCAGCCAAGACATCGACACAGCAGTAGGATTGCGTCTGACAGGAATTGAAACCACTGTTGTCAGCGAAAAAGAAAAAATTGATAGCGAAATTGATCAAGTGTTGCAAGACCAAAATGTCGGCGTCCTAATTGTCACAGAAGCGATTTATGAAATGGCGAAAACTAAATTGGAAGGAATTCGCCAAAATAGAAAACTGCCATTGGTGGTGCGTTTTTAAGGAAGAGGAAGTATGAATATCGAAGAAAAAACGAAAATTTTTGAAGCAAGTTGTCAAAAATTATTGCAAAAGGAAATCACGCAATTGAATAAAAATATTGATTCTGAAATTGAAAAACAAATCAAAGATGAAGTGGAAGAATACGAGCAAAAAGAAGAAGTAACGTATAACAAACGTTTAGAAAAGCTAGAAAAAGATTACAATAAGCAAATGTATTTGATGCAAATGGAAAGCAAAAAAGAAATTTTAGAGGCGAAAAAAGAGTGGCAAAAAGACTTGAAAAAAGAGGTCGAAAATCGTGTGAAAAATTATGCCAATACGCCAGAATATGAAACATTTTTGTTTGCTAGAATCGACGAAACCATACGTAAAACCACGCAAACGCAAAATTGTACGCTTGGCATTACGCAGCAAGATTACGAAAAATTCGCGTCAAAAATTCAGGAAAAATATCCCATCAAGCTATACCAAATTGCGAATTCCTATCTTGGTGGCTGTGTTTTAGAGGACAAAAATGCTGGAATTTACATTGACAATACGCTCCAAAATAGTATGGAGGAACGATTTGAAAATCATTAATCGAGGAGGAAAAAATTGCAAAAGAAGAACATTATAGCAGTCAATCATTCCGTCATTTTAGCGCAAGGAGAGGGCGATTTTGCCATGCATGATATGGTGCATATCGGCAAATTCAAGTTGCTTGGCGAAGTGATTAAAATTGAAAAAGATGTTGCAACCATTCAAGTGTATGAAAATACGACTGGTTTGCAAATTGGCGAAGACGTCATCGGGGAGGAAGCTCCACTTTCGCTTGTTTTGGGACCAGGCATCATTGGCAATATTTTTGATGGAATTGAAAGACCCTTGCAGTATTTGAAAGAAGTTTCAGGCGATTTTATCGAACGTGGAATTGACCGTGTTGGTGTGGATGTGCAAAAAGTTTGGCATTTTGTGCCAACTGTCAAAGTAGGTGATAAAGTTTCGATGAACACGATTATTGGCGAAGTGAAAGAAACGGAATTGATTACGAATAAAATTATGTGCAGTTTTGATATCGATGCCGAAATTATTGAAATTCAGCCAGAAGGGGATTACACAGCAGAAGAGATGATGGCGAAAGCCAAAGATATAAATGGCGAAATTTTCGAAATCACCATGCTTCAGAAATGGCCAGTTCGAAAAGGGAGACCTTATCGTGAAAGATTGGTTGCCAAAGAATTATTGTTAACGGGGCAAAGAGTAGTCGATACGTTTTTTCCTATTGCAAAAGGCGGAACAGCAATGCTTCCAGGTGGCTTTGGTACAGGAAAAACCATGTTACAACATCAACTTGCCAAATGGTCAGATAGCGATATTATTGTGTACATTGGTTGTGGTGAACGCGGGAACGAGATTACCGAAGTTTTGGAGGATTTTCCGAAAATGATTGACCCAAGAACCAAAAAATCTTTGATGGAGCGAACGGTTTTGATTGCCAATACGTCCAATATGCCAGTGGCAGCAAGAGAAGCGTCGATTTACACAGGGCTTACCATTGCGGAATATTATCGCGATATGGGCTATGATGTTGCGATTATGGCAGATTCTACGTCAAGATGGGCGGAAGCCTTGCGTGAAATTTCGGGAAGATTGGAAGAAATGCCGGCAGAGGAAGGTTTTCCATCGTATTTGCCATCCAGACTTTCGGAGTTTTATGGAAGGGCTGGCAGTGTGAAAAGTTTCAATGGAGAAATTGGCTCTGTATCGATTATTGGAGCTGTTTCGCCACAAGGTTCGGATTTTTCGGAGCCAGTCACGCAAAATACGAAACGATTTGTGCATACGTTTTGGGCGCTGTCGAGAAGTTTGGCGTATAGCAGGCATTATCCGGCGGTTGATTGGAACATTAGCTACAGCGAATATATTGCCGAATTGCAAAATTGGTATGAGGAAAATGTCGATATTGAGTTTTTGGATGTGCGTCAAAAAATGCTCAAAATACTGGAAGAGGAAAATGATTTGTTGGAAATTGCTAGAGTCATTGGGCAAGATGTTTTGTCAGATAGTAAAAAATTGGTGTTGCAGATTTCCAAAGCATTTCGCGTTGGTTTTTTGCAACAAAGCGCAATGCACGAAATTGACACATTTGTGCCTATGAAAAAGCAATACGAAATGTTGCAAACTATTTTTCTGATTTACGAAAGAGCCCTCAAATTGATTGAAAAAGGAATTCCGATTTCAGAGATTCTAAAAACAGGAATTTTGGCAGAATATGAACAATTGAAATTTCAAATTGAAAATGACCAATTACAAAAATTTGAAAACTACAACATTTCTGTCAAAAATCGCTTGAAAAAATTAGAAGAATCCTATCAACAACACATATAACGTAGGGGTCGATGCCCACATCGACCCAAAAAACAAATTTTGTGAAAAATTGTTACAACAGGGCAGATGTGGGCATCCGCCCGTACAAAACACAATGGAGGAATCATGAAAATCAAATACATTGGTTTAGATGCCATCAATCGGGCCATTGGTTTATATCAAAACACCGCCAGATGTTTCATTTGAAGAACAAGTGATTTTGGTTTTAAAAAATGGCGAAAAACGAATTGGAAATGTGATTTATTTGTCAGAAGATATCACGACAATTCAGGTGTACGAAGGGACAAATGGCATCAGCATGCAAGAAACCAAAACCGAATTTAGAGGCAAACCGTTGATGTTAAAATTGGCGCCAACCATGCTGGGAAGAGTTTTTAACGGCGTGGGACAAGCGATTGACGGTTTGGAGGAAATTGAATATAAAGAAGAACGAGATATTAACTCAAAGCCAATGAATCCAGTGAGTAGAAAATATCCCAGAAATTATATTGAAACAGGAATTTCTACGATAGATGGATTGCTGACTTTAATTCGCGGGCAAAAATTGCCGATTTTTTCCGGCAGTGGAATCAACCATAATGAGCTCACAGAGCGAATTATCAGGCAAGCGAATATTCAAGATGACGAAGATTTTGCGATTGTTTTTGGCTTGATGGGTGCGGAATATGAAACCGCGCAATTTTTCCGCAAGAATTTTGAGGAAAATAATGTGTTATCCAAAGTGGTGATGTTTCAGAATTTGTCGAATGATTCGTCGATTGAGCGTTTGTTGACGCCGAAAATTGCACTGACTTGTGCCGAATATTTGGCCTTTGATTTGGGCATGCAAGTATTGGTGATTTTGACGGATATGACTTCGTATGCCGAATCGTTGCGAGAAATCGCGACATTGAAAGAGGAAGTGCCAAGCCGAAAAGGATATCCAGGCTACTTGTACAGCGATTTGGCGTCCATTTATGAAAGAGCTGGCATGATAGCTGGGCGCAAGGGTTCCATTACGCAAATTCCGATTTTGACTATGCCAAATGACGATATTGCGCATCCCATTCCAGATACAACAGGCTACATCACAGAAGGGCAAATCGTGTTGAGCAGGGAATTGTATCAAAAAGGAATTACGCCACCGATTAATATTTTGGATTCGTTGTCTAGATTGATGAAAGACGGAATTGGCAAGGGTTACACCAGAGAAAATCACGTGAAAATTGCAGACGAAATTTTTGCTGCGTATTCCAAAGTGCAGGAGGCAAGAGCGTTAGCGAAAGTTTTGGGCGAGGCAGATTTAACGTCAGAAGATAAAAAATATCTCGAATTTGGCACACAATTCGAAGAACAATTCATCCACCAAGCCCCAAACGACCGTAGAACCATGGACCAAACCCTAGATTTAGCCGAAAAATTATTAAAAAATTTGCTGCGCGGGCTTTAAGGGACTCTGTCCCTTTAAAATCCCTGCCAAGGGGCACTGCCCCTTGGAACCTCGCTCTTCGGTCAGAGGGACAAGGTTTGCCAAATATTGATGTAAAATCTAATCATCAACCGCGCGATAAGCGCACGAATGAATATTTTATGAAAATGGGGAGAAACATGGATACCAAAAGATTACCGACCAAAAATAATTTAATTAAAATTAAAAATTCCATCAAGCAATCCAAAGAAGGGCAATTACTGTTAGAGCAAAAACGCATGATTTTAGCCAGAGAATTAGAAAAATACGCGCAGGAACAACAGCGATTGAAGGAGAAAAGTGAGCATTTATTGGAAGATGCGTATCACGAATTCAAGATTGCCAGTGTCGAAATTGGAATGGAGGATATGATTGATATTTCAGATGGAATCAAGATTGATGATACCTTAGATATCAAATATAAAACCATTATGGGAGTGGAAATTCCTTCGATTGTGCCAGCAGAAGAAACGGCGAATTTGAATTACGGATTGTATAACACAACCGCTTCTGTGGACAGAACGATTTTGAAATTTATGGAGGTTAAAAAATACATCGTAGAATTGGCACAAGTGGAAAATATTATTGTTCGCCTAAAGCAGGCGATTGAAAAAATCCAGAGAAGGTCGAATGCGCTCAAAGAAGTCATCATTCCGAATGATGAAAAAGTGGCGAAAGAAATACAAGATATTTTAGATGAAAATGAAAAAGAAGAATTGATTCGATTAAAAAAATTAAAGAAGAAAAGGTAAAATACAAATGTTAAAAAATAAGAAAATATATGTAATTCCGATTTTTGGATTTTTAGCCATGATTTTGGTAACAACATTATTGCTAAAACTTCCAATGTGTAACCAACAAAATATCAGCTATATCGATGCTTTTTTTGAAGCAGCATCGATGATTACGGCGACGGGAAGCAATGTGGTAATTTTGCCAGAGCAATTTACGTTGATGGGACAATTCGTGTGTCTAGTTGCGATGCAAATTGGCGCCATTGGCTTTATGCTGTTTTTCTCGCTTATTTTTATGATGAGCAAAGAAAAAATGAGATTGTCAGATAGCTTGTTTTTGAGCAATGAAGTCAGCACGACGGATTTTCCTTCGGTTAAGCAAAAAGCTAAGAAAATTATCCGTTATACGTTTGCGATTGAGTTTTTTGGTGCGTGGCTGTTGGCGTTCAAATTTGTTCCGTTGTATGGAATGGGAAAGGGACTGTGGGTTAGCTTGTTTCATTCGGTTTCAGCTTTTTGCAATGTGGGGGCGGATATCATTGGAACCGATAGTTTGGCGATGTTTCGAAATGATATTTATGTGAATATTGTTTTCATTTTGCTCATGTTTTTGGGCTCGCTTGGTTATTTTGTGTTGGAGGATTTGGTGCATTGGTATTGCACTGGTAGAAAAAATAAGGCACATACGCAATCCAAATTAATTTTGGAGATGTCGATTAGTTTGGTGGTGATTGGAGCTATATTTGTCAAAATTTTTGACCCAGAATTGAGTCTTTTGGAAGCAATATTTGAAGTGGTAACTGCCAGAAATACAGGATTTTCGACAGTGGACATCAGCAGTTTACATGAGATGAATCAGTTGTTAATCAGCATTTTGATGTTTATTGGTGGTGGACCTGGCTCCAATGCTGGTGGAATTCGCGTAGTTGTTTTTGCGATTTTGATTTTCACGACGATTGCGAATTTGCGTAATCATGAGCAGGTGGTGGTGCATTATAAAAACATCAATGACAAATTCATCCGAAAAGCGGTCGCCATTTTGATGCTGGATTCCTTTATTGTGTTTTTGGGCGTTGTGGGAATTGCTTTGAGCGAAAATCAAGGTGTTTTGGAAACGATATTTTATGTGATATCTAGCTTTTCAAATACAGGATTAGTCACTTTTGATATGGAAACATTGTCTGTTGCCGGAAAAATCATATCGGTGTTGATTATGTACATTGGCAGAATTGCGCCAATTACGTTTATTTCGCTGTTTACGCCGATGGAGAATAAGAGGGCTGGGATTCGCTATCCAGATATTGATTTGATGTTGTAGAGGAGGAAAAAATGAAAAAACAGTGTATTGTAATTGGGTTAGGTTGGTTTGGCATGAATGTTGCCAAACGTTTATCAGAGCAGGGTGTAGAGGTTTTGGCGATTGATAAAGAAATTTCTTTGGTGGAAAAAGCGAGCAAATTTGTGACCAAAGCGGTGTGCTTGGATGTGTCGAATGCAGATGCGTTTGAAAGTTTGCCTTTAGCAGAATTTAACGTTGGTGTTGTGGCTATGGCGGAAAACATCGCCATGAGCGTGGTTTCGTGCTTAACTTTGAAAGAAAATGATGTGAATCATATTATTGCCAAAGTGGGCGACAAAAACCATCGAAAAGTGCTGGAAAAAATTGGGGTAGATGAAATTATTTTTCCAGAAGAATATTTGGGAACCATTGTGGCGAAGAAGATTATTGAGGAGTTTAAAAAATAATGACACGCAATTCACGTGTCATTATTTTTTCAATTTACTAATTACTTAGTTATTTTCATTATTTTGGTTGTTCTTGTTGCTTTTGTTGTTTTTCTTTTCATTTTTTTCCATAATTAAGGCACCTCCTTTAAAGATTAATATTAATATTTCCGAATTTGTAAAAAATATACGTTTTTTCAAAAATATAATTTTATTTTTGATATAAAATAAAAGGATAAAAATTGTAAATTTTTTCCAAAATCTCTTTCTTTTTTGAAAAAAATATGGTATAATAAAAATAAGGATACAGTGGTAGCCTTATTTGGTAATGGAAAAAATAAGTATGAGAAAATTTTTTGTCAAAAATGAAAATGTAGAAGAAGAAAGCATAAAAATTGTGGGAACTGATGTGAACCACATCAAAAATGTGTTGCGCTTAAAGCCAGGAAGTCAGATTGAGGTTTGCAATCAAGAAACGCAGGAGAATTTTGTTTGTGAGATTACCGAAATGAGCAAAGATTGCATTCAAACGAAAATTCTTGAAAAAGTGCAGGCAGGCGCAGAAGGAAATGTGGAGTTGCACATTTTTCAAGGGTTGCCGAAAGCGGACAAAATGGAATGGGTGATTCAAAAAGGAACTGAGCTAGGTGTTTCCAAATTTATTCCAGTTGCTTTTAAACGAAGCATTGTGAAATTGTCTGGGAAAGATGAGCAGAAGAAAATCGAGCGTTGGCAAAAAATTGCGGAAGTGGCGAGTAAACAAAGTCACCGAGATTTGGTACCGGAAATTGCTTCTGTGATTTCTGTAAAAAACATTTGCCAATTGGTGCCAGAATATGATATAATTTTACTTGCTTATGAAGAGGAAACGAAACATTCGATGAAACAAGAATTATTAAACATAAAATATACGAAAGAAAATCTAAGGATTGCAGTGGTGATTGGACCAGAAGGCGGAATTGAACAGGAGGAAGTTTGCGAGTTGGAGAAAGCGGGAGCAAGACCCGTAAGTCTTGGCAAAAGGATTTTGCGAACGGAAACTGTAGCACTTCAGGTTGCTTCTATCATCATGTATGAATTGGAACAGTGGGAGGAATAAACCTTGAAAAAAGCGACCAAAATGGTAGAAGAAATTACGAAAAAAAGAAAAATGACGCAAGAAGTTAAAGAAAAGTTAAATCAAAAGATATGGCTGAATTTGTGTTTGGCAATTGGGATTATGCTGTATTTTTGCATCATGGATGCGATTTATTTGTATGTGCCAAGTGACATTTCTGCAATCGCTCTTAAAATCTTGGCAATGGTGGCGATTTTGCTGACGGTCATTGTATTTGAGGTGGCGTATCGCAAAGAAAATGGCGCGTTGGGAATTGCGGGAATTGAGTTGTTGGTATTTTGCGTGATTGGCTTGTATATGCCACACATTTATGCCCATAGTGACCAAGTGATTGGGCGAATTTTTTTGCTGACACCACTATTTTGCGCTTTGTATTATGCTAGTAAAGCTGTTGTGATTTACATCAAAACAGAAAAATCGTATCAAAATCATTTGAGTGATGTGAAAGAAATTGTCAAAGAAGATTAAGGAAGGAATGATAAAATGATAAAAAGTATGACCGGTTTTGGTCGTGGGAAATACGAGAAAGACGGCAGAAATTATAGTTGTGAGATTAAATCTGTGAATCATAAATACAGCGATGTTTCGATTCGCATGCCGAGGTTTTTGAGTGGTTTTGAAGATAGCGTTCGTAAAAGAGTGCTCAAAAGCATTTCGCGTGGCAAAATTGATGTTTTTATTTCATTTGAAAATTATAGTGAGATGGGAAATAAAATTCATTTTAATACAGGACTTGCCAAAGAGTATGTGAAAGGTTTGCAGGAATTGGCGCAGGAAACTGGTTTAGAATATAAATTGAATTTGATGGAACTTGCTAAATTGCCAGAAATTTTGAAATTGCAAGAAGAGGAAAACGAAGATTTATTGGAAACAGAATTAATGATGGCAGTGGACGAGGCGTTGCAAAATTTTGTGCAAATGAGGAAAAACGAAGGAAAAGAATTGATTCAAGATATGCAAAAAAGAATTCAATTTGTGGAGAAAAAATTGACGGAAATTGAGCAATACGCGAAAAATATGGTGCAAGATTACAAGCAAAAATTGGAGGCACGTATCAAAGAATTGTTGGACACAGAAGTGGTGGATGAGAATCGTTTAGCGCAGGAAATCGTGTTTTTTTCAGATAAATCTTCGATTGAAGAAGAAGTGACACGTTTGAAAAGTCACATTCATCAGTTTCAAGATTTTGCAAAAGGTGCGTCGCCAATTGGGAAGAAATTTGATTTTTTAATTCAAGAAATGAACCGAGAAGTAAACACCATTGGTTCCAAAGCAAATTGTTTGGAAATCACGAATCGCGTGATTGAGTTGAAAAATGAAATTGAGAATATCAGGGAGCAAGTGCAAAATATAGAATAGAGAAAGGATTTTAAGTTATGCAACTGATTAATATTGGATTTGGCAATATGGTGTCAGGCGAAAGAATCATTTCGATTGTGAGCCCAGAGTCGGCACCGCTGAAAAGAATTATTCAAGAGGCAAAAGACGAAAAAAAAGCGATTGATGCGACTTTTGGAAGACGTACAAGAGCTGTTTTGATTATGGATTCAGGACATGTGATTTTATCGGCTGTTCAACCAGAAACGATTGCTGGTCGATTGAGCCATGAACAAAATGAATTAGAAAAAGAAAAGGGGGAATGTTAAAATGCTAGTAAAACCAGCGATTACAGATTTATTGAAAAAGGTGGATAATCGTTATTCACTTGTGATTATGACGGCAAAGAGGGCCAGACAAATTGCAATGGGAGAAATCCCAATGACAGATGCCAAGGACCAATCACCAGTGTCGCTTGCTGTTGATGAAATTTTTGAGGACAAAGTTTATCGTGTAGAAAGTGAAGAACAAGAAGAGGAAAATGCTGAAGAATCTGCAGAAGATAGTGAAGAATAAAAATAAAATTGAGGGAAGGAATGTAATTTTATGTTAGTCATTTTGTCAGGAGTTGCAGGAGCAGGAAAAGATACGATAAGAAGAGAATTGATAAAAAGAATGGAAGGAGCAACTTCGATTCCATCCTACACGACGAGGGAACCTAGAGCAGATGATGTTCCAGGCGTGACGTATCATTTTATCACACGTGAAGAATTTGAGCAGAAAATTGATGAAGGTGAATTTTATGAATACGATATTCACCATAACAATTATTATGGAACTTCTAAGAAAATTTTAGGGGAAAAAGCCAAAGAGGGATTAGTCATAAAAGATATCGATGTCAACCGGAACAGAGGAACTTAAAAATATGTTAAAAGACATCAAGGTGGTAACGATATTTTTGAGAGTTCCGAAAGAAGAGTTAAAGCGTAGACTAAAAGACAGAATTGACCATTTATCACCAGAGGAAGTGGAACTCAGGTTAAATCGATTTGATTACGAAGAATCTAAAATCGCCAATTACGATTATGTCTTGAAAAATGATGATTTGGAAAAAACACTGGCAGTGATAAAAACAATTATTGAATATGAAATGAAGTAAGGAGCGGTCAAGACCGCTCCTTTGTTTTAACGATTAAATTTTCTTATAATTTATAATTGGGTCATCCTCATCAAATTTGTCATGTAAATTTGGAACGGTTTCTGTAAAGGGAGAATCTTCAGCTGTTTCAGAATCGCTATTTTTTCTTCCTTTTTTGGTTACTTCATTAATATTAATTCCATTGGTAAATTTTGAAAAATTGTATTTTTTAATTTTTTGCTTTTCTTTATATTTTGATTCTAAGAAATCGACTTTAGCTTTACCAACTGTCATTTTTCCTTGTAAATCTTTTGTTTTATAAACAACTGTTTTAAAAGCAAGTGCTTGCACTTCACCAGGTTTTATATTAGCTTTCCAATCCCATTTGATGGATTTATAGGTTGAACTATATTTTACATTATCTGTATCATAGTCATTTTGGAACATCCATTCACGGTGGTCACCAAATTCTTTTGACCAAAATTCATTTTCTTCTGGTGTATTATTGCCGAAGGTAACTTTTGTCGTACTGTTTGCCAAAATCGTATTTTTCAAATTAGTGTCTGTAAATTGTGCTAAGTTTTGAGCAGACACAATGGCGCCAACACGGTATTTTCGATATAAAGTGAAAATATCGATGGTTGCTTTGCAAATAAAAGGTGCTACTTCATCAATGTATAAAAAATGCGGAATTCTTGTTTTTTCTATACCAGGACGCGACAAAACAGAATATTGCATTAATAGCAAAATAAACAAGCCAAATGCTTTATGTACAGTGGCGCCCAAATCACCGTGACGTGTACAAATTAAAACAATTTCTCCATTTTTCAAAACATCATCATAATTAATGTTGTTCGTTTGCTTACAAATAATGTTTTTCACATTTGGGTAACGAAGCAATAATTCTAATTGAGAGGAAGCCATTTGCAAATATTTCTGGTTTTCTTCACGATTTGGAACATCTTTGTAAAACATCTTTTTAAAATAGTTGAGTTGAATTTTGTATTTTTCAGCCAACTCTGGAATTTCTTTCATTTGTTCTGCCATATCTTCAATCAAATCAGGATTGTTGAAAACATCGAGTAAATTTTCCAAGGTTGGAAGGTCATTATCATGCAAAATTGGATACATTTCTTTCAATAATAAAGTAATATTTTCAATAGCTTGGATAATGGATGTTTGCTTCATTACTTCAGAAGCAACAACACTTTTTCCATCCATATTGGCTTCTGCCATTCTTTTCAAAATAGCAGAGGTAGAAATAGCTGTTTTCATTGGGTCTTTAAAGGCAAATGGATTTAAACCAGCTGAGTCTGGATTATTGGGGTCAACAATATGGTATTTAATTCCAAAATTTTCAGCAACTTCTATAATATGAGATAGAGATTCATAATCTGGTGCTAAATAAGTCAAGCCTAAATCCTTGAAAACAGAATTTTCTGCTGCATAAGAAAAAGCGATTTTTGACATATAAGCTTTGTAGATTTTTTCCTTACTTGCAACAGGAATTAGCATGTTCAAACTAAAATTTTCATTCACATAATCGTTGGTATAGGGACAATTCAAATTAGCGATGCCAGTGCGCAGTGCCGTGAATCCCATTTCTTTTGCAGATTCTTTTAAGAAATATTTCTTTTCTAAATCACGTGCAATCAGTGGCTCAAAAATCATCGATGTTTTTCCGGAGCCAGATGGACCTGTTACTAACATTGCTTCATAACGTCTACTTTCAGGTATTTTGACAATTTTGGATGTGTCACGGTCTTTACAAAGAATAATTTCACAAGAGTATGGTCCAATCTCTGCTTGTTTATTTGATAAATCAATTCCGCCATAATCGGTAATGGAATCTTTAATATCTTTTGTGTCGTTAACTTTTAAATAAATAAATTTAAACAATGGATAGAAAGTTGTAACCGGAATATACCAAGCAATAGAAGAGAATGCCGGTTTAATTAAATCCATAAAAGTACGAATAATATAGTTGTAGTTAGGAACTGAAAATAGTAATAACCAGCCAGCTCGATTAATCCATTGAATTAACATAGACACAGAAACGATATATAACACAACAGCGTATAAATATAAGAATGAGTATTTCTTGTGTGAGTGCGTGATAAATTTTGAGGCAAACGAAAAGTAAAAGGCGAACACAGGACAAGCAAGCGCCAACGTATATTTGATTGGTCCCCAATAGGATACGGATATGCCGGAAAATGCAATCAACAAAATTTCTGTAACACGGTCAACCACAATATAAATAGAGATTAAAGTCAAAAGATAAGTGGCAAAAGTATTACGGTCTGTTTTTAGTTTCTTTAAAAATGCATCGATATATTTCATGAGTTTATGACTCCTTTTTATACAATCTATCTACTTATATTATCCTACAAAATCGCAAAAAAAGCAAGTGATTTTGGCAAAAATGTGAAAATTTTTGGGCAAAGCATTCTGAAATAAATTTTTTTAGAATATTTATAAAAAGTATTGAAAGATTTCTAAAAAAACAATATAATGAAAAAATATGAAAAAGAAGAAGGAGAGATTATGGCGAAAATAAAAAAGGAAGGATTTATGCAAGGAGTGCTATCTTTAATGTGCTCCCAAGTAATTATCAAAATCCTTGGTTTAGTTTACAGTATGTATTTGACCAATCGTGAAGGTTTTGGCGATAGTGGTAATGCGATTTATATGAGTGGTTATCAGGTATATGCGATGTTGCTGACCTTATCTTCGATTGGGGTTCCGAATGCAATTTCCAAATTGGTATCGGAAAAATTGGCATTGGGTGA
Source organism: uncultured Clostridia bacterium (assembly GCA_947649935.1). Lineage (GTDB taxonomy): Bacteria > Bacillota > Clostridia > TANB77 > CAG-508 > Scatovivens. The sequence continues at coordinate 38,177 of CANSTR010000010.1, forward strand.
CCGAAAAGGCGCAGACCGCATTTTCAAAATTGCATTTGTTACCTTTGCTTTTATTGGATTTGGTGGAACCTTATTATTGTTTGTGGGAGCTCGTGTGATTGCGAATACTTGGCTACAAATTCCAGAAGCAGAATATACGCTGATGACCTTATCGCCAGCCATCTTTTTTGTGTCGATTGCATCTGTGATTAGAGGCTATTTTAATGGACGTCAAAAAATGACGGCAACAGCGCGTTCGCAAACGGTAGAACAAATTTTTAAAACAACACTTACCATTATAATTGTAGAAATCGTCGCGATTTGCACGAATGTGAATACAGAATTAATGGCAGCGGGAGCAAACTTGGCGACAACGTTTGCGACATTTTTAAGTTTTTCCTATATTTTTGCCTTATATAAAATGAATCGCAGGGAAGAATATAGAGAGGCAAAATCAGATGAAGTGAGAATCAAACGAAGAAGAGAATCCGCGAAATCCATTATTAAAAAAATATTGGCAGTTTCGATTCCGATTTCGCTTAGTTCATTGCTTTCGAGTGTGAACAAAAATATTGACTCTGTGACTGTGGTAAGACTACTAAAACCGTTAATTGGCGAAGCGACTGCAAAAGCTAAATATGGCATTTTAAGCTCCAAAGTTGATATTTTGACATCCATGCCACTTGCTTTTAACATCGCATTTGCGACTTCTTTGGTGCCAGTGATTGCAGGGGCTTGTGTCAAAAAAGATATGCAAACGATTAATAAAAGATTGCGTTTATCTTTGTTAATTACTATTTTGATTGCACTGCCATGTACTTTTGGCATGGCGCTATACGCAACACCAATTTTAGAATTGTTGTTCCCAAATGCGAGTTCCGGTGGAACGCTTCTTGCGATTTCTGCTTTAACGATTACGTTTACAGCGTTAGCACAAACGATTAATGGAGCTTTGCAAGGGTTGGGAAAAATCCGCGTTCCGGCATTTGCTTTGGGATGTGGCGTTTTAACAAAATTGATTGCCAATATTCTTTTAATTCCAATCGAAGGAATTTACGAAAATGGTGCTGCGATTGGTTCGGTGCTTTGTCATATTGTATCTTTTACGATTGTGTATCAAGTGCTAAAACGAACAGTGAAACTAGACTTTCATATTAGTGAAATGATGATAAAGCCCTTGATTGTAACGGTTTTGATGTCCCTTATTTCATATGGAATTTATCAAGGTGTCTTAATTTTAGGCATTGCTTCTAGAATTGCAACGATCATTGCTATTGTGACAGCTGTTATGGTGTATGTGATTTTGATTGTTTTATTGAAAGTTTTATCAGAGGAAGATATTTATATGTTGCCAGCTGGTGATAAATTGTATCGTTTTTTGAAAAAAATCGGAATTTATCGCTAAGCCACCAAAGCATTGAAAACAAAGAAATGTGAGAGTTGAAAACGGGAAAAGTACTGAAAAATAAATAAAAAATTAAAATTATTTCAAAAAAAGAAGGATTTTAGCTAATTTTGGCGAATAAAGCTATTAGTAGAATAACTACTAACCAAAAACTATTAGGAGGTAATGAAAATGAACAAAGCTGAATTAATCGCAGCAATCGCTGCAAAAACAGGGGCAACAAAAAAAAGTGCTGAGGAAGCATTAAATGCATTTGTAGATGTTGTAACTGATGCATTAAAAAAAGGAGATAAAGTTCAATTAGTTGGATTTGGTTCTTTTGAAGTGATTAAAAGAGCAGCTAGAAAAGGAAGAAATCCACAAACAAAAGAAGAAATTAAAATTCCTGCTTCGAAAGCTCCAAAATTCAAAGCTGGAAAAGCGTTAAAAGATATTGTAAATAAAAAATAAGAAAAATAAAATAGAAAAAAGCAAATCAGTGATGATTTGCTTTTTTGATTACAAGCCTATTTGTCGCATCCGCAATCTTCTTCTGACTCATAAGGTCCTTCGCAGCACAAATCAACACCTTTTAAGCATTTTCCTTCTTTTTTGCAATGTTTGCAAATTTTAACATGCTCAACACGGTTTGCCCAAATGTCAACTGCATAACGTTTATCGTGGCAAAGAGGTCCGAAAACAAATTCGCCTTCTTTGTTTGTAAACGTATGAGAAACTGGTTTTCTACCGTGCTTTGTTACTTCTAACAATTTTACAACAGCATCTTTGATTGGTTCGTTGCAAGAATCCTTTACAACACCAAAAATCACATTTCTGCGGTCTTCCTCTAAGTTAATTTCCAAGTCAAATTGCTTTCCAGCTTCAACAAAGCCGTCTACATCAACGATGCATTTTTTTTCAAAATCATAATCCATTTCCATATCCATAATCTATCAATCCTTTTACTATAAATTCGGAAATACTTCCTTATAAATATTATGTAAAATCAAGAAAAAATGCGACACTTTTTGTAGAAAAAATTTTTTAGTAATATTATTTTTGGTTTAAGCAATATTACAATTTGGTAACAAATATTACAATTAAGTAACAAATCTTGACGTAACAATTGAAATATTGTATGATTAATGCAAATACAATTATTGTATTGTTAAAAAGGCTAAAAAACGGAAAAATGTACAAAATAATTAAAGATAATAGGAGGAAAAACAAATGAGAAAGTTGTTTTTAAGAAACAATAACGGAATCACGCTAGTTGCTTTAGTTGTAACAATCATCGTATTATTAATATTGGCAGGAATTAGCCTAAACCTAATTGCAGGAAGCAATGGCATCATGGAGAGAGCAATGAAGGTAGTGGATACGTATGATTATGCGAAATTAAAAGAATCGTTAGAATTGTCAAATGCAGAAATGTTGTTAGATTGTCTAGGCGGAGGCGATTTGGAGACGGATTTGTATGATTATATTGTAAAAAGATGTGAGGAAAGTTCTGGTAAAATAGCGCAAGCATCCAATGGAAAGTATTGGATTGACTCAGATGGACGTTTATATTACACAGATAACGACACAAAAGGCACCGTAAAACTACGCAAAGATTCGAATGGCAATCCAAAAATTATCGACCCTAATGCACCAATTACGACCTATCGAGTGCAATATGACGCTAACGGCGGAATAGGAGTTCCAACAGATACAAGCGAATATGAAGAAGGCGATAAAGTAAATGTGAATTTTGGAACAATGCCTACAAGAGAAAGATACACATTTTTAGGCTGGGCAACGAATGCAAGCGCGACAACGCCAGAATACAGTTCAACAGGAAACTTCACAATGGGAAATGAGAATGTGACATTGTATGCGGTATGGACGGGAGTTTCGGGAATAGGAACTTCAGTTATGAAAGGTATATGGTATGGGGATTCGGTAAATTATAGTGCGAATGGTGTGGAAGATTGGAAAGTATTTTTAAATGACGAAAAAAATGTATATTTGATTGCAAGTGATTGTATAGAGAATAGTAAAATTAATATTACAAGTGATGTAATTCGAGTAAGTGGAAATAATTATTGTGTGGCAGGAAACAGTAGAGATGGCTTGGTAAATTGGTTACAAACAACAAGCAACTGGGATAATTTCAAAGGAATATATGCTAGTTTAGTAACAGGAGGTCCAACTTTAGCACAGTTTGTAGAAAGTTATAATGAGAAATATGAAACAAATTACGATAGTGATTTGGGGCAGAGTAATTGGTATTTAAACAATACATCAGATTCGTTGTATATGACGACTACAAATGAAGTTGATGCATATTGGTTAGCTTCTAAATATACTGGGAATACTGAATTTGTTAGATATGTAAATAAGAGTGGTGGAGTACACAGTAATTATTATAGCTATACGAATATAGGTGTTCGTCCATTAGTGAAATTATTGGAAAATGTCAAAATGACATGGAACGGAACCAGCTGGGATTTATCGATATAGAATGTGGATATGTAGGGGCGATTATCAATCGTCCGCGACAAACATGATTATATGCAAAAATGTAGGGACACGGGGTACCGTGTCCTGTGCTTTTTTTAAAGTTATTTCGATACATCGAAAAAAATCGCTTAAAACGCGTCGCTTAAAATCAAAAATTTGAGAAATATTACATTTTTATAATATTCTAAAAAACTGTGAATGGAATTTTGCGAAAAGTAACAACTGCTGTGAAAATAACAACGAGAAAAGTAGTAAATTTTCCAAAAAGTATTGATTTCTAAACAAAATTACCATATAATAAAAAAGTTGAAAAAATGAAATACAATTGTGAAAGGATAACAAATGCGAATTCGTAGAAAAAAATGGGCAAAACAAGAGCTGGAGGAGGCTGCATTTTATGTGGACAACCCAGAAATTTGTAAAAATGCTTGGCATGAAAAATTTGCGAAAAACCAACCATTACACATTGAATTAGGATGCGGAAAAGGCAATTTTATTGCTAATTTGGCAGTTAAGCACCCGGAAATCAATTATATTGCGGTGGATATGATTGAGGCGATGTTGGGCTTGGCGAAGCGAAATATTGAAGAAAGTTATGGCGCAAAAAATCCTGAAAATTTATGGCTCATTCGAGCAAATGTAGAAAGGATTTTGGATGTTTTTGGCGAAAAAGATACAGTGGATAGAATTTACATTAATTTTTGCAATCCTTGGCCACGCGGAAAGCACAATAAAAGGCGTTTGACGCATACAAGGCAACTGGAGCATTACAAGACTTTTTTGAAAAAAGAGGGAGAGATTTATTTTAAAACAGACAATGATGAATTGTTTGAAGCAAGTTTAGAATATTTAGAGAAAAGCGGGTTTCAAATCATCGCGAAAACAAATGACTTACATAAAAATCCAATTTTTGAGGAAAATATTGTAACAGAGCATGAGGAAATGTTTTCCAAAGAAGGAATTCCGATTAAGGCAGTGATTGCAAAATTAAATTCGAAACTTTAAGCTTATTTTAAGATTTCGAAGGTAGAATAAATTTAGATTTTTTTAAAGGAGGATAAGGCTTTGATAGAAGTAAAAAATGTAACCAAAAGGTATGGCGATTTTTTTGCAGTACGAAACATTAATTTCGAAATAAAAGAAGGAGAAATTGTCGGTTTCTTGGGCAGAAATGGTGCTGGAAAGTCAACCACAATGAACATGATAACTGGTTTTATTGAGCCAACCAGTGGACAAATTACGGTAGGAGGTTTTGATGTTGACAAAAAGCCAAAAAAGGTCAAAAGACAAATTGGCTATATGCCAGAAGGAACACCACTTTACTCAGATTTAACAGTCAAGGAGTTTGTGAATTATATGGCAGATTTGAAGATGATTTCTGGCAAAGAGAAAAAAGCTGCTGTAGAAAAAGCGATTAAAAGTACAGGTTTGGAAAGTGTGCAAAATAATTTGACAAAAATTTTATCAAGAGGTTACAAACAAAGAGTGAGCATGGCTGGAGCCATTGTGGGGGATCCTAAAATTTTGATTTTGGACGAACCAACTGTTGGTTTGGATCCAAAGCAAGTGATTGAAATTCGAGAATTGATTAAGTCATTTGGAAAAAATCATACGGTTATTTTGAGTTCTCATATTTTGTCAGAAGTTAGCCAGATTTGTGAAAAGGTCATTATTATTGATAAAGGTGAAATTGTGGCTGTGGATACGCCGGAAAATCTGGAGAAATTGTCAGAAAAAGACCAAGTGATTACTGTGGTTGTTGAGGAAACGAACGAGAAACAATTATCTTCTATTAAAGATGAAATTGAAGCGATAAAAGAAGTTGCCTTTGTTGAGAAAAAAGAGGACGGAAGCAAAGAATACAATATTGTGACGCAAAATGGTGAGGATATTCGAAAACAAATTTCAACGACTTGTGCGAAATCCAATATCATCATTTTGGAAATGAAACAACAGGAAACCTCGTTGGAAGATGCTTTTGTGAAATTGATTGAAAATCGTCCAGAATATAGTCAAAAAGAAATCAAAAAAATGCAATATCAAAAAGAAATTCAAGACTTAAGAGAGGAACACGAAGCCAAAAAAGAACAAAAACAGGCGAAAAAAGAAGAAAAAGCAGCCAAAAAAGCGAAGAAAGAAGGAGGAAATGAGTAATGTTTGCAGTGATGAAAAAAGAGTTAAAAAGTTATCTTTTATCTCCGATAGGATATGTATTTATTGGAATATTTTTGCTATTGTTTAGCGTATTTTTCTATATCTCAATTTTCAGTTATCAATCTATGAATTTTGAGTATTTATTCTACAATGGAGCAACGATTTTGACGTTTGTTGCACCCGTTTTGACCATGGGGATGTTTGCTGCAGAAAGAAAATCAGGAACCGAGCAATTAATTTTGACATCTCCCAGAAGTTTGACAGCCATTGTTTTAGGAAAAATGTTGGCTGCTGGCATCATTTTAGTGGTAACAGAAGCGTTAACTTTGATTTATTTTGCGATTTTAGATTATTTTGGTGACCCTTCTTTTAAAGTTGCGATTACGACATTATTGGGATTTTTGCTATTGAGTTTTGCGTATCTTTCTTTTGGTATGTTTGCATCCAGCATTACGGAAAGCCAAATTGTAGCGTATTTTATCACAACTGGTGTGTTTTTGCTGATGTGGTTTTTGCCAGATATGGCAAGTTCATTAGAAATGTTTTCCTTGATTAGCATGTTTAATAAATTTCCCGAAGGCTTAATTTCGGTATCTGAAATTATAACATATGTATCATTTTCCGTGTTATTTATCTTGCTTACGATTATTGTATTGCAAAGAAGAAAGAGTGTAAAATAGGAGGAATAGAAAATGGATGAAAAAGAAAAATCAGAGATTAAATTTTCTGAAAAATTCTCATTAAGAATGAGAAAAACTTTTATCGCAAGTAAGATATTGACGTTATTGTTAGTGCTTGTATTAATTGCTGCATTTATTGGGTTGAATGTTTGGGTTAATAAAGCAGAATTGCCAGAAATCGATGTAACTGCCAACAAAATTTATACGTTGTCAGATGCTTCCAAAAAAGCGTTAGAATCCGTGAACCAAGAGGTGAAAATTTATTTGTTTGGAATTGAAGAAGACCATGCTGTGGTTGGGCTTGTGAAGCAATATTGCCAGACAAATGACAAAATTTCGTATGAAATGTTGTCTAGTGAAACGAATTTGGCAAAAGTGCAAGAATTTGAATTAGAAGATGGCTATTCTATTGTGGTATTGGAATCTGGAAATAGCAAAAAAATCATTGACGCAAGTTCTGAATTCACCAGTTATGACACTTCGACGTATGCCCAAATTGATATTACAGAGCAAACGTTGACCAATTCGATTTTGGGATTGAGTGCAGAAAATAAGCCAAAAGTTTATTTTGTGCAGGGACACCAAGAATTTGGTATTGCGACAGAAGAATCCACGCAAGCGGAATTGGGTGTTTTGTCGACCTATTTGAAAAATGAAGCATTTGAAATTGCGAATTTGAATTTAACGACAGTAGGCAGTGTTCCAGAAGATTGTGCTGTTTTGGCAATTGTATCTCCTGCAACGGATTTTTTGGAAAATGAAGCAAACGCAGTCATCAATTATATTAACAAAGGTGGCAATATCTTTTTAACACAAGATGTTGTGACACAAGGAAGCACGTTTCCAAATTTGCAAAAAATCTTAGATTTGTATGGTGTTAGCGTGGAAAATGGTTATATTTTTGAAACAGATAGCAATCGCACAGCTTCGAATTATCCATATATTTTCAAGCCACAAATTGCAGGTTCAAACGAAATTACTTCCGATATTGCGACAGACGGAGAAGTTTGGGTGGCGTATAGTGAGAAATTGAATTTTAAATCAGAAGAAGAATTGAAGGCGTTGAATGTAACGTATGAAGAATTGTTGAATACAACGGATAACGCGATGTTTATCACCGACTTTTCAATGGATGTAAACACAGCTGCCTCAACAGCGCAATCAGGAAAATTTACGATTTCAGCGTTGGTAACAAAAACGCTTTCAGATGGCACAGAAAACGAAGCAGAAGGAACAACAGATGAGGAAAATGGTGAAGCAGAAAATACGGATGGCGAAAATGGCGAAGAAGAAAATGTAGAGGATGAACATAATCATGAGGAAGAAGAAAGTCAAGAAGTGGCATCGAAATTGGTGATTACAGCCAATGGTAGATTTTTTGCAGACTATATTATAGAAGAATTAAGTAGGCAATATCCATTGTCATACCTAGGAAGCAATAAGGATTTTGCGATTAATGCAATTGCTCATTTAGCTGATAAAGAAGGCGGATTAACAATTCGAAAAGACATGGCAGGTACTTCGTATGTATTTACTGCAACAGAAAATCAAAATCGCGTTGTTTTAGCCATTATATTTAGCATTCCAGTTTTGATTATTATCATCGGAATTATTGTTTGGAAACTTAGAAAAAGAAGAAGATAGAACTTTGTGTGCCCGCAGGTTAATCATGCGGGCGTTTTCTCGTTTATAAATATTTTCGAATTTTCTCTAACGCTTTTTTGCGTGTACTGATTTCTAATTTTTCTTCAAAACTCAATTCGGCTAACGTTTTTCCATTTTCTAACTCGAAAATTTCATCAAAACCAAATCCATTTTCGCCTCGAGGAGAATCTGCGATGTAACCAGAAAGAATCTCTGTTTCTGCAATAACAGTATCATTTATTGCGATTGCGATGGCGGTGATGAAATTGACTTTTCGGTCAATTTTGTCAAAATCTTTCACTTTATCAAGCAAAGCCAGATTTCGTTCACGGTCAGTACCGCTTAAACCAGCGTTTGGTGCGTACTCCTGGAAAATTGTTTAGCACAGGCACGCAAATTCCAGAATCATCAGCGATACAAATTTCGTTCAAATTCTGATAATAAAATTTCGCTTTGATAATGGCGTTTTCTTCAAATGTGATGCCAGATTCCTCAGGTTCTACGAAATATTCCAAATCATTGAGTGAAACGATACGACAGTCCAAAAAAAGTTCCTTTATCATGGCAAGTTTTCCATCATTATGAGTTGCGATAACAATTTTTTTCATACAAAAATCCTCCAACTTGATTATATATAATTGGAAGAAAAAAGGCAATATTTTTAGAAAAATAAAAATATTTTGCAAAACTACTTGACAGTTTTCAAATATACATATAAAATAGTAAGTAGGAAAATTACAATATAAATTATATATACGAAAAAATGAATTATAGATAATTTATTTGTACATTGAAAATTTAATAGAAAAGAGGTAAACAAAGTGATGCAAAATGTTTTAATGATTGTTGCCACTGTTCTAATCTCAGCTGTTGTTTTCATTCCGATTGGGGTAAAAATTAGGAAGAAAACAGCGGAATCTAAAATTCAAAGTGCAGAAAACGAAGCTAGAAGAATATTGGAAAATGTAAGAATAGAAGCTGAAAATTCTAAAAAAGAAGAATTAATTAAGGCGAAGGAAGAAATTTTACAAATTCGAAATGAATTAGATCAAGAGATTAAGGAAAGAAGAGGCGATATTCAATCACAAGAAAAAAGGTTAATTCAAAAAGAGGAAAACTTTGACAAAAAAGTAGCTCAACTTGATTTGCAGGAAAAAGAGTTGCAAAGAAAAATTACAGAAAGTGAGCAAAAAAAGCAAGAAATCGAAGAATTACATGGCAGAAAAATGGAAGAATTGCAAAAAATTGCAGGTTTAACGCAAGAACAAGCCAAGAAAGTATTGCTCGATACAATCGAAGAGCAATTAACCCAAGAAAAAGCAGCTAAGATTAGAGAAATAGAGGCTAAAACAAAGGAAGAAGCAGCTAGAAATGCGAAAGAGATTATTGGAAGTGCTATTCAAAAATGTGCAGCTGATCATACTTCTGAAGCAACGGTATCGGTTGTTTCTTTACCAAGTGATGACATGAAAGGTAGAATTATTGGTCGAGAAGGACGAAATATCAAAGCATTGGAAACATTAACTGGAATTGATTTGATTATTGATGATACGCCTGAGGCTGTTATTATTTCAGGATTTGACCCACTAAGAAGAGAAGTTGCTAAAATAGCTTTGGAAAAATTAATTGATGATGGCAGAATTCATCCAGCTAAAATTGAAGAAATGGTGGAAAAAGCGAAGGAAGAAGTGATGGCATCCATCAAAGAAGCTGGAGAAAGAGCAGCCTTGGAAACTGGTGTTAATAATTTGAATCCAGAAATTATCAAATTAATTGGAAAGCTAAAATACAGGACAAGTTATGGGCAAAATGTTTTAAATCATTCGATGGAAGTTGCAAATTTGGCGAGAATGATGGCTGACGAATTAGGCGTCAATTCCAAAATTGCAAGACGCGCAGGTCTGCTACATGATATTGGAAAAGCATTAGACCACGATATGGAGGGTACCCATGTTGAAATTGGTGTGGATATTTTAAAGAAATTTAAAGAAAATAATGTTGTACTTAATGCCGTACAAGCACATCATGGAGATGTTGAACCAGAAACCATAGAAGCAATTTTAGTGCAAGCTGCTGATGCAATTTCCGCCTCTCGTCCAGGAGCAAGACGTGAAACCTTGGAAACCTACATTAAGAGATTGGAAAAATTGGAAGAAATTGCGAATTCTTTTGAGGGAGTTGACAAGTCATTTGCGATTCAAGCAGGACGTGAAGTAAGATTGATTGTAAAACCAGACAGAGTTTCTGATAGCGAGATGGTAATTATGGCAAGAGAAGTAGCGAAAAAAGTCGAAAATGAGATGGAATATCCAGGAACGATAAAAGTAAATGTAGTAAGAGAATCAAGAGTAGTTGCTTATGCAAAATAAGTAAAAAGAAAACCAGAATAATGTTTGATTATTCTGGTTTTTTTGTGTATTTTGTTATTATTTTTTGTTAACAATATCTTTTAAGGCTTTTCCAGCTTTAAATTTAGGTGCTTTAGAAGCAGGGATTTTTAATTCTTCGCCTGTTTGTGGATTTTTACCTTTTCTAGCAGCTCTTAAACTTACTTCAAAAGTTCCAAATCCAACTAATTGAACTTTATCACCACTTGCTAATGCTTCTGTGATTGCTTCAATAAGTGCATTCAAAGCCTCCTCTGTAGATTTTTTTGTTGCTTCTGTTTTTTTAGCCATAGCTTCTACTAATTCTGTCTTGTTCATTGTAAAATCTCCTTTCTTATTTTGTAAGTCTAATTTATCAAAAAAAGATGATAAAGTCAAGAGGAGAATGCAAATAACCTAATTTTTTGTAAATTTTTGTGGTAAAATTTACTCAATATTGGTTTCACGCACAATATAAATAGGTCTTTTTTTCACTTCTAGGTAGGTTTTTGACAAATATTGTCCAATAATGCCGAGTGAAAAGAGCTGAATTCCACTAACCATAAAAATAATGCAAACCAAAGATGGCCAACCGCTGGTCGGATCACCAAGTACCAATGTTTTGATAATGATAACAATGATAAAAACAAAGGAAACCAAGCAAAACAAAAGCCCAATCAGTGAGGATAAAATCAATGGCGTGGTTGAAAAGGCAGTGATTCCATCCAAAGCATACGAAAGCAATTTCCAGAAAGACCATTTTGTTTCACCTGCCACGCGTTGTACATTTTGGTATTCCAGCCATTTTACGTTAAAACCTACAAAACTAAAAAGTCCCTTGGAATAACGATTGTATTCCTGCAAAGACAAAATCGCGTTTGCCACGGTTCTTTTCATAAAAACATAATCACGGGCGCCGTCCACCATTTCGATTTTCGACATGTGATGAATAATGCGATAAAACATTCTCGCAAAAAAGCTACGAATCACGGGTTCGCCTTTGCGGTCTGTTCGACGCGTTCCGCACAGCATCGTAATTTTCTTTGGTAACAGATTCGTACATTTCTTTTAAAAGTGCAGGAGGATCTTGCAAATCCGCGTCCATAATGGTGATGAAATCACCAGTTGCATGTTCAAGTCCAGCCAAAATGGCGGCTTCTTTTCCAAAATTTCTGGAAAAGGAAAGATATTTCACACGAGAATCTTCTTTTAATAATTGCTTGATTGTTTCTAATGTGTTGTCAGAAGAGCCATCGTTGATAAAAAGAAATTCGAATTTAGTATTTTCAAAAGTATGAATGGTTTTGGTTAATTCTTCATAAAATAAAGGTAATGTTTTTTCCTCGTTAAAGCAAGGTACAATGATTGAAATTTTGTCCATAATTTTCTCCTATACTTGTAAATTTCCTATTTATTGTATCATAAATGAAAAAAAAATACAATATATCCATTAAAATTAAAAAAAGAGGTTGAAATTTTTGAAAAAATGTAATATAATTGTAATAGAAGTGTAATAATTTTGTAATAAAAAGATTGCTGATGAATAAAAAAGTTTGAGAAGGGATGAATGTTGATGTTTGGACAAGATATTGGAATTGATTTAGGGACAGCTACGGTAATTGTATATGTAAAAGGAAAAGGGATTGTATTACGCGAACCCTCTGTTGTTGCGGTAGATAATATAACGGGGGATGTTTTAGCTGTTGGACATGAAGCAAGACGAATGCTTGGAAGAACACCAGGTAACATCATAGCCACAAGGCCATTAAGAGATGGTGTCATTTCCAATTATACCAATACGGAAAAAATGTTGAAATACTTTATTAATAAAATAAGAGGGAGATTTCTTTTTGCGCCAAGAATCATGATTTGCATTCCCTCACAAGTAACAGAAGTGGAAAAGAAAGCAGTGATTGACGCAGCTTCGAATGCAGGGGCAAGACGTGTCTATTTAATTGAAGAGCCGATTGCAGCAGCGATTGGAGCAGGTCTTGATATTTCCAAACCATCTGGCAACATGATTGTAGATATTGGTGGTGGAACGACTGATATTGCTGTGATTTCGTTAGGCGGAGCTGTGGTTAGTACGTCCATCAAAATTGCAGGTGACCGTTTTGATGAAGCCATTGTCAAATACATCAAGAAAAAACATAATGTTATGATTGGAGAAAGAACGGCGGAAGAGTTGAAATTGAACATTGGTTGTGTGTATCCGAAATTTCAAGACATGGAAATGGACGTGCGTGGAAGAGATTTGATTACAGGACTTCCTAAAACCATCACGGTATATTCCAGCGAAATGCTAGAAGCCTTAGAGGAGCCATCGATGTTGATTGTGGATGCAGTTCACAATGTTCTAGAAAAAACGCCACCAGAATTGGCTTCCGATATTAGCGACAAAGGAATTTACATGACAGGCGGAGGTTGTTTGGTAGATGGATTGGATAAATTGATTCAAGAAAAAACAGGCATCAATGTGATGATTGCAGAAGATTCGATTTCGTGTGTGGCAATCGGAACCGGAAAAGCCTTAGACAATTTGGACAATCTAGACCGAAACAGAAGACCATAATATTGTTATAAAAAATCAAAGGAGAAAAGAAAATGAAAAAAATAGTAGGAATTATTTTCATTATGTTAATATTATTATTCGCCTTAACAGGTTGTGCCAATGAAAAAACAAACAATAATACAACCAACAAAGCGAAAAATAGTCAGACAACCAATACCACAAAAAAGGAGGAAACAAAAGTGGATTACAAGCAAGCAGCTCAAAAGCAAATGGCGAAGCCAGAAGCGGGAGAAACCATTGCCATTTTTCATATCAAAGATTATGGCGATATGAAAGTAAAATTTTTCGAGGATGTGGCGCCAAAAGCAGTGGAGAATTTTGTGACGCATGCTAGAAATGGTTATTATAATGGACTTACTTTTCATCGAGTGATCAATGAATTTATGATTCAAGGTGGCGACCCAGAAGGAACCGGAATGGGCGGAGAAAGCATTTGGGGACAAGGATTTGGAACGGAATTAGATGCGAGTTTAGTTCCTTACAGAGGTTCTTTGTGTATGGCGATGTCCAGTTTGCCCAATAGCATTGGTAGCCAGTTTTTTATTACACAAGCACATTATGATGAAACAACAGCCAATTACATGAAAGCCTACAATTATCCAGCAGAATTGCTAGAACAATATAAAACTTATGGGGGCTATTTGAGTTTGTATCAGCAATATACCGTTTTTGGGCAAGTGTATGAAGGAATCGAAGTGGTCGACAAAATTGCAGCAGTTGCCACAGACGATAATGATAAGCCACTTGAAAATGTTGTGATTGAGAGTATTGAGGTTGGGACGTTTTAATTTTCTAATATTTTTTTAATACTAAAAATTAATAAAAATAAGGATAAAAATAAAGTTTTAAACTTTTAAAATCCTTATTTTTTGTTTTTATGTTGACTTTTTATGCGAAAATGTGGTATAATATATGTATATTCAACTTATAGATCAATTTGCAAGTATAAAATGAGCTTGTGAATACCAAAATTTAAGGAGGTTTTTATTATGAAAAATCAGGAAAAAATTTTACGGGAACTTGGAAAATTAACTGAAGAGCAGATAACTGGGTTTTTTAGCATTGCACTGGATGAGAATAATGAAGCTTTGCTTAAACTCGCAATTTTATTGGGAGCAGATGTTACAGCTAGGAATAATTATGCTATCCAGATAGTTTCTGCAAATGGATATGCTGAGGTTGTAAAACATCTCATAGAGGCAGGAGTAGATGTTACAGCTAATTATAATTATGCTATCCAGATAGCTTCTGAAAACGGACATGCTGAGGTTGTAAAACATCTCATAGAGGCAGGAGCAGATGTTACAGCTAATTATAATTATGCTATCCAGATAGCTTCTGAAAACGGACATGCTGAGGTTGTAAAACATCTCATAGAGGCAGGAGCAGATGTTACAGCTAGTGATAATTTTGCTATCCAGATAGCTTCTTTATATGGATATGTTGAGGTTGTAAAACTCTTAGAAAAAGCAGGAGCAAGATTGTAGATGCAATAAAAAATTCTCCAAAAGAATAGGTCATTACTATTAAAACTTTTTGATGGTAGTGGCTTATTTTGTTATATAAGGTGTAGAATATTTTTGTGTATTTTGCTAAAAATATTAGCAGGAGGAATTTTTTATGGAAGAAAAAAAGAAACATGTGACCCAATATGGCGAATTTATTCCAAGTTTTTACACTTGGGTTGGTTTAGATGAGCAAAAAGAGATTGTGGAGCGATTAGAAAATATCACGAAAACGGAAAAATAACTTGCTATTTTTCCGTTTTTATTATATGATAAAAAATAATAGCAAATAGGAGAAAATGAATGGAAAAAATAGAAGAAATTATGGAAAAAGCCAAATGGTGTTTAAATTGCAAAGCAAAACCTTGTAGTACAAGCGGGTGTCCGATGAATACGAACATTCCTGAATTCATTAGCCAAATAAAAGAAAAAAATTTTGAAGAAGCCTACAAAATTTTGTTGGATAATAATATTTTTAGCCATGTTTGCAGTTTGGTATGTCCGCAAGAAGATCAATGCGAAGGAAAATGCGTGCGTAGCATCAAGCAAACGCCAACGAAAATAGGGGAGTTGGAGAAATTCATTAACGAATGGGCAATCGAAAATAAGATAGAATATAAAATAGCAAAGTCCGAAAAAAATGGCAAAAAAGTGGCGATTGTTGGTTCTGGACCTGCGGGAATTGAGTGCGCCATCGAACTTTTGAAAAATGGATATGATGTCACGATTTTTGAAAAGGAGGAAAAAGCGGGAGGCATTTTGTGGTACGGTATCCCAGATTTTCGTTTGCCGAAATCGATTGTTAAAAAGATTATCCAAGAAGTGGAGAAGCTTGGTGCGCAGATTAAAACTGATGTTACTTTAGGAAAAGATGTGACGATTACATCTTTGCAAAAAGAGTTTGATAGCGTGTTTTTGGCGCTTGGCGCAACAAAATCAATGGTGTATCTGTTGTCAGAGGAAGAAATTGAAAATATCTATGAATCGGATGTGTTTTTGAAGGCATATAATGAAAATCGCTTTTTGAAAAATTTAGGAAAAGTCGTCGTGATTGGCGGTGGAAATGTAGCGATGGATGCTGCTAGAGTGGCGGTTCGTATGGGGGCTGAAAGTACGAAGATTTTATATCGTCGTGATAGGGAACATATGCCAGCAAGGAAAATCGAGTTGGAAGAGGCAATCGAAGATGGCGTAGAATTTGTGCCACTTACGCGTGTGATTTCTGCGAATACGAAAAATGGCAAAATGGAATCGGTTAATTGCATTCAAACTGAAATTGTGGATGGAAAAGCGGTGGATAAGCCCAATACGGAATTCTCGGTGGAAGCCAATACGGTTGTGTTTGCGATTGGTTTAAAGCCAGAAAAGGCGCTTTTGGAAAAAGAAGGAATTCAATTAAATGATTGGGGGATGCTAGAAGTGGACGAAAATGGTATGACCAATCTTCCGAATGTGTTTGCTGGTGGGGATTTAACAGAAAGCAAATCAACGGTTTGCCGTGCCTTAGCGGCAGGAAAAAGAGCAGCTTTGGGAATCATAAAAAAGTCGTAGAAATATTGCCGAAAAGAAAATTGGCTGAAACTTTTTGCAAAATTTTTGAAAAAAGTATGTCAATAACTTTTGAAAATGTCCCAAAAATTACAAAATA
>CANSTR010000011.1 GCA_947649935.1 uncultured Clostridia bacterium
GGCTTAGAATTCCATTGGCACCTCCTATTAGATTTAGGCTGATAGCTGCTAGAATGAGCAGTACAATAATCGTTACAACCAACGCAATTAGCGTGATTCCGTGATTTTGTGGACCAATGTGGTCATCGACCCCTACGTTTTGTTTTTTGTTCATTTTTTACCTCCTATTTTAACTTATATATAATATTTGACATAATTATTTTAGCATTCCAAAAAACATCTGTCAATAATTTTTGTCAATGTTACAGAAATTTAACATTGTTACTATTTTGTAATATTTTTGGTTGGCGATTTGCCTTTGATTATAAAAATAAAATTTTTTACTTACATAACAAAGGACGACAAACTGTCGTCCTCGATATTTTCTTAAAATTTTCTTTTTCTTGCAGCCTCAGATTTCTTTTTTCTCTTTACGCTTGGTTTTTCATAATGTTCTCTTTTTCTAACTTCTTGAAGTACGCCATTTCTTGCGCATTGTCTTTTAAATTTTTTTAGTGCCTCTTCTAAGTTACCATTTACTTTAACTTCTGACATTCCTTTTCCCCCTCCTTCCGAAGCTAAAAAACATCTGTGGGATTTATGTATTAATCCTTTTGACTTCTCGCTTAGCCTTTTTTATTATACCTCACAATTGCCAACTTGTCAATAGTTAATTCGCTTCAAATAATTCTCCTATTGAAGTTGCCTCATTAATTCTTTTAATCGCTTCCGCAAATAGCTCTGAAACTGACACTACAACAATGTTATCAATTTGTTTTTCAGGTGGCAATGGTATCGTGTTCGTCATTACTAATTCTTTGATTTGTGAATTTTTGATACGTTCTATCGCTGGACCTGAAAGTACACCATGCGTACAACCAACATACACATCTTTGGCACCAAATTTTTTGATGACTTCCACTGTTTCCATAATCGACCCTGCCGTATCCACTTCGTCATCAAACACAAAAGCATTTTTTCCTTCGATATCACCAATCACGCTTGTTGCAATCGCTTGGTCATTATTGCCATCTCTTCTTTTGTCTACCAAACAAATGGGACACCCGAAATGTTCTGCATATTTGTAAGCTTTTTTAGAACTTCCTGCATCTGTTGCCACAATAACTTTATTTTCGATTTGTTTTAAATCAAAATATTTTTCCAAAATGGACCTTCCTGTCAATACATCACAGTTAATATTAAAATATGCTTGAATGGCAGGATTATGTAAGTCGCATGTTAATACTCGATCAGCGCCAGCTGCCTCAATTAATTGTGCAAATAACTTTGCTGTTACTGGTATACGAGGTTGGTCTTTTTTATCAGACCTTGAATAAATAAAATAGGGCAACACAACCGTAATTCTTCTTGCTGTTGCTCTTTTTGCAGCATCTACCGCAATTAATAATTCCATGATTCTTTCATTCACTGGTGGCTCTGTTGTTTGAATCAAATACACATCTTTTTCTCTCACTGTTTCTAAAATTTGAACAAAATTATTATCATTTTTAAATTTCTGACGATGTATTTTTCCTGGCTCAATTTTCAAATAACTGCATATTTCATTTGTGAACTTTTCTGCCGATTTACTACAAGCGAAAATTTTAATATCGTCCATATTTTCCCCCTAAAATTTTATATTTTTCAAAAATTAATCGATTCCTTTTGCTGCAATTGTTTCTTTTTCCTCTTTTATTTCTATTTGTGACTGCTCAAAAACATTTTCTTCCACTGTGTTCATCGGATTAAAATTCACTGTTATTGTACTATTCTCAAGCGTTTTTGTCAAGACCTTTTCTGGCTTTTTAAAGGATTCAAAATACATTACCTTTGGTTTCTGCGTTTCATATCTTGCTTCATCCCCAAATTCCAATTTAACAATCTTGTCTTTTTTCAAACTTTCTTGAACATCAATTTTACACTGATTCGTCGAACCTCTAAAAGCTAAATCTTCAACTTTATTTTCAATCTCAAATTGCCCATCCACTATGATATCAATATAATTCAACAATTCTTTTGTTACTTTATTTTCCTTGTACATTTTATTTAATATATCTGTTTCAAAATGATAGCCTGTCCAACACCAAATATCTTTTTCCGGCAACTCTTCTTTCACTCTCTTGACCAATGGCAAAAGTCCTTCTTGATTGGCTGGTTCCAATGGCTCACCACCAAGCAATGATAATCCATTCACATACGAATTTTTCAACAAATTCATAATTTCTTCAATTGTTTCATTTGTAAATTCCTTGCCATAATGAAAATCCCATGCTTCTGGATTATGACATTCCTTGCAATGAAAATGGCAACCGACTCACATATAATGCCACACGAATTCCATCACCATCTTGTATGTCTGGATATTTTATGTCTGCGTAATTCATTTTATTTTTCCCCCTTAATTATTTGTATTGTCCCCATATTGATTTCGTAGGGGCGGCTATTAGCCGCCCGCAAAACAAACCATGTTCTTCTTCTATTTTTTCATAGCGGGCGACTGATAGTCGCCCCTACATTTTTTACAAATGCATCACCCTGTTTTTGATTTCTTTTGTCTTGCCAACGTTCCAGAAATTCTCGCCCAAATAACCACAGGTTCTTCTGGTTACATTCATTTTGCCATGGTCTTTATTGCCACATTGTGGGCATTCCCATTCATTTTGCTCATTGATGATAATTTCGCCATCAAATCCGCAACATTGGCAATAATCTGATTTTGTGTTAAATTCTGCATATTGAATGTTATCATATATGAATCCAACTACTTGCTCTAATGCTTTCAAATTATTCTTCATATTTGGAATTTCCACATACGAAATCGCACCACCACTTGAGATTGGTTGAAATTGGCTTTCAAACATCAATTTATCAAAAGCATTGATTTTCTCGCGCACATCCACATGATACGAATTCGTATAATAACCTTTATCTGTAATATCTTTGATATCGCCAAATCTTTCTTTATCCACTCTTGCAAAACGGTAGCAAAGTGACTCTGCTGGCGTTCCGTAAAGAGCAAAACCAATGTTGGTTTCTTCTTTCCATTGCTTAATTTTATCTTGCATATATTGCATTACTTTTAGCGCAAACGCAGAACCTTCCTCCGTTGTATGTGAAACGCCTTTCATCAATTTCGTCACTTCATATAATCCAATATAACCAAGTGAAATCGAAGAATAGCCGCCAAATAATAATTTATCAATGGTTTCTCCTTTTTTCAAACGCGCAATGGCGCCATATTGCCAATGAATTGGGCTAACGTCTGATTTTGTGCCTAACAAAGCATTGTGTCTGCACATCAAAGCTTCTTTGCAAAGCTCCAATCTTTGGTCAAATAACTTCCAGAATTTATTCTCATTTCCATTCGCAATAATTCCAATTTGTGGTAAATTGATACTAACCACACCTTGGTTAAATCTTCCCTCAAATTGATAATTTCCATTTTCATCTTTCCAAGGCGACAAGAAACTTCTGCATCCCATTGGGCTAAACACGTTTCCTTCATAATTCGCACGCATTTGTTTTGCAGAAATATAATCTGGGTACATTCTTTTCGCAGAACATTTCACAGCAAGTCTTGTCAAATAATCATATTTTCCACCTTTTAAGCAATTATTTTCATCTAGCACATACACCAATTTTGGAAAAGCAGGTGTCACATAAACGCCAGCGTCATTCTTAATCCCTTGCAATCTTTGGTTCAAGATTTCTTCGATAATCATCGCGTTTTCTTCGATAAATTCATCTTTTGGATCTAGGTACATAAAAATCGTTACAAATGGGCTTTGTCCATTGGTTGTCATTAACGTATTGATTTGATATTGAATCGTTTGTACGCCAGCAGATAATTCCTCTTGTCTTCTCTCAGCTGCATCTTCTCTAGCTCTCTCATCTGCCTGTTCTTTGGAATAACCTTTTTCCACATAGCCTAAAAATCTCTTTTTATAATATTTATCGTACGTTCTTCTCAAATATTTTCCTAAATGTCGAATATCAATGGATTGTCCACCATATTGATTACTTGCCACTGCTGCAATAATTTGGGTTGTCACCGTACAAGCTACTTGGAAACTTTTTGGACTTTCAATCATTTTTCCATTCATGACAGTTCCATGATCCAACATATCTCCAATATTCACCAAACAGCAATTGTGAATTGGTTGAATAAAATAATCTTTATCATGGAAATGCAATACGCCATCATTGTGCGCCTTAATGATTCTTTCTGGCAACAGCAAACGGTCTGTAATATCTTTTGAAACTTCTCCAGCAATCAAATCTCTTTGCGTCGCTGCCAAAAATGCATTTTTGTTGCTGTTTTCCTCCATTGTATCTTTATTGGAATTGCGCACCAAACTTAAAATACTCTCATCTGTTGAATTTGCCTGACGAATCATATTGTGTTTTTCGCGGTATAAAATATATTTTTTCGCCAACGTAAATTTTCCAAACTCCATCAATTTACGTTCCACGATATCTTGAATATCTTCCACAGACATCGTTGCCTTGTCCAAACTTTCAATATATTTTGTAATAAACTCAATGGATTCTCTCGAAATTTTGTCTTTTCCCCCAACTTCCTTGTTAGCCTGACTAATGGCAATTACGATTTTGTCGCTATCGTATTCCACTTTTCTTCCATCCCTTTTAATGACTTTCATCAAACGTACCTCCTCAATGTTTTACTTCTTACTTTGTATAAATTCATTTTACCATTAAAAAAAGTAATGTCAAATGGATACTTGTTATGTTTTCTAAAGCTGTAATTCGCTATTGGTCAGAGTTACCAGAAATCACTTTTTTCGATTACACAATTGTTAAATTGTTTCAAAATCTCAAACTCATTCATTTTGTAAGCACGGCGATTTTTTTTATTTT
Source organism: uncultured Clostridia bacterium (assembly GCA_947649935.1). Lineage (GTDB taxonomy): Bacteria > Bacillota > Clostridia > TANB77 > CAG-508 > Scatovivens. The sequence continues at coordinate 4,858 of CANSTR010000011.1, forward strand.
TTTATATTACATTTTTGTTACATTTTTATGTTTTATTCCTATTTTTTCTCTATTTTTATATAGTTTTATTAAAAATTGCAAATAATTCCTATTTTTAAAATTCAAAAATAGACGAAAAAAATTTCGCCCATTTTGTAGTTTTCTCCACTTTAAATTTTATCCAAAAGAAGTGTCTTCTGATTTTCAAATTGACTTGCCAATTCACATCCTACTCGATAGCCCTTTTGGTAAAACTCATCTAAACTTTTTTTCAAATAATCATATCGATACGTAATTTCCAATGTCACTGGTCCTCCATAATTGCATTCTTTTAGCTTTTGCACGATAAATTTCCAATTCACTGTTCCATCAAATGGCAACAAATGCAAATCATCTGACTGATCATTGTCATGCAAATGAACGGCAAAAATTCGATTTTTTGCAAGTTCAAAATTGAATTCGTCATCAAAAAATACATGCAAATGCCCACTATCTAAACACATTCCCACATTGTCATCTTGAATATTTTCCAATACATATTCCAAATAGCCTTTTATCGCCGTATTTTCAAAAGCCACTTTCACACCCAATTCTCGCGCATACTGCGTAATTTTTCGAATACGCTCCAATCCAATTTCGCCATATTGTGGCGGATTACGCCTACTTACCAAATGCATCACCACAAGAGAAATGCCGTTTTCCTTGCAGTCCTTAATATCTTTCTGATAGCGCTCAACAAAACGTTCGCCTTCTTCCCCCTCTAACCAAATCGCGTTAATCCCATGATAGCCTAAATGAGCAAACTCAATATGTAATCCGATTTTTTTACACATTTCAATTTGTGCCTCTTGCGAAATCTCCCAATCTTCATCATACCACTGCACAAAAACATTCTCAAATCCCACCTTCTTAATTGAACGAATTGTCTCCTCAACTCCAACTTGTTCATTCTCATTCTGAACCGCCACTGCAATTTCTCGCATTCTAAATCTCCTCTCTTTTAAATATAAAATAATCTCCCTAACTTTTTATTATACCACATTTTAACATTTTTGTCAATTGACAAATCTCCAAAAATGCGCTCTCACCTGCTATTACTGAATTTCACGTTTTTCATTTAATTTTTCCTTCAACTCCGCCAAATTCTTCGAAATCCCAATCACTTCTTTAGGAATTTCCACCAACTCATCCTCCACAGCCACATAATTCACAATCTCCATCCCGCTCAAATCCATTGCCTTTTCCAACTCTTTTGCAACATAATGCAACTGCACACAATGTGGCGATTTGTCCACTGTTGCAAACACCAACTTTTTCACCTTGATTCTCGCCAGCATTCCCATCATTTTCGTTATTAACATATTCAAATGCTCTTTTTCCAAGTAGACTTCATACACCTCTGGAGCCATTTTCTGCAAAGTTTCATACGCCTTTGGCTGCATATTGGGCAAACAACTTCCGACAATAACTAATGTTTCTAGAACATCATAACAATTTGTTTTAAGCAAATCTTTCATTACAAAATCCCTCTTTTTTCCAATTCCTGCTCCAAATCTTTCGCATTTTTAAAAAGAATTGCATCAATTCCGCATTCTTTCGCTCTATCAATATTCACAAAATAATCATCAATAAAAATTGTTTCTTCTGGCTTGCTTGCCAAATCCTTCAAAACATGCTCAAAACAGCCTTCATCCTCTTTCAGCAAGCCATATTCATACGAAAAATACAGCTTATCAAAAATTTGCAAATCCGCATTTTTCTCAAAAATATACTCTATCTGTTCCTTTACATGGTCTGACAGCAAAATAAGACAATACTTGCCCTTTAGCCTTTTCACAATTTCCAACGTGCCCTCAACAGGAACATTCAAATTCTGTCGAATGCATTCTTTTACTTTTTGCGTGCTCAAATCCCAGCCACTCCCTTCCAGCAAATGCGCACAATATTCATCTTCCGAATGTTTTCCTCGCATGGTATCCAAAAAGAAGTCTGTCACTTCCGTTTTTCTAGCCAAAAACTCCTCTGCCGATAGGTCCGTATTTTGCGCCACCACTTTTTCCGTCCCATGATAGCCAGAAATGATTACTTCTGACAAATCAAAGATAATATTTTTCACCATTTTTCTTTTCTCCTATTAAGCTTAACATATCACATTTTCCCCTTTTCGTCAACGATAAAACTTTCTAAAACAGCTCAAAAACACTTGAAATTTGTATAAAATTATGCTATAATTATAATAAGAAAACATATACTACGATAGGAGGGATTGATATGAAAACACGTATTATAGATTTAAAGAACCAGGCGAAACAATTGATTTCAATAAGTCGAAAAAAGGGCCTAATAAGACCACATACAGAAGCTTTCAAAGATTTCCCTGTTCATGAAGAAAAACATATAAGTTAATACCAGCAGATTATTTTGGTTTTGTTGTATCTTCCAATACTAAGAAAAGTAAAGAAAATTCAAAATTTAAATATAATGAGCCATAAAAAAAAGATAAAAATAATAAATTAGACTATGATAGTATAGTAAAATGTGATAAGTTGTATGATATCCCCAAGAAAGTAATTAATTATAAATTAGGAACTGTAAATGTAGAAGATATGATAAGATTTTTAAAAGCATACAAAAATTATACAGATAACTATACATCTGATAAAACTTGAGAAATCAAGTTTTTTATTGTAAAAATTTATATCAAATAATACTTAGAAACTTTCGATGCTCTAAGTCAGTCTAATATCCTAGAATCTTAAGTGATTCTAGGTATTTTTTTATTAAATTGTAATGGTAATGAAGTATTTAACAATAGTTTTGAAAGTAATTTCATGTTTTTGGCCTGTTCACCTTTTGCCAAAACTTGACAAACTTTACATAAATATGGTATAATAGAATTAGGAAAATGGATTTGTTTTTTCAGGTCCCGCCACTTCGCAGGACACAGCTTGAAAATCCATAGACAAAATTTTCCCCCACTTGGGGGATTTAGGAAAGGGGGTCTTCATAATGAAGACAAAAAAATTTTTTTCGTTCCTGTTAACTTTGGCACTGATGCTGACATCGGCACCAGTTGCCACCACCCGGGCGGCTGAAAAGCAGCCATACGCCCATACTTATGACTGGGCTCGTTCCATGGAGTATTACTTCTTTGGAACGAATGGCATAGCAGTCGCTGACTCCAGCAGGTCTGTAAGCTACCCTGATAGCACAGTAGTGCTAAATGGAAAACTGTTAACAGACCGCCGGCTGGCTGGCACCCAACCATTTTGGCATCGTCCGGGTTCCCACCTTTTTTGGGTGGAGATAGACGGCGTGCGCATATATATTTTTGGCACGCGCATGTCCGTTCTATTACCTAGTTCTGCTGGCGCCATTCTGGTGGAGGGCTCAGATGGTTTCCTCGGCTCAATTAAATTGGCGGACGGAACCAGTCTGACACCGGAGCAGGCAATTGCAAAATTACCTGTGATTGGGCCAGGCGGAGTAGTTGGTGCAACGGCTACACCATCAGCAAAGCCAACTGTGGCTCCGACTGCAACACCAACAGCTAAGCCTTTAGTGACACCTTCGCCTACGGCAAAGGTAACAGCAAAACCTGTGGTAACAGTTCCACCTGCGCTGACACCTGTACCAACTAGCACTCCTCACGGTGTGTTGGTTGGAAAGCCAACTGCTACCCCTGCTACAGCAACTGGAAAGGTTACACCTTTTCTTGACGCTACTGGCAGGATGCATTACACATTTGGCTCCCACGAAATAATCGTGGATGGGGCCAATGTATATGCTGATGGTATCAGGATTTCGGAGTTGTGCAACTCTGGAGTCAGATACTTAGGTGCCGTCCCTGAAGGAGTGTATCTCCTTGAGGACTCAGCTGGGGCCTATTACAGATTTTCTTGGGACAATTTGTTCTGTCCTGAGAAATTAAAATTTGCAGATGGATGTGTCTTACTCAAGGTCATTTTTGATGACCAGGGGTACATGACACATCTGGAAACCAGTACTGGGACATATGCCCTGTCTCAGTTAGTTGTGGACGAAGAGTGGGCACCTTCGTTCACGTATGCCATCAATAAGACTGGATATTGCCAGTTTTATTGGGCAGAAAGTGGAACAGGCTATCTTCTTGAAATTAAAGGAGAGAGCCTGTTCCTGGGCAGTACGCTGGTTGCTTCTGGGGTCACTAAGACCCAGAATTCAATCGGGGTAGATATTGAGAACCCTGGTTACTTTTTAGTAACTAAGGGTACTCAAACCTGGACTGCTCCTTGGAGCAATCCAACCAAGCTCGTTCTGAAATGGCAGAACGTGGCTAGGCTGGAATATAGCTCCAAAAATGGGCTTGTAACAAAGCCTGTTTATCTGGAGCAGAAACTGGACTGGTGCAAGAACAGTTCTAAAAAGACTGTCTTGTATCAGTCTAGTATCCAGGCCTGCCAGCTGACTCTGAACTCCAGCAAAACAAAAGTTTTACTGGACGGAAGAGTTATTGCTCAGCTTTCTAAGAAAGAAAGGAAAGCTGGCAAGAAATACAGCTTTGTTGGCATTACGGAGCAAAACTCCGTAGCGTACGGAGTTGCCAACAAGGCAGGCTGGCTGGTGTCTGCCAAGAAAATTGGCCTTGAGCAGGCGAAAACCTGCAAAGTCAATGCGGCAAAGTCATGGAAGGTCACTACGACTTCCTACGACGGCCGCGGTTTCTTGGTAGGGCATTGACACGCGGCCGGTAACTGTTAACGCGTCTTCTGGGCGCAGCAGACAGCTGGGAAGGAGATGAATTTACAAGCTGAGGAAAACCTCGGAGACACAATTGTGTTTCTGGGGTTTTCCCGATTTTATTTGTTTTTTCTCTTTACTAATTCTCAAAAATGTTTTACAATAGTAGCAAAGGAGTTGTACTTATGAAAAAATTTGTGAAACGTTTTGTCATTATTTTGTTAGGCATTCTTGCAATTTATTTATTGTATCGTTTTCTATTTCTAAAACCTCAAACTCAAAATAACCCAGAAGCCACTGAAAACAGTCCTTTTTCTGTTGCAAAAGTAATGCTGTTTTCCAGCGCCTATGGCGAAAATAAGGACACCACTTTTGGGCAGAACAATTGGATTGTAGACATTTTGCAATATAGCGATATCGCGATTTATTTGGAGAATGGTGGCGCAGATTTGAGCGCTGAAAATACGGTTAAAAAGTTATGGATTGAAGATATTGCTTTGTCAAAACCCAAAATTGGGAGTCCTTCGCTGTATTACTTGGATTCTTTAAATTTCGGAACTGCGCACTTTAACGAGCAAAATGAAATTCAAGAAAAGCTGGAATTTACTGTTTTAAATGACAAAAATATAGAGGATAATTTGCAATATAACACACCCACTTTTTTCACGGATTGCTCGAATCCGATTACTTTAAAATATGTGAATCATTCGGTAAAAAGCAATTATGAGATTACCTCTGATGAGCCTGTGTCTTTTAATGGAAAGTTGCTAGAAATGGCAAATATTTCTTTGGATGATTTGAAGGCAAATCTGGATTTTACCATTCATATTGTAGCCAACAATGACGAAGAATTTTATCAACGTTTGTCGCTTCCGATTGAATTGGAGAACGAAAACAATAGCATTTTAGAGGGCAGCATTTTGGTAAAAAATGATGCACGAAATTAAAATTCACAAAAAAATAAAGGTCAACGCCTTTATTTTTTTAATTCATATAATCTTTCAATCTTTTACTTCTGCTTGGATGTCTTAATTTTCGCAATGCCTTTGCTTCGATTTGTCGAATTCTCTCACGTGTGACTTCGAATTCTCTTCCCACTTCTTCCAACGTGCGTGCTTTTCCGTCTTCCAAGCCAAATCGCAACTTTAGCACTTTTGCTTCGCGTGGCGTTAAAGTGCTCATAACATCTTCTAATTGCTCTTTTAACAAAGTATACGCCGCTGCATCATGTGGCGCTGGAGAATCATCATCTTCGATGAAGTCACCTAAGTGGCTGTCGTCTTCTTCACCAATTGGCGTTTCTAACGAAACTGGGTCTTGCGCAATTTTTTGAATTTCCATGACTTTTTCAACAGAAACTTCCATTTCTTGGGCAAGTTCTTCTTGGGTTGGCTCCCTTCCTAACATTTGAAGCAAATGTCTTGAAGTACGAATTAACTTGTTGATGGTTTCCACCATGTGAACTGGGATTCTGATAGTACGCGCTTGGTCTGCAATGGCTCTTGTGATGGCTTGTCTAATCCACCATGTCGCATACGTACTAAATTTATAGCCTTTTGTATAATCAAATTTTTCGACTGCTTTGATTAACCCCATGTTTCCTTCTTGGATTAAATCTAAGAATAACATGCCTCTACCAACATATTTTTTCGCAATACTAACGACCAATCTTAAGTTTGACTCTGCTAATTTCTGCTTTGCGTCTTCATCATCCTCTAAAACTTTTTTCGCCAATTCCAACTCTTCTTCAAAAGACAATAAGTGAATTTTTCCGATTTCTCTTAAATACATTCTGACAGGGTCATCAACACTGATTCCTTCAAAATTGTTCAAGTCAACTTCTTCTAAATCAACTTCTTCGACGTCTTTTAGGTCGTCTTCGTCTGGTTCTAGTAAATCGTCATCTCTGGCGATACTAACTCCCATTTCTTCAAAAGCTTCAAAAACCTTATCCAATTCCTCTGGATTGACTTCACCTAACTCATTTGCCAATTCGCCATACGTAATTTTTCCTGCTTCTTTTGCTTTATTTAAAATGCTTAAAACTTTCTCTTTTTCTTTGCTTTCTTTTTTATCTTCTGGAGTTTCTACCTGCTTAGTTTCTGGTTCTTTTACTGCTACTTCTTTTACTTCTTTCTTTGGGGATTTTTTCTGAGTGGTACTCTCAGACTCTTTCTTTTCTTCCTTTTTTCCTGGCACTTTTTCTTGTTTTTTATTTTCTTTTTGAACCGTATTTTTCTTCGGAGTTTTCTCTTTTTTAGCTTCTTCTTTTTTTGTTGTCTTTTTAGCAACTTTTTTCTCGTTTTCTGTTTTTTTCGCTACTTTTTTTGTTTCATTCTCATCAGCCTTTTTCATATAATCCCCCTTCTATTTTATTTTAGCTAACTGAATTATGGTATCGCTCAATTCTAACTCAAGCTTACTCATTTCTTCTTGAGATAAATTTGGATTTTCCAATTCTTGTATAATCTGTAATTTTCGATTTTGCAACCTTTCTTTGTTGTAAATCAAAATAACATCTTCCAAGCATTTTTGCACAGAAGTTATCTCATAATCTGCCACCATGATACTACTAATGTGTTGTTGCAAATCTTCGTCCTCGATATTCGCAATCATTTGTGTAATTTTGTCATTTTCCTCTTCTTTGAGTGACATGATTTTTTCAAATATAATTTTATTTTCTGCAATTTTCAAATCTTCTATACGAATATTTGCTTGAATGATTTCCTTCGTTTCTGCTGGATAATTAATCAACAAATACAAAACCATATTTTCTCTTTTGATGACTTTTTCATTCACCAAAGTATCCACATTTTGCTTTTTTTTGACGGCTGGTCTTGTCAAAATTTTTTCTGGTTCGCCTTTGTACAATTGTTTGTTGATTTCTGCATAAAGCGCTTGTTTTGAAATGTCATATTGCGCCGAAACTTTATCAATATAAATTTCGCGCTCAATCGTATTTTCCACGCTTGACAAAATCGTTGTTATTTTTTTCAAAAACGCAATTTTGTCTTTTGCATTTTCTAGGTTGTAATCTTCTTTTATGGTTTTGATTTTGAATTCAACCAGCGAAATCGCATTATCCACTAGCAAATTGAAACGTCCACTTCCATATTTGATAATATATTCATCTGGGTCTTTGGCGCCTTCCATTTGCAAAACTCTGGCATCACAATTTTGCTTCTCCAAAACTTCGATTCCTCTTTTAATCGCTGTTTGACCTGGTCCATCTGAATCATATGCAAAAATGACTTGATTGCTATATTTTCTAAGCAAAACAGCTTGTTCGTCTGTAAGCGCTGTGCCGCAAAGATGCTACCACATGGTCAATGCCTCTTTGATAAAGCGAAATAGCATCCATATAGCCTTCTACCAAAATAATTCGTTTGTCCTCTGACTGCTTTGCCAAATTCAAAGCAAACAAATGCTTTTTTTTGGAGTAAACCAAATTTTCATTTGAATTTATGTATTTTCCTTTGTCTGTATCATTCAATCTTCTGCCACCAAAAGCTACTGGCTTTCCTGTCGCCGAAATAATCGGAAACATCAAACGTCTACGAAAACGGTCGATGAATTCCTTTTTGTCATTTTGATAAACCAATCCAGTCGCTAAAATTTCATGGTCTTGAAAATCTTTTCCTTTTAAAAACGTATATAATTCATTATATTCCCCAGAATATCCTATTTTAAACGCTTTTAACGTATGATTATCTAATTTTCTTGTTTTGACATAATCTTGTGCAATTTTCGCAACTGGCGTGTATAGCCTTTCGTGAAAGAAATTGGTTGCTTCTAGGTTTATTTTCGTCATTCTGTCCATCAAATATTGCTTTTTGTTAAACTCTTGATTTCCGGTTTCTGGCAAATGAACATGTCCTCTTTCTGCTAAAAATTCAAGTGATTCTCGAAACGACAATTTCTCCATTTCCATGATGAAAGAAAAAACATCTCCTCCTTTGCCACATCCAAAACAATGATAATATTGCTTATCAGCCGAAACAGAAAAAGAAGGTGATTTTTCTTTATGAAAGGGGCACAAGCCCATGAAATTTCTACCACTTCTTTTTAGTATAACATATTGTGATATAACATCTACTATATCATTTGCGTTTCTTATCTCCTGTTTCAAATCATCATTATATTGTACCATGTTTTAAACCTTTCTTTTATATTATTCGACGAAATTTTCCTAAATCCTTCTTTATTTGCCAGAAAAGTATACATAATTTCAAAAAAATAAAAATGACTCATTTTTGTTTTCTAAAAATCAGTCATTTTCATTCGTATATATTTCGTAAAAATTAGGTTTGAATAAATGTTTTCATAACACCTGTTGTATCGTCAGTGTCATCTGTTCCACCATTGCTGTCGTCTATGTTATGTGCTTCATACGATATATCAATTTTGCTATCAATTAAAGTTTCAATCTCATCTTTTTCTTTGCTTTCTACCAACATTAATTCACTAACCAATATTTGTTTTGCATTGACTAGCATTTTCTTTTCTGTGGTCGATAAGCCTTTATCTTTTTGTTTGAAACTTAAATTTCGAACAATATCTGCAATCTCAAAAACATTTCCTGACTTCATCTTTTCTACATTATCACGATATCTTTTGTTCCATTTCATTGACATTTCTGTACAATTTTCTTCTAAAACATGAATTACTTTTCCGGCTGTTTCTTTATCGATGATGTTTCTCACACCAATCTCTTCCGCTTTTGCAGTAGGTACCATTACTTTTACTTCTCCTGGCATCTTGATGATATAATACGCTTGTTTTTCATCTAAAACCGCTCTTTCCTCTATCGTTTCAATTACTCCTGCTCCATGCATTGGATACACTATTTTGTCCCCTACTTTAAACATTAACATCGTCACTCCTTCCAAGTAATTTAAAATTACTACTCTTTCATTATACCACAAAATTTACCAAAAGTCAAAAGTTTTTTTCCTAAATTATCCATTTTTTCATATTTTTTATTTGTTCGTTGAGCCAAAGCCTCCGGTTCTAGTGCCTTCAGCAACATCATCATCTGTCACAAAATATTTTTCAAAAATGGCTTGTCCAATTGCATCGCCTTTTTTGATTTGTACATCTTCTGATTTTATATTAAAAAACGAAAACATAAAATGTCCATCATTATCTGGATTTCCATAATAATCTTTGTCAATTATACCAACGCTATTTGCCATAACTAAACCTTTTTTACTTGGATTAGAACTTCTGTTATAAAGCATCAAAACCTCATCGTCTTGCATATATGCTTTTAATCCAGTTTTTACTAAAGTTGGCTTTTGTCCTTTTTCAAATTTTGGCACCACACAATCTTCTGCTGCTTCAATATCGTATCCTGCTGAATATTTTGTTTTTCTCACTGGCATGTTAATTCCTGCATTTTCAAATCCCTTTGCTACTTCAAAACCTCTTTTTTTCATTTTCACTCCTCCAATTTTTTCTTTATTTTATCATAAAAAACGAATTTTGGCAACCTCCACATTAACGTTTTTTATCTCTCAAAAATAGGAACAATTTCCAAAAATTGCCCCTAACTTTAATTATACCATATTTTTTCCATTTTGTCTACCAGGTTTACCTGGCATTTTGTCAAGTAAGCCTTACATTCCAATAAACTTGACTGATTTTTTCGCAACTGAAATTAACATTTTGCTTTTTTCACATAAAATAATAAGTGGGCGATTGAGCATCGCCCCTACATTTTATTTAGAAAAATTCACCGACGTCGCTGTGCCATTTCCTTCCGCTTTCCCGCAACCTAACTTGTACATATTTGCATGTGGAATAACGTTACCTCCACTATATTGACTTCCAGACGATCCAAAGTACCCATTCGAGCCCGTTCTAATTGGCATAGCATTCATCCAAGTTTGTCCATCTGAATCAACATAATTACCTAATTTCGTATAACATTGAGCACAAACAAACCTGTAACCCGTTCCAGTTGGTTGTTTTTCAACACCACAAGCTAAGCATCTGAACACAACATTTACCTTAGACGCAGTCCCATACACTGTCGTTCCCTTTCCTGGCATACTACCACATGCCACACAACACCAGCTATTTGTTGGACAACTAATTGCTGGCCAACTTGTTATACTTTTAACTATTGTCGGAAAACTTTTATCACAAGTCACATGTGCTCCAGTATAACAACCTGTACCTTTTGTCGCACTTCCTGTATGCGTATGTCCCGTCTTAACCATCACATAATTATTACTTCCAACCACATGCGTTCCTTTCTTCGCCGTCGCCCAGACATAATACGTTGTCGCATCACTTTTACCAGTTACTGACGTTCCTGTTGGATTTGCAATATTTCCATTGGCTGTATTATTTGCCGGCACAGAATTAGAAATATGATACGTTACACTATATCCTGTCAAACTTCCAAGTGTTGCACTTTTTCCTTGCGTCCAACCATTATTTTTTATATTGCTCACATTAACCATAAATTCCATTGGCGCATAATCCAACGTCACTTCCACTATATTGCTGTAAAACTTCTCATTATTCTTACTTCTCGCCATCGCCCAAACGTAATACGTCGTACCTGCTTTTCTATTGGTTACTGTGCTTTTCTTCGTTGTGTATGACGAAATATGTTTGTTCGCATTTTCTTGCTTTTTCGAATATTTGTAATAAATCGTACAAGTTGACAAATCGCAGTCTATTGGCGTAATAGATTGATTCCAGCTGCTGTCTGTTTTATCCGTGATTTGCAACGTAAAATTCACTTTTTCCCATTGCGCATATAGCGTAGCGTCACCATTTATGGTGTAACTCCAATTGTTCATTTCAATTTTATTGCCACCAACAGGACTATCAAACCAGCCCAAGAAGCGGTAACCTTCTTGCTTTGGCGTGGAAACTCGCGGATATCTTTGTCCAATGTATTTGTTGTAACGTTGCTTCTGCGTCGCTGTTTTGCCGAACTTTCCGCCATTGGCGTCATATGTGATGACATAGGGGTCTTTCCAGTTGGCATACAAATTTTTGCCGTAAGAATTATAGTATTTGCTATAATATTTAATCTTCGTTCCTGCACCTTCTGGCTGTGTAAACCAGCCCTTAAATCTTGATTTTACTGCACGTTGTTTGCCATTCGGCTGTGTTACATAGCGCACTTTTCTGATTTTTCTTTGCGACCAAGTTACTGGCAACTGCCAATATTTCGCTTGTTTTCCTATTTTTCTTCCATTGGCTACCTGAATTCCGCTAAATCTGACTGGGTTCCATTCATGAAAATAGCTTTGTACTTGCCATGCATAACGATAGGTGTTGATTAATTCGCCGTCAACTAAGTCTAAATCCACAAAATTTCCCTCTGTCCAATGAGCATATAGGGTCATTGTTTCAGTTACTGTACTACTTACTGTTACTTGCATTCCGCCATTTGGCTCAGTCCACCAGCCGTCAAATATTCTTCTGTCTTTGTATGGTTCTGGCATAGAACCAATTTTCGTACCTTTGACTTTGTTTTTTGTGATGGTTGTAACTGTTGTTCCTGAATTTGTTAATGTTCCGCCATTGGCGTCATACGTGATTGGCACAATTTCTGGATTTGGCTCTCCTGAATCGTCCTTTTCCTTGACCCAATGCGCATACAAGGTTTTTCCTGGCAATTCTGCCGTTTGGTAAATATTTTCTTCGACGATTTGCGTGCCACCACTTGGCGATGTAAACCAGCCTGCAAATATGTAATCTTCGCGGTCATCTGGGTCAAAAATAGCATCGCCATATTCCAAACCTGGTTCTAATTCAACTGTGATTTTTGGCTGCTCTTCAATCAAGCCACCATTAGCGTCTAGCGTTAGTGGATGCAACGTCCAGATGGCTTGCAACCACAGGTCTTTCCCATTCATGGCGACTCCAGTTTGTTGGTCGTAATAAATTGTGCCATTATAGGATAACTCTTCTTCGTCGTCATACAAGATGTCTTCTAAGCCATTTTCATATTCTTGCAATTGCGCTAAATACGCTTGATTGGCCACAAACCAATCTGCTAAACCATTCAAATTCATGGTGCTGTTTGTGAATAAATTGCGAATGGCCGTTTCGTAGCCATTGAAATAATCTAGAATTTCGTTTCTGCGTTCTTCTTCCATGGTTGGCTCTGGTGCTTCATCTGGATCTTGTTCTTCGCCATCTGCTTCAAAACCGTCTTCTTCATATTCTTCATAACTTTGGATGATGTCAAGGATGTCTTCTTCCCAATTTTCATCCAAAACTTTCACCAAATTATTCGCAACTCCAAAATAGCCTTCTGTTTTTCTAAAATCTCCTGTCATCGTTGAACCATCGTATTTTGAGGTGTTATCGAGCCAATACATGAAAGTGTAGCCATCTCTTGCAAATTTATTTTTGTCCAAAGTCGCACAAATCGTGTCTTCGTAGGCAACTTCCTGCGCGTAACTTTCCGCCTCATACGACAAATAATGAATATCCAAACTTTTACCTGGCTCGTCTGGATACACTGGTGGCATTGGTGTTGGCGGATTATCTGGATCGTCTGGGTCTGGTTCATCAGGTTCTGGATTTTCTGGCGTATCTGGCTCTGTTTTTTTAGGCACACCATATCTTGGTGTGTGATAAACCAAGCCTTTGTAGGGCTCGCCATCTATGTAATAGAGCATCCCTGTGACGATGTTTATGATGTAATCTCGGCGCAATTCTATTTTGGGAATGAGCGTCAAATCGACGCGGTACAAATCCACTTTTGACTTGTCAAATAATTCGGAATATTGCAGATTTTCTACATAGCAAATTGTGTCTTGCAAAGTGTCAACTGCGTCCCAAGTGGAAAACGGTTGGTTTAAGTCCACTGGATACATCGTTTCTGGCACGTCTAGCGCGTACGAAATATTGCTAAAAAGCGAGCGCCAGTCTGCTTTTGAGTATTCTTCGCTGAGCTTGTCCATTTGCTTGCCTGCAACGTAGAGTTCCTTTTGCTCGTCTAACTTTTCATATTCCGTAACAAATTCTGCCCAGCGAGCTTGCGCGATGATGCCATTATCGCTGTTGATTAATTTTAAGGTTACGCCTGCTAAAATTAATAGGATGATGATGGTTACGACTAAGGCGATTAGCGTGATGCCGTTGTCTGTTTTCCAAAAACTTTTTCTCTTTTGCATTGTAATTCCTCCTTTTACAATCTAAACATTGTATCTCTTTATTAGTATACAATTTTTAAATTGTTTAGTCAATACTTGTTACTATTTTGTAATAATATTCCATTACTTTAATTATTTATAATCATCAACATAATATATTTAACATGAATGAAAACATTTTGTCTTACGGTTTCATTATTGTCAACTATTATATAACTATATTGTAACATTGGAGGTTTCTTTTTGTCAAGAGTGATAGACAGAATTTTTATTTAAAAATCTTTTACAACATTTTAATTTTTAAGGTTATTTTAATATTTCTATTGTATACTAAATTTAAGTTAAGTGAAAGTATAGTGTGAGCTTTTATTTAACGCATTTGTAAACCCCCTTTTAATTATATATGTTAACTAGAAAAATAGAGCTCTTGCCAAAAGAACTCTATTTTTCTGTAAATATTCTTGGTACTCTATTTGAAATGGTACTCATAATTTCATAATTAATCGTATGACATCTTTGTGCTATTTCTTCTAATGTTATATTTTCATTGTCCCAAATCCAGACATCATCTCCAACTTTGACATCCTCAATATTACTTACATCAGCCATGAAACTATCCATGCATACTTTTCCGATAATTGGTACTTTTTTGCCATTAATCCAAACCATGCCACCATTTGACATCTCACGTCTTAAACCGTCTGCATATCCCATTGGAACTGTTGCAACTTTTGTTTCTTTTTCGGTAATAAAACTTCTTGAATAGCCTATACTGGTACCTTTACAAACTGTTTTCAAAAACGTAATTTTAGATTTCAATTTGCACACTGGATTTAAGTTTATTTTTTCCACAATTCCATCACCTGAAGAATAGCCATACTGGACAATTCCTGGACGTGCCAAATTGCAATTTGTGTCTTGAAAATTAATGATTCCATTTGATGCACTACTATGTATATATTTCAAATTTGGTACTTTTTCTTTTGCAATTTTTACTGCCTCTTGAAAAATAGCCAACTGCTTTTTTGTATATTCCATATCATTGTCTGCAGATGACAAATGGGTATAGATTCCTTCTATTTCGATATTTTTAAACGTTTTAACCAAATCGATAAAATCTGCTACTTCCTTTAGCTGAACTCCTGTTCTGCCCATTCCAGAATCCACTTCAATCTGCACTTTTGCAATTCTTTTTGCATTTCCTAATGCCTTGGTAAAATCTCTTGACGAAATTCCAATGCTTAAGTCGTTTGCAAAAATTTCATCGATTTCGTCTATATCTGGTTGATTCAACACGAATATTTCCTTCTGATAACCGATTTTTCTAAGTTCGGCACCTTCACTGCAAACTGCCACGGCTACTATATTGAATTCATTAAGAATATCCAATTGCGTGTTGATGTATGTTCCATAAGCATTTGCTTTGATGACTGGCATAATCTCGCAATAATTGGATAATTTTGACTTGATTTCTTTTATATTTTCTTTAAAACTTTGCAAGTTCACTTGCATAACCGTTGGACGCATTTTTTCTCTCCTTTTTATTATGATTTTAACACAATTTTAAAATCAAGTCAAATTAGTGTATCAAAACAAACAACTTACATACAGCAAAAACATCAAAATAAACACAACTCCGTGGTTTCTGCTAATTTCTCTGCGATTTTTAAATAAATCAAAAACCAGCAAATACAGGGTAATAATTAATAAAAAAATCAAGGAACGGTTAAAATTTGTATCATAGTGAATTGGCTGAATTAACGCGCCAATTCCCGGCAAAAGGCAAATGTTAAAAATATTTGACCCAATTACATTGCCAATTGCCAAATCGCTTTCTTTTTTGATGGTAGCAATAATACAAGTCACAATTTCCGGCAATGATGTGCCAAGCGCCACCACCGTCATGCTGATAATGCTTTCGCTCACGCCAAAAAACTGTGCAATACTAATGGCTCCATTAACAACAAAATCTGCCCCATATTTTAACCCTAAAATTCCCAAAATAAGATAAATAATTGTGGCTGAAACTCCCGTTTCTTTTTCTTCTGTTGTTTCAAAATTCTCTTTTCCATCATAAATCGTATAGCCAATGTAAATTATTGCAAGAATCAATAATACGAGTGCTTCTGCCTTATTTATGATGGCATTCCCTCCACCAAAATTACAAAAGATAACCAACATTAAAATGGTAAATACCGATACGGGAAGATGTACTCTTAGCATTTTGTCATCAATTTTTAAGGGATTGCAAACACTTGCAATTCCTATGACTAACAACAAATTGCAAATGCAACTTCCAATCGAATTTCCAATGATGATGTCTTGATTTCCTGTTAACGTCGATTGAATTGTTACAATAATCTCTGGAAGCGATGTCCCAATTCCCACAATCACAATTCCAATTAGCATTTGCGACAAATGAAATTTTCGCGCAATTGCGCTTGCTGCTTTTACCACAAAGTCCGCGCCTTTGACTAGAAATATAAAACCTACTATCATGAATATGATTTCTATCAACATTTTATTCCTCTTTTTCGTTTTTTTATAGTTTGTGAAAATTCTAAAATTTTATGCAAAAGTAAGAGCAGACCAAATGTCTGCTCCATACACTACAAACGGCTATAAATTAACGTGCTTGCATCTTTTTTTATTTGATTGTAAATTTTTATGCGAAATCCTATTTCCTCATTATCTTTATACGTAATATATAAAATTGTTTCTGTATAACTACTTTTTGCTTTTGTCTTATTTTTATCTATAATAAATGAATCTAAAGTCAAATTTTCAGAATTTAATTTTTGTATCATTTGTATCAAATTGCCAAAATCCTCCTCATTATCAATTCCTGTATCAATGGCTATGATTTCTGAATTTTTAGCATAATATTCCAAAATTTCGTTTTCGTCTGCACTCTTTAGTTGATTATAATATTGGGGAATAACTTCTGTCGTAAAGTAATACATGGATTTTCCAATATCTTTTATAGTCAATTCTCCCTCATAAACATTTTTTATACTAGATGCTCTTTCCGGATATCTTACTTCTTCTCGATTCCATTGCTTGCTGTCATTAATGTATTCTAAATTTTGCTTTGCCTGTATTACATCTTGATTTTTGATGTAATAACAAATCCATCCTAATATCAAAACACAAAGTACAATTCCCAAAAGAATCAATGTTTTTTTTATCTTTTCTTTCATAAAATTTTCCTTCCCTTAAAATGACTCTTTGCTTCCATTATAAATTTCTTTTGCTGTCGTTGCATAATTTTTTCTTTTTCCTAAATCTTGATAATATTGTGCTCTGGAGTCACTTGAATGCATTGGTCCATATTTTGATTTATTCTCTGGTATAGCACTTCCGCCCCAGCAACCTTCAACCCATACAGCCCAATAATCAGCAGCATCTTGCTCATCTGTTAAAGCCTTCATTTCGTCAATCGAACCCCAACCACTTCTGCCATCTAAATAGCCTTCACACTCAATAATTCCTCTTACTTGACCGGCAAATGAATCAGCATTATATCCATTATTATCCATCCAAGTTAAAATTTTGTCCCAATTGGATCCAGGTGATGGATTTTTAATATCTCCACTTCCACCTGTATCCATTTGAAATAAACCTACATATCTTCCCGTTCCACAAGTTGTATCCAGACTTGACTCTTGATAAACATTTCCTACGATACCACAAGCTGCTTCTAATGTAAATCCTTGTGACATAAAATAATCAATCATTGCTTTTACTTTTTCTACTACACTTG
Source organism: uncultured Clostridia bacterium (assembly GCA_947649935.1). GTDB lineage: Bacteria > Bacillota > Clostridia > TANB77 > CAG-508 > Scatovivens. The sequence continues at coordinate 22,450 of CANSTR010000011.1, forward strand.
AATCGGCAGTAATATCTTCAATTGCTCCTGCATCTCCTGATTTTCTTGTTCCTTCAAGTTTCTCAATTTCCATATAATTTTCCACATTCTCAACGACTTGGTCATCCATATCGCGGAAAATAATTCTTAGATAGTTACCAACTTGGTAAGTTGTTGTTACCATTTCTTCGTCTTCTTCTGTTTCTTTTGTTTTGTCTTTTTTATTTTCTGTTTTTTCTTTCTTTTTCTCCCCTTCTTTTTCAGCTTTCGCTTCTGCATCTGCCTCTGCTTGAGATTTCGTTATCGAAACTTCTTTTCCGATTGTTTTTGCCTTGTCTTGTTCGTATGTGTAACCAATTACGGCTCCTTCCTTGATGTAAATTCGATTGCCTCGCTTAATGCTATATGCTGCCTCTTCTTTTGCGTCTTCTTTGGCTTGCAATTTCTCCATACGCTTTTCGCCGTCTTCACCTACAAACTTTGGAACTTCGTATTCTGTGCTATAACTATTGTCTTCGCTGTTTTTAATATAATCGCTCAATGCTTGAATATTTCCGCCTTTTACGCTATTGTCTGAGTCTGGACTTGACAAAATTTTCGATACGTCAAATCCTTCAATATAAAGCACATGGTCTGTAATATGCACATCAGAGTATTCTTCCCAGAAGTAATTATAGCCATTTTGCTTTTTGTTATTTTTAAAATACGAGCAATCATCCTTGCTACCAGCCAAACATTCCGTGTTTCCTAACACTCTGATTTTGATAAATCCAACTTTCTCCTTAGCCTCTGCTTCACTCACGCCATTTTTCACCAATTCCATATTGGTTCTTTCTACCATGCCATATTTTACAACTTCGCCAGTTACAGGAGCAAGCACTGCCTCGCCGCCTTCAAAGCCTGCAAACTCAGCAACGCCACCTGTCTCTGCTCCCATTGCAAAACCTTCTGGTCGATAAGCATATACAAAATCTGAATTTCCATGAGAAGTTGGTGTATCAGAATTAATCCAACTTTCACAACCACAATCCCAAAATAGTGGCTCTCCACTTTCAACTGTTGCACAAATATTAACATGATGATTTTCTCCACCTTTTGCATAAAAACAAATATCTCCTGGTTGTAAATTAGACCAACCTTCAATTTTTTCCCAACCTTGTTTTTCACACCAAGTAGGTAATGACCTTGAAGTCTGTTGCCCTCCTGCTAAATCTTGAAATCCTGCCATATATAAAACATATGAAACATATCCAGAACAGTCAACTTGACCACTTCCACCATTACTCATGGCCTTTGCATTACTTGGTATGCTACCAGTTGGTCCATAAGCTTTTCCTTTTTGCTCTTTATGGCAATCTTCTGCAATCTGTAAAAAGCTACCTTGAGAAACTGTATTTTCGCTTTTTGTTACTGCACTATTATCTGGGTCTTCTACTTCTTTATCTCCATTGTCAATCAATTTAGCTAATTCTGCTTCAGTTTCTGCTCGCATAGCCTTGTAGTCCTCTGCTGAATGTAGCAACGTTCCATAAAATTCCTCGCTTTTGTCATATCTTGTGACTGGCCATCCTGCTGAAGAAACCCCTGCAATTGGGAACATCATGACACTTTCTTCGGCTTCTGTTAAGTCTTCTTTGTCAAAATAATTCAATTCTACCACTAATTCTTTGAAATCGTGGTAAATATATTCTGCGTCCAATGTATGCATATTGGTTAAAATGTTAAAAGCTGTTAGCGAATTTTGCATTAGGTCAACCGAACCTGAAATGTCATCGATTGTCGCAGTGACCTCTTGGTTATTGTAGGTTGCTTTGATGACTTTTTTCTCCCCAAATAACTTTCTAAATTCATCTGGATTATCCTTATCTGCAAACATTGTTTTTTCACGCACCATTTCTTTGGCTTTTTCAATCAAAGCCGCTCTAGCGCCTGAACCGTCATACAAATAATAATCATCTAAAAATAATTTCTTAATTATGTTATTCGTTGGTCCTCTTACGCCATCGTCAGTTTGCGAAACACTTCCTTTGGTCGCTTCATATACTGGCGTTAATCCCATTTCAGCAACTTTGGTTAGTTTTTCGCTTGCACCTGTTAAGTCTAGTTCTGTCCAAGCGGTAGCACTTGTATTGACATTGCTATCATATGCATTCCAGCCAGCATCTTTTTTCGCTGTTTTTGCCTTTCTGGAAACTTTGAATTCTTCAATTGAATCATTTGTATACTCTTGATATCTTGTGTCTGGATCTGTAGAGTCTTCGTCTGCCAATAAATACAATTGATAATTTCCATTTGCTTTTTTCACATAGAGATTTGAGCCATCTGTTGACAATGCATATGTACCTTCTCCTTCTTTGACTTCTCGGCAAAGCAAATATTTGCCTTGCTTCTTCTCGAATTCCTCTGCTGGATAATTGCCATCTTCCTTTGGCAAATAAACATATAATTCATCTTTCGAATTATCTTCTCTGTCTTGCTCGTATAAAGTCCAGCGCTCGCCAGTTTTACTTTCATATCCTGTGTTATTTAAAACATATTCTCCGTCCTTTTCGTGTTCATTCAAAGCATGATAGGTAAAATATACATTTCGATACCAGTGGTCTGTGACGCAGTTGATGTATGGAACAAAAGTAGAAAAGCTATCTTCTGTCATAGCACCTAGCGCCATGGATATGGTCTGTAAATACTGTTGACAGTTATCACATACTATATTTTGTCCAGCCAAATCCGTACTATAAGGATTATCTGCACTACAAGGTCCATTTTCGTTCTCACATTTATATTCTTCCGAATGATTAATTAATCCAGGATGGGCTGAAATAATTCGATAACTAGCTGCCTGCGTAATACTATTTTGTGCCATCCAATCCCAATCTAGCCACTTATCTTGGAATACATCAAGTGGTGTATGTGTTTCTGCTGCAAAATCATTATAGGTAATGACTGACCCATCTTGCAATTTGACACCACCTTGGGTCGAGTTTCCTTTTGTAGTTGCTAGCAGGATTTCCACATCTGTGTCAAAAGAAGTGGCTAATTTGTAGCTTAAATCTGGTGCCATTGTGGCAATGTGCGTGGCTAGCAAAAACTCTAACGGCATCGAATATCTTCCTGTCCAGCCATCTAATTTATACGAAAATGTTTGGTTAGAACCAAATCCACTCGCTGAAATATCTAATGTCTTAGCAGAACGATTGACTTTCACAGAACTTGTCAAATCCTTCAAACCTCCATAAGAATTGCCTGCTATTCCTGTAATTTTATTGTTTGTGCTTCCATCCGGCAATTCCGCTTGATGATAGATACTAATTAATCCATTGCCCCAAACAGTTCTGTCAAATAGCCCAGTAAAGAAATTTCCGATACTCGAAAAAGCTTGTTTAAAATTTCTATTACTATTTTTTATGCAATATGCATAATTATCAGAAACCAAATAAGTCGTAATATTTCGATAAGCCTCATTATCTTCTAACTCTTCTATTAAACTTTTTTGACCATCATCATCTTGTGTATAAAATTGGTAATTTCCATCTTTGTAAGGTGCTCCTTTTTTGGAAGAAACAAAACCATAGCCATATAAGTCATAGCCCATTTGTTGAACATTATCCATGACATTAATGATTTCATCATCATGTACAACGTTTTGTTCACCTGCCCAAACTTTCTCGCAAGTATCCAAAAATCCCTGCGCAATTTGCTTGAAGCCACTGAGCAACATGCCCCAGCCAGTGATGATGAAAACCAGCAAGCCAATAATAATCATAATGATTAACAACCAAAAGCCTACTAAAGCTATAATCTTTCCAAATTTTAAAGCTATCTTTGAGAATTTTTCTGCTTTTTGTGCTACTTTTTCTGTTTTCTTCGCTGCCTTTTCTAATTTTCCTGCTCGCTTCTCTAACTTGGTGGCTTGCTGTGTTAACTTCTGGCTTTTTTGAGCATTTGATGCAGAAGATGCCATTTGTCTTTTCTTTTCTGCTCTTTCTCTCATGTTTCCTGCAGCTGAACCAAGCTTTTTAGTTGCTTTATTGGCATTATCTGCCAAATTTTGCGCGCTACCGGCTGCTCGATTAATTGGATTTCTCGAGCCATTTTGTGATTGTCTTCTTTGATTTTCTTGCTCTTGATTTTCGTCCAATGCTTCGTCTGTTTCGTTACTTGCCATCTTCCTCACCACCTTTTTTATAAATTCTAATGTTTATCCTTAATTGGTATATTCACACTAAATTTTGCCACCGCATTTTGTATCTCCGCTTGCCTTACTTCTTCTGACACATTTTCCGTTCCAGAATATTGCTCCATCACTCTCACAGAGCCAAATGTTAAGCTAACTGCCTCATCTTCATTGTCGTAAAATTTCTGAAACTGCATTTTTTGCATCGTGCTTTCTCCCGGTTTTAACACTAAATTGGTCACATTCATCGCACTTCTTACATCTTTTGACTCGAGCGTCAAGAAAATCTCATTGTCCTCCTGCCCATCTGCAATCACGACTGTGTCATCCGAACGATTTGTCATTTTGACTGTATACATTTCATAACTATAAAATTTCTGCACTGCCTGCACTTCTACTTTTAAATACTGATTTTCTGCTACATTGTGAATTTCTTCATAATCCACAAAACTTCCCACCGCCATATTAAGCGTTCCATCTTTTTGCTTTTTGAACACGATTTTTTCTTCTGTAAAGGAATACGTCGTATTCGTAAGACCAGTTGCCAAAAAGTCGTCTGTGTATTTCACTTGGTATATATACGTGTTTCCTTTATTGGAATAATCTTGAATCACATAGCGTTTGGCGCCTCCCACTTTATTTAAAATATAGGTTGTAAAAGCGTCTTTTTTATTTTCAAAACTATTTTCCTTGCATTCTTCTGATAGCATTTCATATGCACTTTCGACATTTCCTTCCAGCACATATTTCATGTATGTATCCAACATTTCTTCCACTTGATTGCTGACTTTTTGAGGAACCTTTTTAGTATCGTCCATAACAGAAGTATGTGGCTCATACGTTGTCTGCAAATCCATTTTTGGTTTGTAATTTTTCAAAAACAGATTGACCAAAAACACAACCGCCCAAATGCATACCACAAGAAAAATGACTTTCGCGTTTTTTCGCAAAAATTGCAAAACTTTAATTCTAACATTCGTAAACATACGCATCTCCTTAACCTAAATTACACTAAACGACATCACAAAATCATTGTAATCCTTTTCTTGAATGACTATGTTCATTTCTTTTTTGTCACTGGGCTTACCATGAATGGCGTCCGCAATTGTAATCCACAAAATATAAACATCTCCACTTCTTTCGATATTTTCATGCGCAATATCCGACATTTCTGTAAATACGGTTGGAATGTATTTTTCGAAATCTTCCAAAGTTGGAAAATACAAATTTTTAAAATCTGAGTATAACAAATCATACGCTCTTTCGTATTTTCCTTCTTCTATGTAACCCAAAAACATCCCAAAATAATATTCCATTCTGTCTTTTTCTTCCATGTTTTGCAAGGCTGCAACTAGCTTTTGGTTTTTATCATTTTCCAAAACCTCTTGCGTTACTTCATCTATATCCCCAATGGTCGGTTGGTTCATTCTACTTCTTGCATTTATAATAGCAGCAAGAATGACAATCAAAAGGATAATCGCAACCCCAATATATAATTTTTTATCTGTACTTGAAAATTGAATTTTATTTTTTTCCATTTTTCTTATCATTCCCTTTGGTTATAGATTTGGATTAGGTCTTGGTCCTCCACCTGGACCTGCTCCCTGTCCTTGCTGCTGACCTGGTTGTGGCTCTGGTGGTGGATTTTGCGTTGGTCTATTTTCATATTCAATGTCATAATTATAGGCATAATTATTTGTTTCATAAATATTGACTCTTTTCTCCACTTGTCTACTAAAGGTGTCAACTTCATAGCCAGCCTCTTTTGCCACGGCATTTTGACTCGCAATTTGTGAACGAATAAACAAATTCGTGAATTCTTTGGATATATTAATTGCCTCTTCTTTATTCTCATCTGTCACATTATCGCTCAATACTAAGCGATTGACAATATCATGCATATCCAAATTGTCACCATTGGCTATTGCCAATTTAATTTGAGTAATAAAACTACTTGCTGCTTTTTTGTTATCATCAAATAACTCGGTTAGGTCTTTGATTAACGCTTTTTGGTCATCTCCTAATGTTTTATAGCGACCGCTTGCACTTTCTGCATTAGCAAGATTCAATTGATTATTCGTATTCGCCATTGCCTCTTCTTGGCTCCAACCATTTACTGCTGCTAATTGGTTGACAAATTGAGCTGTATCTTTTGCTGTTGTATCAGACACTCTTTCCAAGATACCACCTGTCAAACCTTTTCCACCAAGCAAGTCGGAAATCATCTTAGCAGAACCTAAATCGTCTGTCATACCATAACCAAATGCTGCGGTTGCGACCGTTGAAGTAAAGGCTAAGGTGTCTTTCAAATAAGCACCTAATGCTTTTCCACCCTCTGTTTGTGATAATCTATAAACTCTATTAGAAACACGCGATATACCTTTAATTGCCTTTCCACCAACTTCTCCACCTTTATGCATTGCTCTTTTAGCTGCATTGCTATTGGCAATAATCGAACTATTTTCTTTATCTCTTGCCAATCCTCTTTGCTTATCCAAAATTGCTTGCGCTCTTTGCGCAGCAGCTGTTGGATTTCCATTAGCATCTCTCTTCTTAGAGGTTCTCAATACTTCATCATATTTGCCAGGACCAAATTTTGCATCATAGGCTTCTTTTGTTTTCTGTTCAATCATATCGTCATAAGCATAGGCATCCCCGCCATGCTTTTTATTGTAAATTTTTCTAGCCTTTTGGGTTCGTTTCCTATCTGCTTCTCGCTTCATATCAGCAGCTGTTGTATTAACTCTTTCTCGATATTCATCTGACTTCTTGTAATCCTCAAATGCTTGCTTGCGCTCTTTTCTAGTGCCATAATTTTCTTTCAGTTCTTTCTTAACTTCTTTATTAACTTTTCTTTCTGACGCAAATTCACCTACTTTTGCTTCACCTTTTCTGAAACCACTTGTTAAAGCTTTCATGCCTCCTGCGTTTTTGAAGTAAGAAACACTTTTCGCAGTAGCCATACCCATTTGAGCAAATTTTCCAGTGGCATTCATGAAGTCTTTTGCCGGAGCTCCCATAGCAGGCATTGAATTTGCCTCGAAATGGAAAATCTTTCGCAAAAGTTCTTCTGCCGTTTTCATGAATTTTAAAACAGCATACGCAATAACATAAACACTAATGCTCCAATTATGCGCATTAACTAACATCGTTGCAATTGCTCCAAAAAACGCCAAATAAATGACACAATGAAATGGCTGAATTAATATGTTATAGGTAATTTCCTTTAACCATGCATTTAATGCTTGTGCTTTTCCATCTCCCATTTTATCAATTGAATAGGTAATGGTAATAAGTGGTGCTATGATAATTAAGAATCCCACTGTAATCATACGCTTCATATAAAATAAGAAATAACGGAATGCTTGCCCCTGCAAAAAACAATACATAATGGCTGCAATAATTCCTGTAAAACCTGGTGTCCATATATCTTTTACTAATTCTGTATTTAGGAACTCACCAATTGTTTTTGTTCCTGAATCCACCATCGTACCTTTCAGCAATCCTCCTAGTGCTGAAACTAAAGATGTATTAATTGCAACCACAAAAATAACAATGTAATGCAATACAAATAATAAAGCTAAACTGGTTGCCCAATCGGTTAACATCTGTTTATATTTTGCTTGCTCAGATGCAACTGTTGCAAGCGCCATTCGAATTCCAACATAAATCAAAATCACTAATAAAATAGCTGCTGAAATCAAACGCATAATATAATACCACTGTGCAACTGCTCCTCTGAAAGTATCAATGGTTGAATTACCTGTGCTCATATTAAAGAAATTGACATCCATAAAATCAATGCTTCCAAACTTACCATCTGGATCTTGATAACCAGCAAATAAAATATGTTCAACACTAACACTTTCAAGACCTCCTGTTGCAAGGCTGGCACAGGCATTCATTAATATTTTCATTAGCCATCCAATCAACAAAATAAGTAATTGAATTGGATAAAGTAATAACGAAACAAGTCCAGTCATAATAGTTTTTAAGCCATTTACCATCATGCTATCTTTAGAAGTTTCTTCGGAAATCATGCCCCCTCCAGAACCTTCCTCGCTCTCATCAGCATCAGCAGAAATTGCACCTCCTGCTGCTGGCTTCGAAGCCTCTTCCATAAAAGGATCTTTCGTCTTACTTTCATCAGAAACTGCTCCCCCTGTTGTTGTTTCGACATACTCCATAAAAGGGTCTTTTGTCTTACTTTCATCAGAAATCGCTCCCCCTGTTGTTGAAGTTGCTTCTTCTGGTATTGCCCACACATCCTGTCCGCCTATCATGAAATAACAACTGGTAAGCACAATTGCTAAGGATAATACAAATATTAATTTCTTCAGTATTTTTTTCTTTATCTTCATATTTTCCCCCCATTCTTTTTTCGTACTATACATAATTGATTAAATCAATAATATTTTGTGATGGACCATACAGTATTTTTGCTAAACCGTTTATCTTGATGTCATCCATTACTTTTTGACTGCCATCTCGATTTTCGTCCCATCTTCTACTTCCATCTCGATTACGATTTAATCTTGTGCTTCCATCTGTCATTGTTTGTCTATATTTTTGTTGATAATCTTCCACTTTATTTCTTACCTCAATTGGTATTTTGGTTGGCTTCTTTGCCAACTGCTCTGCCTTAACATTCTTTTGCCCTAACTCAGAAAGCAAGAATAACATCTCCAGCTGTTTTTCATTTTGTATGTTTTGACTATCATCTGTGCATATTGCTTCTTCTAATTTCATTTTAACTTCATTAATTTTTCGATTGCTTTCTCTTTCTTCCAACTTCTTCCTGTTTTGTGCTCCTGTAACACTTGCCTCTTGCACATTGTCTGTGGCTGTATCTACTGCTTGTTTCATGAAGTCAGATAACTGAATTGCCTCTCTGACTTTATCTCGTCCAGATATTCTTTGGATGACTTCGGCTGCTTTCTTGGAATCTTCGGACAACATTTTATTTTTGATCATCGCAAAAATTCCTTCTTTTGCCTGGTCCGTCTGCAAACGTCTAACATCTTGAATATTGTTTTGCTCCATGTATTCCAAGCAAGTACTTGTTGCCATTTTCTGCTCTAAGATTTCATTTGTCTGTTGCTTTTCATTTTTCAGTTTCACAAAAACATTTTTGACATTGTCACTGCTAATCAAATTATCTTCTAACTTGATTTCACCTTTTTTAATGATGCCTTTGTTTTCCAACACACCAAGCACATTTTCCTTAATTTGGACCACATCTTTTGTGTCAAGTTTGGTGTTGCTAATATCAATTACGCCATTATCAGCAAAATATTTTGTCATCTGATTTTCAATCAAATCGTCCTTCTTTTGTTTAATTTGAATCTTCATTCTGCGGATTTTTTCTTCTCTCGGCGTTTGTGGTTCTTGCTCAATTCTTTCAATGTCTTCTAAAAATTCTTCTTGCTTTTTACTACAATCATCATGGAAATCCACCTCAAATAAATGTCTTCCAACTTGTGCAACATTGTCATTGCTCTTTTTATCTGCAAACGCTAATTCTCTATCCGACATCCTCTCTGCGTTCGTTTGTTGCGATTTTTCCTCTGCTCTAAATTTCCTTTTGTAATCAGACTGAATCATTTGAGATTGCATTTCATTTAAGTCTTTTAATTCATCCTTGAATCTCTTTCTAAATTCCATCTGATTAATTCTCAATACATTCTCTTGCTGAATTGTACTAATACCAGATGGCGTATTTAACCATCTCTTAAATCTTTTGCTAACGCCTGTATAGGCTTTATATGTAATGGATTTATTTTTCAAAATTCTCTCAGCCAATTTTGGATGTTTTGCTGCAACCCTATGTGCCATTCTACTTTGTGCCTCACGAATTTGGCGTTCTGCCTCTATTTGCATTTGATATTGCGCACCTGCCGAAAAAGCATTAAACATGTAACGTTTATCTTTTTTGTAACTTGGTCTATTTCTTACCGTCCTAATTCGTGTTGCAAAATCAATTTTAGCAGTTGCAGCATCTTGCAACAAACCTAATCCCAAAGCTGGATTAATGACCATAGCTGGCCAACCTAAAATTGAAGTAGCAACACCCATAATGCTATTTTTCCAAAACTTAAATTCCTTCTTTAATTCTTTTTCACTGTCACTTGACAATCCAAACAGCTTCGCCAATTTAAAATTCTGTGCAAATTGTTTTCCAACAGAAACTTGTTTTTTACGCCAAAAAGCATAGTTTGCGCCACCTTTTCTAAGCGTCCTCATTTTATGATATTTGCCATCATCATATTCATGAATTTTTTTGCCTCTTGAATTAAGAACAAAGTTCCCATTTTTATCTCGTAGCGCTTTAACATGCCTCTTTCTTCCCTTTTCCACATAGTTCTCTGGCTTAAATAATGCTTCTTTGATATTTCCCTTAAAAGTTCCTTTTTCAAATTCTTTCTTCAAATCATTCATTCTCTTAAGTTCATCATGTTCTTCTATTTCATCATTGATGTCTTCTAATTTGTCGCGCGCTTCTTCCTCTTTCTTGGCTAATTCTTCTTGCTCTGCTTGGTTTTCTTGTAATTCCCTTGTTTTCTTATTCATATTTTCTTCATCTTGTTGGTGATAATAATACGCTCTTTCTGCCTGCAGTTTTCTTTCTTTGTTCTTCAACTCAGCTTTTCTATTTTGGATTTCTTCTAGTTCTTGTTCTGCCTCTTCTTGCTGTCTTTCCAATTCTACTCTTTCATTGATTTCTTTACGTTGCTGTTCCTCTTTTTCATTCGCTTTTTTTACCATGTGCCTACTAAAAATTGCCTCTGCTCCAACTCTAACAGGCTTTGTCGCCACGCGATACGTCATTTTCATGGCTTCTTTTCCCAAGGCGCTACTTGCAATCAACGTTCCTGCATTTTTGGCTGTGTCTTTCAATTCCTTGAATCCCGTGTTTTCCATATCGCCAGCTAAACTTCCTTGACCACCTGCCAATTTGAATAATGACCTTAACATTTTGTCTGCTTTCATCATAAAGTTCAAAAGCACAAATGCTATAATCACACCTGGCAACGATTCCATCGAAAATTTCAATGCCATTGACACAAACGATGCATAAATAATCACATGAAAAACCTGAATTATCACTGTCATAATATATTCTTTTAACCAGCCAGGAAATATTTTTGACTTTCCTGTGATGACCTTATTAATCGCATACGAAGCCGCAATCACTGGCGCCACCAATGTTAAAATCATGATATTGAAAACACGGATGAAATACATAATCGCAAATCGCCAAGCATAATAGACAAGTACGCCATAAATTACCATTCCAGTAAAGCCATCTACAAAGTTAAGGCTATAGGCCCTTGTTCTGGCGGATTCATACAACGTTGTTTCCATTTCGCTTGTCTTCAGCTTACTCTCTAAACCATAAGTATATTCCTCTGGCAATTCTTGCCCCTCTCTAACAAGTGGTTCCAATGCATTGACAAGGCTATCATTGACACCAAAAATCGCAAGCATAATATAATGAACTGAAAATACTAATATCATGCCAACTACCCAATCCACAAGCATTTGCTTCGTAAGTGCTTTCTCCGCAATGGCAGAAGATAGCGCCATTTTGATGCCTAAAAATATCAACAAAACCAACATAAACGCAATCGAAACCAAACGCAAAACGTAATACCATTTTGCAACCGCAACTCGAATGGTCTTCGTAATCTTTCCATTTGCAGCTGCCTTTGATTCTGCTTCTTTTTTCTCTGCCTCTTTTTGTTCGTCTGTTAATGTTTTATCATTCTCAATTTCTTTCGTTTTTTCTTGAAGGTCTGTATCGGCATCAATTTCCTCGAAAATATTGGCATTCAAAATTCCTACTCTATTGAAAATAATGGTTTCTACATTAACTACATTTTGCGAATAGTTGTCGAGTGAACTTCCGAGCACATCAAAGAAGCCATTTTCTGTATCCAGAATCGATGTCAAAATCATTTCCGCAATTTCTATCCAACCAATGCCAACGCCTCTAAGCGCAAGTCCGATAATTCCTAGCAAATAGCCAGCAATTTCGGACAACGCATTGATGATTTTTTCAAACATGCTTGCAGGAACCGTTAAATTTCCATCTTGGGTTCCTGTGTAATAAAAACCGTCATCGTTGATTAAATCTTGAAATTTATTCGCATGAGAATAAGGAGTTACCACAAAAAAAGACAACGTGATAGCAATCATTGATGTAACAAGTAATTTATATGTCATTCTTGCAAGCAACTTCATTCTTCTCCCTCCTTACTGATTGATTGGTATTGTTTTATCGTCATAACTTAGCAGTCCATTTTGCCATGATTTTATTTCAAAAGTATCCTCTCCTGTTATAATTTTTCCTTTGGTCTGATTTTTCAAATCATAGTAATAAATTCCTTTTCGCTCCACACTATAGATAAAATAATCCTCTGCCGCCCAAATATACGATTTGATATTTTCGCTCAATTCGCAATTTGGGTAACTCGCATTTTGCGAAATAAAATAGAAACCTAATACTTGATTATTGTCTGAAATATCTGCATAATAATCATAAATTTCACCTCGGTTTCGCGTATCTTCTGCCTCAAATTTCTGCTGATATTCCCTGCATTTCTTCTGAAAATCATTGATTTTGCTAACTCTTCTTTCTTCCGCAAGAAATACATTATCTAACTGCAATCTTGCCATAAATTCCGTATTTTTCAAATGCCCATTTACTTCTTCTTGCGAAATTCCGATGTTATTGTACAGCACAATGCCATTCATGTTGTCATGATTTATTTTAATGTCAATTCCCTTGTTCGGATACGATAAAAATGCTCTGTTAGAATCGTACTCATATTCTTCATAATCCGGCCAAATATCAGTCAACTCATTCATGAATTCTAGCAGTGTGTATTCCTCTTTTAAGAATTTATCTGTCAATTCAAAAAATACATCAAATCCACTTTCCTGCGTATTTCGATAAATCGAAATTTGTGTATCCTCAAAGAAAATATACAACTCATCTGTTTTATAACCAATGATACTTTTGTCTTCATTTTGGAAACTAGGTACACCTAGTTCTCTTTCTATTATATCACGTTTTGTTCCAACAGTAAAGCCATTTACCACCGATTTTGTGTAATTTTCTGTGAAAATCACATTGTAAATTTTTCCATTTATCTTTCTCATTTCAATTCCTTCGTCTAGATAAATGTAATACTTCTGAAAAATTGCTTCTCGCGTGCCAAAATCGACATTCGGATTCCAACCATTTTGTAGGCATTGCACCAATTCTGGAGCACCCACCGAAAGTTTTACTTTTTTGATTTCAGTGTACTTTTCCAAGCTTTTTTGAGAATCCATATAAATAAAATAATCTTCCATGCCATTGATGATAATTTTTTGAATGCGCTCTTGTGAACAAATCACTCTGATTTCGATTGGTTCGTTTTTGTTGTTATCTATCAATCGAAAATTTTGATATTGCAAATTTTCCGCAACACGCTGAATTACTTCTTCGTAAAATGGTTGCTGACTGGTTTCATTTTCGTACAAATCCACTTTAAAAATCACATCAACATCATAAACAAAATTTTTTTCTTTGCTATTTTTTATTTTCAGAAAAGTACATCCTAAATTTTCCAAAGTTTCTTTTACAGCCATTTCCATGTTGTATTTTGGTTTCTGTTTCGTATTTAATATCAAGGCTAAAATCACTAATAACAGGAATAAAAGTATTACCAAAAAAGCAAAATACTTTAAAATTTTGCTTTTGGTCATTTGTTCACTTTGTTTTCTATACTTTTCCTTTTGCATTCATGTTAGTCCTTTCTTTGCTCATCAATTGGTTTCAAACTGGTTACTTTTCGCAAGTCAAATAATTTCAAAATAATCTTTTCGATTTTCGTCAAAGCTAACAAAAATATAAGTGCTACCCACGCCGATTTTTTGGCAATTTCTCCAGCCGTAAACATAAATACAAGATAAATAACACCATGAATTGGCTGAATGAAAACATTCATCATCAATTCATTCATCCATACAGAAAAAGCCTGCGCTTTTCCGTCTCCGATTTTGTCGATGGGATAGGTAATCGTAATCATTGGTGAAATCAAAATTAAAAATCCAACTGTGATTAATCTTTTAAAATACAAAATGAAAAATTTCGTCTGAATTCCAACAAGTACCCAAAATATCAACGAATACATCACATATTGCCAGCCCGCTCTGCCTAGCATCAATTGACTTAATTGGTCAGAAATATACGTTTCAAATCCAACATCGCCACTGCTACTGGCCAATTCTTTTAAATTGTAAATAATATTTTCAAAAAGTTTTCCTAAGCCAAAAATTGCGGCAATAATATACTGCATCAAAAACAAAATCAGGATACTTTCCACCCAAGCAATTAGCATCTTTTTGTACTTTGCTTTGTCATCCGCCACTGTTGCAAGCGCCATTCGAATTCCGACATAAATCAAAATAAGCAAACTGATAGCTGCTGCAAATAATCTCAAAATATAATAAAATTTTGCTATACTTTGTCTTAGCGAAATTGGCGCGCTTTCCTCTGACGAAACCGTTTTTTCATGCTCACCTGTTCCAATGGTGTATTCATAAGGGTCACTCAAATTGAAGTAATCCACATCAAATACAGCAATTTCGCCAAATACCGTTTTTTCGATGGAAAATTGTTGCCCACAACAAATCCACATAAGAAGCTGTATCAACTTTGGAAATAAGTTAAAAAATCTAGCTAACAAATTAGCAATCGTTCCAATTAGTGACCTAAGTGGTGTAAATTCAAGTTTCGTATCTTCCCCTTTGTATTTCGACTTTCCTTCTTCCACCAAGGATTCTAAATCAGAAGATGAGATTTTCGGATCATCTTCTGTATAGGTCGTATTGGTTGTCGCATAATTCTGATTGCACCATATGAAATTAAATAAAACCACTGCCACTAAAAGCATGCTAATTAATTTCTTCATTCTCATCCTCTTTTAAATCTAATATTGTTCTTGTTTCGCTTTTTCCATTTCCATTTGTTTGTTCAAGTTTGTTTCTACAAACTCAAATTCTTTATTCGTTGGTTGAATTGCCAAAATCGCAGAGTCGCCTCCAACTCTTAATAAGCCTTCACCTCTTCCACAAGTTACTAAGAAACTTGCCTCTCCTTCACTTAATTTGAACACTTCTTTCAAATATTCAATTTCGGATTTATCTTGCGCCAAAAATAATTTCGTCTCAGACGATGTCAACACAGCTTGTGCCTCTGGCTTTTCATAGAAATCTTGAAATTTCTGTGAAATAACCGCCAACGAAACATTTCTTTTTCTGGCACGTCTTGCCATGGTATTCAAGAAATCCACTGCCTCAGGAAGTGGCAACATCATCCAAGCCTCATCAATCAAAACTCTTTTTTTCGCTGCTTTTGATTTATCTTCACTATTTTTCTTCACGAATTTTTCCCAAACCCAAGAAAGCAAAATTTGTTGTGCAAGCGGTCTTGCAAATCTTTCTTCCAATTGCGAAATATCCAAATTAATGAATGGCACACCGTCCAGCAATTCAAAAGTTGATTGCCCATCAAAATAAGCCATTTGCCCATGCAATTCTCGTACATATTGTTTCATAACTTTGACCAAATAACTATAATGGAAACGATAATCCGGATTCTGATTTTCCTGCGCTTTTCGACAAATTCTACGATACCACGAACCAATGGTCGGCATTTCCTTTTTCACTTTTCCCAAATAATTCTGCTGAATTCGATTCATGCTGTTACCACCAGTATTTTCATACAAACTCTCAACTGCACTGTTAATACCACGCCCAACGTATTCCTCCAAAACAGCTTCTGAAATAATCTGTTTGGTAAGCTCATTGACTTCCATGCTTCCCGTGCTTCCTCTTGCCATGGTTAACAAACCTTGCGTGACGTCTTCAACTTTATTTTCAATGCTTACAATCGTTCTTTCTTTTCCTGTAATTTCATCTTTTACCGTTTCTGGCTCAATGTCAAATAAATTAATAATCGTTCTTGAGGTCGGGCTAATCACAACATTCACACCACCAAGCGATTCTGCAACAGCGCCATACTCGCCTTCTGCATCTAGTGCCAAACTCTCAATTCCCATTAAAATGGACGAACGCGCCGTCAATGTTTTAATCGTAACAGATTTACCAGCACCTGATTTACCAAAAATAATCATATTGTAATTGGATAATTTTGAACTGAAATTATCATACAAAATCGGCAAACCAGTTTGCTTATTAAAGCCCAACGGAATTCCATTTTCGTGGCCAATATCGGAATTGAAAAATGGGAAAACAGTTGACATCGCCCTTCTATCAAATGTATGCGATTTGTTTAATTTATTTTCCACAAATGGCATATTGGAGCGAAACGCCTCATCTTGCATCGCCCAAGCAGGCTTAATATCAATCAAATTTTTGGACATCTCATTTGACAATAATTCTGTGTAACGGTCAAGTTCCTCCATGCTGTAGGCAAATATGGTAGAAATAACGGTTGCATCAAATAATTTGTTAAAACCTGCTGCAATCGCATCTCTTAGTTCCTCAGCTTCAGCTCTTTTTTGTGCAATAATTCGCTCTCTGTTAATGTCGCCTCTATCTTGCGCCACAACCCTTTCAGACTCTAACTCATTAATCGTTCTGTTCAAATCTGTTTGTGATGCAGATTCACTGATTGGATTGATAAAAACCGACACATTAATATCGCCAAATGTATACATGCCTCGCAAAAATTCAGGGAATGTACACATTCTTGGCAACGCCGCAACCACCATGCTTCTTGCATATCTGGTACGATTGGCTGCAATTTCGATATGATTGGTATAACTGGCATCAATTCCGCCTGGCGCAATTAGATGCTTCAACGTTTTTTCATCTTTCTTAAAAACACTTTTTTGCTCTTTTTCTTTGTTTACTTCTACCTCTAGTTCATTGGTTGATTGTCCTTTTTTCTTACTTCCAAACATCCCAAATTCCTCCTTTTCTTTAGTCTTCTGTTGGCCTTTTTACCACTTTTCTCTTTGGAATTTCTGTTTCTGGTTTGACTCCTGCTTTAGTAGCTGGATTTCTTTTTACAGTTTCTGTTGCTGTTCTTGCCTTTTGCGTCACTCTTGTTCTTCTTTGTGCTGTTGCACTGCTTGTTGCAGGAACCTTAAGTTTCTCTGCTTCTTTTTTAGATGCTGTTTCCACATTTTCTTTGGCTAACTCGAATACTCTTGGATTTAATTGTTCTTCATATGCATCCAACAATTCGTTTGCCTTTTCTTTAATTCTTTCTGTTCTCATTTTTTCACGTTGTAAATCTTCGACTTGTTTTTGTTTATCTGCTCTTAAAATGCTATCTGTCGCCAAATCGATTGCTTGAATGTTGATTTCTTGCTCGATTTTTTCTTGTTTCTTTTGCAAAACGTCTTTTCCGCTTGTATACAACGCGTCATACTGCGCATCTAACGCTTTTGTCAATTGGTAAATCTCAGATTCATCACGATTATAAGCTATGTACAACAATTCCGCCAATTCTTCTGAGCTCAAAATTTTGCTGGTTACCTGCGAACTTGCAAGCGCGCTCGAAACATTCTGACATCTAGTATACAACTCCGAAAAACACATTGTGTCAATTTCTTCTTTTGTGTAATTTTCTAAACTTCCACCTAATTCATTGACATAATAAGCAACAACCACATACGTTCTTTGTTGCAAAATATTTTGGTTGGAGTTCAATCTTCCCACATATTCTGTCATGTCAATTCCATAACTTAGCATGTTTTCTTTTCTTCTTTTCTCAAACTCCAATTTCTCCAACTCGTCTTTGTTGCCACTTCTTCTCGTTTGCGCGATTTGAACATTTAATTTTTCAATATCGCTATAAATCGTATCCACTTTTTCTTTGTAACCTGCCACAATGTCTTTCAAATTCAAGGTTCTACTTTGTACATATAACTGAATCGGAAATCGCAAAGTATTCAAAAATTGCACAAATCCTTCCTCAACCGCAATCTTCTCTTGCTCTGACATCAAATCATAATTGACGCCATTGCATTGCAAAACCATAACGTATTGTGTTTTGTTTTTTCGAATAATCATGTTATCCACAACTTCATCAAATTCCATAAAATCAAAAATGGATTCTTGCGTCAAATTTCCTTGAAATCTGCCATGATTTTCAATCTTTTTTTCCTCGGTCTTCGTCTTTGTTTCCGAATACAACATGGTTGGCGCTTCTTCTTCTTTTTTCTTTCTTGGTTTTATCAAATACAAATAAAATAAAACTAACAAAACCATGATACAAATGATAACGCCAATCATGATTTGCAATACCATAATAATATCCATCTATTTTTCCTCCTTTGTGTTTTTGTTGCTTCCATAGTAAGTATAAATCTTACGATTTTTCTTGAATTTTATGTAGCGAATGATAATTTCACTAATTGGCTCTCCACCAATTTTTTTCGTAACTGGTATACTAACCACTGTTGGAATTTTTACAGCTCCAATGATATACCCAATGACAGCGAAAATCGCCATTAGTACAATTCCTACTGTTTTTAGCGATAACGCTGAAAATAGGAAAAAGAACAACGCTCCAATTCCTGCACCAATCGCTGTTGTTATCAAAGATTTAATTGAAAAAATATATAAAATTCTTGTTTCTCCTTTATAATTACGTGGTATATAATATGTCCCCATAATCTTTCCTCCTTTGTTCTATTTTCTAAAAATGTGACACGACACTCAAGATTGCTCTCCAAATTCCGTACGCTCCAAATATCACAATTCCCGCAACGACAATATAAATCAAACGATTTTTCAAATCAGCTTGTTTGTCAGGTGGAGAAATCATATATTTGATTCCCATATAGGACACAACTGCCACCAAAACACCTGCGCCAACGATTGTTAAAATCTGTCCCAAACCTTGAAAGTTATCGGTAACAGTACCAACTACAGGGGTTAAATCACCAGAGTTATCTTTTCCTTTTTGAATAAAATCTTTCGCATCCTTCTCCATACTTTCTAAACTCACAGCAAACGAAACATTTGTATTTATTAAAAACACGCACATCATTGCTAAAAAAGCGATTCCGATTATTTTTTTCATCATTCCCATTTTCTCCTACTATCATAAATATACTATATCAATATTATTATACCTTAAAACAACTTTTTTTTCAACAATTTTCGCGCAAATTTTGCATTTGTAATAAAATTGTAACAAAAAAACTGGAAATTTTTACTATTTTCCAGTTTTATTTTTATAAAAAGTGCACAGACGATTAATCGTTGCCCCTATCTTTTTATGACACATTTTCTTCCAAATTAATTATTTTTTTCTTTAACCAAAATACATCATAAGTATTCCAAATTGTCCAAACATGTGAATATGCCATTTGTATTCCAAATTCCAATGTCCCTGCTTCTTGGTTATACACTTTTGACATCACATATACTTCTCGATGATCATTGTACTGTGCCCATGACATATTCTTACTTACAATAAAAAAATCATCCAATGTTAAATTTTGATAATTTTCTATATGATTTACTGAAACGGTTTGGTTATACAACGAAGCAAGATTTTCTTGGATTAAAATTTTGTATGTTGCTACCCCTTCCTCAAATTTATTTCTAGCAATTCTCCTAATATATACCGAAATCTCTTCTGCTGTTTTATCTACAATCAAATTTCCTTCTTCATTTTGGATTCCATATTCTTGCATAACTTGTGCCAATTTCTCTTTAAACGCCTCTAAAGTTTCTCTTCTATTGTTTGATTCATCGTTTAGCTTAACCTCTTGTGGCTTTCTTTTTATCGCATATAAATCATAGGTATTCCAAAATGTCCATGAATTTTTGCTAGCATAAGCTTTTTGCTTTCCTAATATTAACGTTCCACTTTTTTTATCATAACTCTTTGTTACAGTAGACCAATCTTCCCAATCACAAGTATGCGCTAATGACATATCTTTAGTTACAATGATAAAATCTTCTGCATCAAAATTTTGGTGTCCTTCTACATTTGCCAATGAAACTGTTTGTTCATATCTTGAATTCAAGTTTGATTTTAGTAGCACAATATCAGATTCTTTGCCTTCTTCATAATTTTTGTCTGCTAGAATTTTTAGATGTTCTCCATAAGTATCTGCACTTTGTGTTACGTCTGTTTTTACGCCTAAATCTGTAAGTGTCTGAGCAATCTGTTTTTTGTATTCTTGCGATTCTTCCTCTAAAATATCACTCTCTTGTAATATTTTTAAGTCATCATCTACTTTAAATTCATATCCATTATAAATGATTACTGCATATTTTGGCTTGTCTCCTATACCATTTATATATTCAATTTGACTGACTCCTTCCTTGTCATTTATTTTATCGCAGTCTGTTACAACAGTTTGCCTTCCTTCTTCTGTTGCAACTTTCATTTTTACGTCTAACAACATTATTTCCAATTTCTCTTTTGACTCTGCATAATTGTATTTTTCTTTTGCCACAACTGCTTTTTCTGGAATTCCTCTAGAACCTGAAATTAAATTTAAGGCAATTCCTGCTAGGATTAATAACACAATTATGGTTATGATTAAGGCAATTAGGGTAATGCCGGTTTGAATTGGGTCGGTCAAGACCCACCCCTATAGAGTTTTGTTTTTTCATTTGTTTTCCTCCTTATGGTCAACTATTATATAATAATTCTATCACTGGAGGTTTTCATTTGTCAATAGATTTTTGGAATGTTACAGAAATGTAATATTTTTATTGTGGGTGACTGATAGTCTCCCCTACAGAAAAATAGGAGATTTTTTACATCTCCTATTTTTTAATTTTATTTATTAAATCCAGCTCCAATATCTGCAATCATACCTGCTATGTTAACTCCTGCAAATAACAAAACACAGCCTATCACAATTGGCACTGCTGTTTTCTTGTAGTCCGCCTTTTCGCCAGGACTTGCCAACATATACTTAACTCCTAGAATGGTAACAATCATCAAAGCAATACCAGAACCTGCAATTTGAATGATTTTAATGACAGCGTTCATGACATAACGAACTTGGCTTCCTTCTGCTCCAGAAACATCGGAAATCCCTTTCATTCCATCTATCAATGTATCCATATCTGTTGCTAAGGCAATATTGGTCAAAAATCCAATAAAAAGCAAAACGATACAGAATATTTTCATCCAACTTTTTTTCTTCATACTTTTTCCCACTTTCCTAAACGCCAATTTGCGCTGCAAAATTTTTGATAACGTCCAATATGGTAGTCGCTGCAACAAATACAACAACACCAATAACAAAAGTTACATACTGTTTCTTAATGTCTGCCTTTTCCGATGGCGCAGCCATCATATATTTGATTCCCAAATACGTAAGCACAACAATTGCAAGGCTGACAGCAACAATTCTTATTACTGACAAAATCTTACCAATCACATCTGTTGTTAATTCAATTCCTTTGCTTGGGTCGACCTCTGTTCCCACTGTACTTCCGTCAAACAATCCAGTTACATCACTTGCTAGCACTGTGTGAGCAGATAATAATATTCCTAAAATAACGGCTACCACAAATAATATTTTTATAATTCTCTTTTTCATTTCTACCTCCCTTTTTCATTTTGCTTTTAAATATTGGATGTAGCAAAATTAGAGATAATGCCTATTATATTAACAGCTGCAAATAAAATAACAGCACCTACAATATAGCCTGTTGCCGACTTTTTAAAATCTGCTTTTGCATCTGGCGCAGCCAACATGTATTTGATGCCAAAATACGTTAACATGACAATCGCAATACCAGTTCCCACTATTTGAATGATATAAATTAAACTCGCTGCTATTCCTCTTGTTTTAGTAGCTACATCTTTGTTGCCACTTGTACCTACCCATCCTTCTACATCTTCTAATGTACTTGAATAGTTAAATGAGGAATCTGCAAATGCTATATTTTGAAACAAGGACAAAATCCCCACAAAAAATAATACGATTATTAAACTTGTTAAAAACTTTTTCATCTTAAATCACCTTCTTTATAGTTCAGCAATTCCTTCTGCAAACGAAAATATAATTGCCAATATATTGCTTGAAGCAAACACCATAATCGCTCCAACGATGTATATGTATGCACTTTTCTTAAATTCCGCCTTCTCATCAGGCGCTGCCATCATATAACGCATTCCAATGTAAGTTAAAGCCATAATCGATATTGCTGTTCCTACAATTTGAATCACTTCAATTACTGTACTCATTGTATATTTTGCTGCTCTTTCTGCTCTTCCATCATGTTTATCTTCAAATTGTTCCCAGTTAAAATTATCATTTTCCGCTAAAACACAATTCGGCATGGCGAATGTTACACTTAATATAATTAGAATAGCAAAAATAAATTTCCAACATTTCTTCATTTACCTTCCTCCTATTTTTGCTCTTATTATTATTTTACAATATTCGCGAATTTTTTTCAATAGTTTTTCGATGATTTGTAGAAAAAAAGCAAATATTCTATTTACACAAAACTATTTTTTATGGTATAATAAAATTATAGATGAGGTGAAAAATGAAATTTAATAGTAAAAAGAAAAAGCAGGAAATTCAAGAAGAAAAAAATGAAAATGAAATCGAAATTATTATGGGCGACAATTCCAACTTAGATATTTCAGGAGTTGGAGATTGCGTTAATGAATTGCGTCCAAAAGCGCATGATGCGAATCCTAAAAAGTTAGTGATTCCGAAAGCTAAGAAAAAATAAAATTATTGAACAGACATAATGTCTGTTTTTTCATTATAAATTAAGGAGAAAATTTGGATATGTTGGAATTACCTGAATCTTTTAAAGTTAAAGCTATTAATCGTTATAACGAATTAGGGCAAAAATGGCTGAATCATATTGATGCTATGATTGCTCAATATACAAAGCAATTTGAATTACAAAATATTGAATTTGCTGAAAGGTCAAATGTCAATCTTGTCGTATTTGCAACATCTCGCCAATTTGGAGATGTTGTAATGAAACTTTGTTCACCAACTTCCACTCGCGAAATCAATATTATGCAACAATATTCTGAAAATTACGTTCCAAAATGCTATTATTCTCATCTTGACGACCGTGTTATGATTTTGGAACGACTTTCCCCTGGTTATTCGTTGAATCATTTAGAAAGTTTAGAAGAAAGAATCAAAATATTTTCTGATTTATCTAATCATCTTTTTATTCCAGCAACTGGCACAGAAAATTTTCTAACTTTTGCAGAAATTTTTGAGAACCGAATGCAATATCTTTCTGAAAATAAATCTCTTTTTTCTGATGTTTTATGGATGTTTGATATTGCCCAGAATATCTATAAAAAAATACAACATTTGAATTTGCCAAAATATATTTTGCATGATGATTTACATCATAAAAATATTCTAAAAGCAGGAGAAACCTGGAAAGCCATTGACCCACATGGCATCATTGGTGAAAGAGTATTTGAAACTTGTCAATTTATACGCTCCGAATTAAAGATTTCGGCTGTAGAAAAAGATAACATTAATAAAATTGTATCACTTGTATCTCATTATTTTGGAGAAGATAAAACATTGATCTTAGAAGCGTTATATGTTTATAGGATGGTAGATAAAATAATTTGGCTTATAAAATTTCGCAAACATTTTTCTTTCTATAACAATTTGCAAAATTCTACTAGAAATGTTAAAAGAATAAGATTAATAACTCAAACAAATTCTGTCAATTTTGCATAAAATATTTTAGGTGATTTTTATGTTTAAAATTGAGAAAAAAACAATTGAAAATGAATTAACTTACAAAGGAACTGTGATTGTGAAATACAGAATTGAATATCCGCAAATTTTTTCGAGTTGTTATCCGACTTGCCATTTTAATGCTTTGAATTTAAAGCAGGCTTTGGACCTTGAAAAATATGCGAAAGAAACATTATTTCCGGATAGTCAAAAACAATATGATTACAATGTCGCAAATAGCTATCCGATTATGGTTTATGAATTGATTTTTGAGTACACCATTACTTGTAATCAGGCTCCAATTATCAGTTTGTACCAAGACCAATATACTTTTACTGGTGGCGCGCATGGCTCCACGGTTCGCACTTCGCAAAATTGGGATTTGGCATGCAACAAGCAATTCACTTTGCACGATGTTTTTGCTAAAAAGCCAAATTACATGTTTTCTATTTTGCAACAAATTAATCAACAAATTC
The DNA here is from genome assembly GCA_947649935.1 of uncultured Clostridia bacterium. GTDB lineage: Bacteria > Bacillota > Clostridia > TANB77 > CAG-508 > Scatovivens. The sequence continues at coordinate 46,824 of CANSTR010000011.1, forward strand.
AGGCAAAAGGAACTGATTTGTTTTTTGATAATTACTGCAACTTAGTTTTAGAAACTTTTGAGCCAAGTCAATTTTACTTAACGCCTACATCAGTTATCATTTATTTCCAGCAATACGACATTGCGCCTTATTCTACAGGAATTCCAACATTTGAAATTAGCTATCAATAGCTAATTTCTATTTTATTTGCTCTAACACAGGCAATTCCTTTCTGTATTTTCTTTGGGCTTCTAAGTCAATTTCTTGCGTGATAATTCCTTCGTCATTTTCCAAATTTGCTAAAATTTTTCCTTCATACGAAATAACTTGCGTATTACCACAATTGCCTTCTCCTGTTTGATTGCAAGCACAAAAGTAAACTTGATTTTCAATGGCTCTGGCTCTCGTCAAAATATTCCAAGCAATTTCTCCCGTTGCTTTTCTAAAATGGGATGGCAAAAACAGGACTTCTGCACCTTCTTTGATTAACTCCCTAAAATATTCTGGGTATCTTAAGTCAAAACAAATTCCAACTCCCATTTTTATGCCATCTAGCTCAAAAATTCCATTTGTTTTTCCTGGAATCGTTTTTTGCGTTTCGTCCACAAATAAATCTTCTCGATTGACTTTGTACATATATTTTTTATCATAGCGATGAACTATCTCACCTTTGCGATTAATCACAAAACAAGTATTGGTCGTTTTCTCTGAATTTTTGTCCAACAAAGATACACTTCCTAAAACAAGATTTACCACATTTTCCTTGGCAAAATTCTGATATTTCTCAATCTCTTCCAAGGTGCAATTTCGCTGACTGCGCTCACTTCCCCAATACACAAAAGATTCTGACAAACAAATCACATCCGATTTTTCTAAAACAGCTTGTTTCATAAAGCGCAATGCCTTCTTTTCATTCTCTTCTCTGGTTCCAGTTGAATCCATCTGAACTAATGCCACTTTCATTTTCCTACCTCCAACATAAATTTTTTGATAACTTCTTTTTGCTCTTCAAAATTTGCTTTTGTCACAGGAATTCTTCCCGCCATTTCTGTTTTTAAAAAGTGATTTAATATGTCAAACGAATGAAGCGTTTCTTCTGTTCCGCTTCCACTACCTCCTGCGCAAGCAATACATACGATTTTCTTGCCTCTTATTTTGGAATCCTTATGAAAAACGTCACATCGTTTTAAGCGGTCAAAAAACGTTTTGGCTGATTCGCTCATTTCCCAAAAATATACTGGACTAATGAAAATATAGGCATCAAAATTACTCATGTATCCATAAATTGTGTTGAAATCATCTTCCAGAATACATTTATGTTCCTCCAAACAAATTCCCCAACCTCGCTTGCCACAAGCCAGGCACTTCTGAACATTCTTCTTATTAATGCAAATATGTTCCACCATATTTCCTAATTTTTTCAATTCCTGCTCGCACTCTTCCACACACGAAAACGTCAGCCCAATTTTATTTGGCACAAAACTATCCTCATTTACTTGATTCTGACTAAAACTTAAAATTAGAACTTTCATATTTTACTCCATTCTTCCTTGAAATATCTTTCTAATTTCCTGACAATTTTTGTCTGCTTCTTCGATACATTCTTCTAAGGTTAGCAATTTTTTCTTTTGTTGCATTTTTTGCAAGACTTTATCTTGTGCTTCCTCATAATCTACCTGCCTTCTTCCCCATTCATGCAAATAGATTAACGCTCCTTCCACTGTCACAAACTTAAAACATTCTGCATTTTTTACAATTTCTGCAATTTGGCTTTCTGTTTTAATGGCGCCATGATGTGCTTGTATGCTGTTTAAAATGATTTTCTGTTCCTCTTCTGGAACTCTCCATTCATCCAAATATTTTTTGGAAAATTCTGCACTTAAATTAGGATGTTTTTGTTGAATTTCTCCTCCCCAAATTGGACTAAATACGGTATGCGCCAAATACAAGGAAGTTAATATGAGTTTCTCATTTTCATGATATTTTTCTGCCAATTCTTTGCCTTTGGAAACAGCAAGCTGCGTCAATCTCCAGGCAGGAGCTTTGTTGATTTGTGTTTGCTTTTGCATTAAATTTCCTGACAATTCTACAATATCCATTTTCTACCTTTCACTTTCTCAATATTTTACTAAAATTTTCCAAGTCACTAAAAATCTTTTGTTTCTTTCTAGTATATTTAAAATAAAACATGGAGTTCAATATTTAGTTTTTTGTGCAAACTACTTTACATTCTACTATATTTAAAATAAAACAATATGGCTTTATTAATACCAAATGTGCAACTGCATTTACATTCTACTATATTTAAAATAAAACCTACATATTGCATTTTACTATTATTATGTTTATATCTATTTACATTCTACTATATTTAAAATAAAACGCGCTAAAAACATAATCATTATAATCACGTTCTTCATTTACATTCTACTATATTTAAAATAAAACGGAAAATGAAAAAATTCTTTTAATTAGAAAAACTTTATTTACATTCTACTATATTTAAATTACAACACGAGATAAACGGAAATGAGTTGATATTGCCTTTATTTACATTCTACTATATTTAAATTACAACTTTTCGTTTAGTGCAACTGCTGAAATAAAATAAACATTTACATTCTACTATATTTAAATTACAACTATCCATTTTGGGTGTGGATATACAGCTTATATGTATTTACATTCTACTATATTTAAATTACAACAGCTAATTTCCAGTCCCGCCATTTCCAATGCTTTTTATCTTTTCTTCTGTCGTTCTCCGTCATTTTCAGAAAAATAAAACCGTTTTTTACCTCATTTTTTAGAAAATACCCAATTATCAGCATTTTAAACATCTGTCGCTCCCTCGGTATTTTTACAACATTCCACATCGACAGATAAATGATTAGCAAAATGATTGTACCATAAAAAAATAGAATTGTAAACCATTTTACAACTCTATCTTAACAAAATCTGTGAAAATTTACTGACCTTTCTATAGCCAGCAATACAAGCAAAATCCCAAAACTCTCCTTTTTAAATTTCATACCATTTTCCTTCTCCCACAAATTTGACATGTCCATTATCCACACAAATTGCGCCATTATCATCAACAATATACAATTTTTTACCATCAATTTGTAATAATTTCTTACTTGCATTTTCCAAATTTTCTATCTTTATTTTCGGAAAACTTTCATTATTAAGATGTGGAATAAACTGAAAATCCACAAAATTTAACCCATCTGTGGAAAAACCTTGAATTTTTTCATCAAACAAGTCTTGACACGAATTACAAACTGTTGGGCACAAAACGCAACTTCCTGCGCTTGCTCCAATCCAAACTCGTGTCTTTAACAACTCCGGCAAATATTCCTCTAACCCCGAATTTCTGATGCAACTTCTAAGCCATTGCGTATTTCCACCTTCAAAATAAAACATATCTGCCCACTCAAATCTTGGCAAAAAATTATCTTTGCCAATTCCATTAATATCGCAAACATCTATCCTGAACCCTAGACTCCTGAGTTTTTCCAAATCCTCGATCAACCAATCATCCATTTCACCGCCTTCATAATTCGAAGCAGTGGTGCAAAATAATACTTTTTGCCCTTCAAAATCTTTTCCTAGCAATTTTCTCAATTCATCTTCAATCGTTTGATTCGATATTCCAGCCGATGTCAATAATAATTTCATTATTCATCCTCCTATGTCATTGTTTATCTAAAGGTGTTTGCTACATTATCACATATGGTTACAAACATTTTTTGGTCATTCTGTGGCACCGATTCCAATATTTCCAAAAGCGCAGTATCCGCATTCTGCTCATCAATTCCCCTGATCAAAGTATCCAAATTCAATCCCAATTCAGTAGCAAGATTCACAATCACCACTAAACTACACTTTGCATCACCTCGCTCAATTTGACCATAATATGACGGACTAATATTAACTTTTTCCGATAATTTATCCTGTGTAAGTCCCAAAGTCTTTCTTTTTTCATGAATTCTCTTTCCCATTTCTTGATAATTTATTTGATACATTTTATCGTCCTCCTTGAAGTCTATTGTATCCTGTAATGGGTGTATTATCGAGTGCCTGCAATCATTATTAGTTGTCTGTAGCCGTTATTTTAACATAAAAATAACTTTTTATTTACCGTGCTAAATCATTTATAGCACTAGATAACTAAATTTGTAAAGAATTATATAATTTTAATCAAGCATGATGATATCATTTTTTGGTACATACTTACATCTAGTCTATTTTAAATTTCGCCCCAGCAAATAATTTATTAACTTTCGTATATGCATCTAATTGTTTTATAAAATATTCAATTACTTCATCAGATGTACAATGTCCGATATAAGCTCTTTCTATATTATTATCTTTGAAGTATTGCACTATTTCTTCTGTGTATGGATCTATTGTCTTTAAATGAAATCCACCAACAACTGCAACAACTCTATCTTCTCCTGTAACTTTTTTAGCTTGTTCTACAATATTATTTACTCCTGAATGAGAACATGAACTAAACACAATTATACCTTTGTCTAATTTTACAACGATTCCACCGCAATCGTCTTTTAAATAATCGATTTCCTCATTTTTTAAAACAGTTGGCAAATTTTTAACTGGTACTTCAAATTTTCTGTCAATCTGTCCAAGAAACCATATGTTATTATATATTTTATATGGATCTTTTGTCTCAATTAATTCAAATTTATTTTTTAATTCTTCTCTATTTTCATTAATTCCTGCATATGCCATATTTCTTCTTAAACTGTATCTTTCTAACATTCAGGATGTAGAATTAACGTTTTTTTTGAATTTAAATATTTGAGTCCATTAGCATGATCCCAATGACCATGACTTAAAACTATTATATTTACTTCATCTAAATTAACTCCTAAAGTTTTTGCATTTTTCAAAAATGCATCTGTTATTCCTGTATCTAAAAGCACTTTATTGTCATTCATTTCGATTAGTATAGATAAACCATCCTCATTAATACAATTATTATTGCAAGATCTATTCTCTGTTAATATAGTAAATTCCATATTTATATTCTCCTTTAAGCTTAAAAACAAGTTTTTTTCAACTTTTCAATCGACTTTTTCATCTAAAAAAAATAAAGCTGTAATTTAGCTTACAACTTTACCTTGGCTCCTCCTGTAAGA
>CANSTR010000012.1 GCA_947649935.1 uncultured Clostridia bacterium
GTTTGCCTGCGGCGTATAATTCCTTTTGTTCGTCTAATTTTTCATATTCTGTGACGAATTCTGCCCAGCGGGCTTGGATGATGATGCCGTCGCCTCCATTGATTAGTTTTAGGGTTATGCCTGCTAGGATGAGTAGGATGATGATGGTTACGACTAAAGCGATTAATGTGATTCCGATTTTGTTTTTTCATTTGTTTTCCTCCCTTGTTCTTGTTATATGTCAACTATTATATATTCATATTCTAACATTTTACTTTTTATTTTGTCAACATAGATTCTATCTTCTGTTACAACTTAATCATTGTTTTTCTGTTTTTATTATACAACTATTAAGTTGTACAGTCAAGGTTTATTACTGTTTTGTTATATTATTACAAAAATGGTCTGAAAAAAAAATCTTTCAAAGAAAAACGAGCGAAATTTTGGGCATTTCCCAAAATTTCTCACGCAAGATATTGAGTTTTTTTCAGCCCCTTTGATTTTATTACTTCCCAATAAACATCTGCACATAAACTTTTCCATACGTCGGGCTACTGACTACGCCAACTCCCGTGTATTGATAAGAACCATTCAAAATATTGGCTTTATGCCCCGCAGAATTCATCCACGCGTTAACTGCTGCACTGTTGCTAGAATTTCCTGCAATATTTTCCGCCGCCGTTTTGTAGGATACTTTGAAACTTTTCAACATATCAAATGGTGACCCATAAATTGGCGAATTATGAGAAAAATAGTTGTTATCCACCATGTCTTGCGCCTTGATTCTCGCCACTCTTTGCAATTCTGCGTCCACTTTCAAAGCCGATAATCCTTGATTTTGCCTTTGCTGATTGATTAAGTTAAACGTTTCCTGTTCATCTGCGGTCAATTTTGCAACTGCTGTGCTATTGGAATTGGAACCAGTATTCGTGTTTGAGCCAGAATTGTTGCTATTTGGGTAAATTGGTTTGACATATTTTTGGCTGACTGCCCCCACGTAATCTCCTTCAATTTGCACAATGTACCAACTGCCTATCGCCGCAAAAATGCGGATATATTCGTTTTTGCGAAGATTTGCTATCACGTCATACTCTGTCGAAGGACCACTTCTGACGTTCAAGGCGTCTGCGGTCACCATTCCTGTTGTAAAATCAACATTGTAATAATGTTGCATCGCAAAGGTTTTGGAAATGGCAAAAATGGAAATGCCCAAAATCACACTAATTACAAATAAAATCTTCAATAATTTTTTCCATTTTTTCAAATTAATCACATGCATAAAAATACTCCTTAAAATCATCACTTACTAAAATTAGTATGCTATTTTTTAAGGAGTATGCTAAAATTTATCTTTCAAAATTTTCAATTTCTTTTTTCAATTTTTCCACAAATTCATCAATTTCCATGGCGCCGATGTCGCCATCTTTTCTAGAGCGTACGCCAACATTGCCTGCTTCGACCTCTTTTTCTCCCAAAATCAACATGTACGGAATTTTTTGCAATTGTGCTTCACGGATTTTGTAGCCGATTTTTTCTTGTCTATCATCCAATTCGACGCGTATTCCGGCTTGTTGCAATTTTTCGACAACCGATTTTGCATATTCCAATTGGTTATCTGAAATTGGCATGACTTCCACTTGCACAGGCGCAAGCCATAGTGGAAATGCGCCCGCAAAATGCTCGGTAATGATTCCAATAAAGCGGTCAAAAGAACCAAATATTGCTCTATGAACAAGCACTGGAACCTTTTTATCTCCATTGGAATCAATGTAATGAAGGTTAAATCTTTGTGGCAATTGAAAATCTAGCTGAATGGTTCCCATTTGCCATTTTCTGCCTAAACAATCTTTCATTTGAATATCAATTTTCGGTCCATAAAATGCGCCATCACCTTCATTGATGTCATATTCTCCTACGCCACAAATTTCATCTAAAACACTTTTCAAATCGCTTTCTGCCTGATTCCAAACTTCCAATTCTCCCATATAATCATCCGGTCTTGTTGACAATGTAATTTTGAAGTCTAGCCCAAAAACGCCATATAACTGTTTCGCAATTTCAATAATATCTTTGATTTCATCGCCAATTTGTTCTTCTGTAATAAAATTGTGCGCGTCATCTTGACGAAACATTCTCACACGAAACAAACCATTTAGCTGTCCTGATTTTTCGTTTCTGTGAATGACATCAATATCATTAAAACGCAAAGGTAAATCTTTATAACTTCTTAATTTGGAAGCAAATATTTTGATGGCATTTGGGCAATTCATTGGTTTTAGCGCTTGCTCTTTGCCGTCCGAATCTGTCAAAACAAACATATCTTCTTTATAATGGTCCCAATGCCCAGAAGTTTTCCACAACTCGCTACTATTTAATTGTGGTCCAGAAAATTCCAAATAGCCTCTTTTTTCATGTTCTTTTCTCCAAAAGTCAATTAAAATATTCATCATCTTAAATCCTTTTGGCAACCAATATGCCATTCCTGGAGCCGTTTCATCAAAGAAAAATAAGTCTAATTCTTTTCCTAATTTTCTGTGGTCCCTTTTCTTGGCTTCTTCAATCCTATTCAAATATTCTTCCAACTCACTCGCTTTTGGGAAGGAAATTCCATAAATTCTTTGCAACATTTTGTTATGCTCATCACCTCTCCAATAAGCGCCTGAAGACGATAACAATTTCACAGCTTTCACACAACCAGTGGATGGCAAGTGTGGGCCTCGACACAAATCTGTAAAATCACCTTGTTTGTAAAAAGAAATGACTTCTCCGTCAGGCAAATCCTCGATTAATTCAACTTTGTAAGGTTCCTTCCTTTCTTGCATTAGTTTAATTGCTTCCTCTCTTGGCAATTCAAATCTTTCTAACTCCAAATTCTCTTTGATAATTTTCTTCATTTCCTCTTCAATTTTCTTCAAATCTTCCTCAGAAAATGGTTTTTCTACATCAAAATCGTAGTAAAATCCATTTTCAATTGCTGGCCCAATCGCCAATTTTGCATCTGGAAATAATCTTTTGACTGCTTGTGCCATGATATGTGAAGTTGTATGCCAATACATACTTTCCTCTACTTCCGCGGTTTTTCCGCCACCTAATTTGATTTTAAACATAATTTTTTCCTCCTTTATTTAATTTGGTTTATGTTGATTGGTCGGTCAAGACCGACTCCTACATAATGATTATTTTTATTTAATTTTACGTTCGTTTATTTTGGGTCGATGTGGGCATCGACCCCTACGGATTCGCAATTTTTTTGTTGGGCACGGTGCCCCGTGCCCCTACGATGATACATAACCCAAAAAGCACTCCCTAGACAATGTCTATAGGAGTGCTAATACACGGTTCCATCCTAATTTTTTACTTAATTGGCAATCAATATCGCGATTGAAACGCTATTCTTTCGAATAGAAACTCCAAGGTAGTTTTTCAAATACGTTTTCCAAGATTAGCTTTCAGCCTACGACTAATCCTCTCTGCTGGTAACCTTTATTTTACTTTTCCTCTTCATTGTTTACAAATTATATATATCACAAATGATTCCTTTTGTCAATCCTTGTTTTTTGGTAAAAATTCAAACACTATTTTATTTCATTTGAAACAAATAAATATTTGTCATCTACTTTCTTTAAGATAACGGTTCCATTTCTCTTTTCTGATGCATGCAATTCTTCATAATTGATGATATATTTGTTATCGCTTGTACGATAACCTTTTTCGCATTTCACTTCAAAAAGATTGGTATCACCATGTGCTACATAATATGCATCTTTTTCTTGATTATATTCAAAACGACTTTCCATTGTCTTTAAATCTTTAACATTTTCACCAGTGTTTTCTTCAATCATTTTCTTGACTTCCTCTGTTGTAAGTTTCCCTGCTTCAATGTCAAGTGTTTCTCCACTTTCTAAAAAAAGCTTTTCATACTCTCTTTGAATTTCTTCTGAAGAATTTGCCAAATTATACATAACTTCACCTAAATCTGCCTCTTTTACCTTTGTATATGAAGTCGTAATCCAACCATTCATACTCAAAAATTCATCAAACTGCTCTAATTCCTCATTTGTTAAATCTGCTTCTTTCACTTCTTTTGTTGAAACTTCGTTTTTTACTACGTTTTTTTCTGCCGTATCAATTTCATTTTCGATTACCATTGCATCATTTCTTTTCATTTCATTTTGTGCCACTTCTTGATTGCTTTCTCTATTTTGCAAAAATACAATATAAGCAACCAAAGCTACAATAATCATAGCCAAAATCAAAATAACAATATTTCCATTCTTTTTATTTTCCATTTTAAAACCTTCCCTTCTTATTTATATTATACTATATTTTATAGATTTTGTCAAATTTTAGTAATATCTTTTAAAGCACCAGTTCAAATCAACTGCTCCCGTAATTCCTGGCACGGTTCCACTGCTTGTGTATTGCCACATATCATATTTTCCTGTATAATCTGTGTTTGCTACATAGTGTGCCAGCCAAACATTATATCTCTCCAATTGTGCCATATTCAAATACTCATAAAAGAAATTTCGATACGAATACACGCCTGCTTGGTAACCTCTGCTATTCAAAACATCGCAAAATGTGATGGCTGCATTTGTTACTTCATTTCGATTCGTACGTCCAGTATTGATGGCATTTGTGACAATTTTGTCTTCGATATCAAAGAAAATTGGCATTTCAAATGATTTTCCAGAAATCAATTGGCTACACGCATCCGCCTCATGTGCTGCTTCTGTCGGATTAAACGCATAGGAATAGAAATAGCCACCAACTGCAATTCCCAATCTCTTGCATTCTCTATAATATTCTTCAAAATGCTCGTCTTTTAAAATTCTTCCGCTTGATTCGCGATATTCACCAATTTTCAAAATGGCAAAATTAACACCACTATTTTTGACTGCATTCCAATTGATGGCACCTTGGTGATGCGAAACATCAATTCCCCAACGAGCAGTTGCAAGATAAACCGTTCTGCAGTCTTTCGAAATAATGGTTTCATTTCTTGCCACTTGATAAACCACAATTTCATACGTTCCCTGCGCATAATTTCCAATGTTCAAATCAAACTCAAATCCTGCTTTTGGTGTAGTTGCTGTTCCTCCATATGCTGGTGATATACTGTTATCTACATCTCCTCTTCCTGTTCTAGTATGAATATTACTAATATAATTGCCATTGACATATAAACGTATACTCGATTGACTGTCAGCAGATACCGCCCATCCTTGAATTTTCAAATTTTTGGTATGAGCCGTCATAATCGTTTGTCCATTCGTTGGCGAATCCAAATACATTTTGCCTGCATATTGTACTGGCTCAATTTGAATTGTTCTAACATCTTTTGAAATAATCGTTCCATTTCTTGCCACTTGATAAACTACAATTTCATACGTTCCTTGTGGATAGCTTTCAATGTCTAAATCAAATTCAAATCCTGCTTTTGGCGTAGTAGCTGTTCCTCCATATACTGGCGATATACTAGCGTCTACATCTCCTCTTGCCGTTCTGGTATGAATATTGCTGATATAGCGACCATTCACGTAGAGATGCAGAGCTGCTTGGTTATCACTAGATACTGCCCATCCTTGAATTTTCACTTTTTTGGTATGAGCACCCATAATCGTTTGTCCATTAATAGGCGAATCTAAGTACATTCTTCCTGCATATTGTACTGGCTCAATTTGAATCGTTCTAGTATCTTTTGAAATAATCGTTCCATTTCTTGCTACTTGATAAACTACAATTTCATACGTTCCTTGTGGATAGCTTTCAATGTCCAAATTAAATTCAAATCCTGCTTTTGGCGTAGTAGCTGTTCCTCCATACGCTGGCGATACACTGCTATCTACATCTCCTCTTGATGTTCTGGTATGGATATTACTGATATAGCGACCATTCACATACAGATGCAAAGCTGCCCCACTATCACTGGATACTGCCCATCCTTGGATTTTCAAAGTTTTTGTATGAGCAGCCACAATTGTTTGTCCATTCGTTGGTGAATCAATATACATTCTTCCAGTATATTGCGCTGATTTGATTTGAATCGTTCTAGTATCTTTTGAAATAATCGTTTCATTTCTTGCCACTTGATAAACTACAATTTCATACGTCCCTTGCGTATAACCTCCAATGTCTAGGTCAAATTCAAATCCTGCTTTTGGCGTAGTCGCTGTTCCACCATACGCTGGCGATACACTGTTATCTACATCGCCTCTTGACGTTCTGGTATGTATATTGCTGATATAGCGACCATTCACATACAGATGCAAAGCTGCCCCACTATCACTGGATACCGCCCAACCTTGGATTTTCAAAGTGTTAGCAGAGGCCATAGTCGTTTGATTGTTTGCTGGTGAATCCAAATACATTCTTCCTGCATAATTCAAAGGTGCTTCCACGTTTTGTGGCTCTTCATTTGGAATGATTTCTACCTCTTTTGGTTCTGATTGCTCTGGTTGTTCTACTTGCTCAGGTTCTGCTTTTGGTTCTTCTAGTATTGTTTCTTCTTGTCTTGTTTCTGTCGCTTCTTCTGGTTTCATTTCTTCAGTGGCTTCCTCAGATTCTTTTTCTCCTGATTCTTCTGCCACCTCTTCTGTCACTAGATTTTGCGCTTTTTCCTCTTCTTGTACATCTGTTATTTCATTTGTAGAAATGTTATTTTCTTCTGTTGCATAGATGACTGGATAAAATACGCTAAATGTTACTATCATTAACATGCATGAAACGATTAATTTTTTCATTCTTTTCCCTCCTTTTATTACTCATATTCATACCACAAGCCTTCTTCTTTTAGCTTGCCAATTAAATTAATATGGTCCGTATACGTTTTGGTGAAATACACCTTTTTGTTTTTATCTGCCACAAAATAGAGATTGTCAGTTGTCTTATAATCTAATGTGGCTAGAATAGCTTCTTTGCTTGGATTGCAAATTGGGCCGACTGGCAATTTACCTTCCATATTAGGGCCTCTTGTGTTGTAGGGATTTTCGGCTTTGATTTCTTTTGCCATTAAATCGCGTTCTCCCATATCAACTTTGAAGGCGTAATATGTAGTTACATCGCTTCCTAGTGCCATTTTTTCTTGCAAACGATGTTTTAATACACCCACAATTTCTTTGCGGTCTTCGTTGCTCACTCCCTCTAATTCTGCAATAGAAGCTAGTGTCAAAATTTCATGAATGTCATCTCCCACTTTATCTTTGTATTGGCTTAAAAACTTGTCCATGTAATTTAACACGATATTAAAAATGGTTTTGACTGAAACTTCTTTGTTCTCAAAACTATAAGTATCTGGCAATAAATAGCCTTCTAGCGGATAATAAATCGCTTCATTTTTGATATCCTCTGTTAGGAACCAATATTTTTCAATCAGTGAATTGATATATTCCTCATCTTCCAACAAATTGAAAACATCTTCTTCTGTATTGACCGTATTTTCGGCAATTGTTTTGGCGATTTTTCGCATGTTTTTGCCTTCTACAAAGGTGATTTTGACTTCCTCGTTAAGAACCTCGCCATTTTTGATGTGAGATACGATTGCTACCAAGTTTTCTGCATTATTGAATTCATATTTCCCTGCTTGCAGATTTTGAACTTGGTTGATTTTTGCATAAATTTTCATAACATCGGCATTTTTGATGACATGTTTTTCTTCCAAAAGTTCAGCGATTCCAATCGTTCCAGTACCTTCTGGAATTTCAACTTGAATGGTTTCGCCATTTTCTTTGGCAACTGCTTTGGTTCCATTTTGATACCATAGAATCGCCCCAATCATCGCCAAAATAACAATTGCTAGAATAACACTTAAACTAATTAAAATAATTTTCTTTGTTTTCTTTTCCATTTTCTACTTTTTATCCTCTCTGATACACACATCTACGACATTTTTCATTTTTTCTTCTTCGATTTGCTGATTTAATTTCAACGCCACTTTCATTCCAGATTCTCTCAATTTCGGAGTTAACTCAATCACAAATCGGTAAAAGCAATGAATGTCATCAATTTCCTGAAAATCAATGCATACCGCATATTTTCCACTTTGGATGATGGCTGCATAAACTTCATTAATGACTTTATTCCTTTGCGCATAAGTTGCAAATGCAGTAGATGTGGTGGTCACTTTGGTATTTTCTTGATTGATGATAAATAACTCATCCGTATCTTGGAAGTCGCTACTTTCTACAACTTTCTCTACCCAGTCTTCTCTTAACACTTCTTTGTTAAATACTTTTTTGGATTTGACATAACCAAGATTGCCGGCTGTTGTTCTTACTTTTTGCAGATTTCCTTCTTCTGCAATAACATACAAATATTCCCCTGGTTTGACAGTTTCAAGCGTTTTGGCAAAAGGACCTTTTCGTGCTTTTACTTTCGTTTTTTTCATTGTCATGACACGACTTTTTGCTTTCGCGGTAGAATCCATAATCACCATGTTGGTGTTTTTGGCATACTCTGTTTCAATATCATAAACAATTTCCAAATCGGTTAATGGCAAATAAATTTGGGAGTCAAATTCTTTCAATTTGCCTTGCATTTGTATATTGGAATCATTGACTAACATTTGCGTTTCTTCTAAATGTAAGACAGCAACGTGTTTGTTAAATGTTGTAATCAGCTCTTTATCACCAACATTGTAATAAATTGTGTCATCAAAAATCGTTTTTACATCCTCTTCTGACAGATAAATCACGCCATCTTCTTGCTGAATTGGGTGAATCAATGAAACCAATTCATTATTATAAAGCAAACGCGTTTGTTTTTGTTGATTTTTATTTGATAAATCTTGAACCAACTCCCCACTTATAACAACTAAAATGAGTAGAATGAATATCGCCAGAATTCTTCTTATTAGAAATTTTTTCGACTTTTTTTTCCTCATATTTTCATCATTCCTTATTAAATTCCTTTTTATCATATCATAAACAAATGGGGTTGTAAAGTAGAAAAAAAATTTTTGATCATTTTTGTTAGAAAAAATGTGACATAAAAAATTTTCAAGAATATTTACAATATAAAAAAATAAAACTTTAAAAATATTGATTTTTTCAATACTTGTACAGTTTTATTTTACGCTGGTGGGCAGGGTTGGATTCGAACCAACGTAGACTCTCGTCGCCAGATTTACAGTCAACGTCAACCATTTTCTACCTTTTTCTAAATATTCCTTAATTGGTTGAAAACACTGCACTTTATGTTATTTTTACTTACTATCAAATACTATATTTTTCGGTACTTTTCGAAAACTTTGGACAAGTTTTGGACAAGTAAAAGTTTATATCCGTCTTATTAATTTAAGACGGATATAACATAAAAAAAGTAATACAATATAGAAAATTTAAGACATCTATATTAAATCATTTCTTCTAAAAATTGTCAAGTTAAAATAGTTTATTCACGATTACTTCTTTTTAGCATATCAATAAATCTATCTATTTCCTCTATCGTTGCTCCGTTTTTGATTCTTCTATAAATTCTGCCCGCTATTTTGAATGCTTTCTTTGTAATGTCTCTACGTTCTCCCAAATATTCTCTTAATATTTCTGTATATTCTTTCATCATGAAATATTTTTCTTTTAGTACATGTTCTTCTTCATTTCTTTGCTTCATTTTATACCCCCAATATTGCTCTGTTTCTTTGTTATACTACAATTATAATACCTCAAACTACATTTTGCAACAACAATCATTCGACAAAAAAGCTAGTAATATCAATACTTTCAAAATATCGAATCTCTGCGTTTCTTTATTTTCAACGCATTCGAAACTTTATTTATTTTAAGAATGACTCCTCCCAGGAGTCAAATTTTTTTCATTTTTAAAATTTATTTGGTAATACTAAAGACAAGAGGTAAAAAAACAATGCTTATTTTTGTGATTAAAAAATTGAGAGAACGTAAGAATCTAAGCATAATTGATTTATGCGAGAAAACGAATTTATCACGTTCTTATTTAACGAAACTTGAAAACAATAAAACAGATAACTGTAGTGTAAACGTACTAGAAAAAATTTCTGATGCTCTTGATGTTAATATCAAAGACTTATTCTATAGTAAATCAGACATTGAAACTTTGAAAAAGAAACTAAACAAAACTGTTGACAAATATGGTCTTAGTTCGAATGAGGCTTTAGAGATTAGTCGAATCATTGATTCATTGATAAATATCATGAACAGAGAAAAAGATTTATAAAGTTAGAAGGGACTTTTACAGCCCCTTCTTTTTTATATTAAGAAAATATAATAAAAATATCTTACGCACAATAATTATAAGATATTTATTTTAAATTGTCAATCTACAATAAAAAAAGCAAAAACATGCCCTTCAACATGTTTTTTTGTTTTTTCTACTATATTTACATTAAAACTATAGAACTAATTCAAATGTTGTAATTACGCGTGCATCCTTTACATTCTAAGATATTTAAATTAAAATGTAGCACAGAAGTAGCAAAACCAGTATTTACAGTGCAATTTACATTCTATGATAAACGATATTAATTTTTTGCTTGCATGTATTATTGTACCCAAAACAAAATATTTGCCCTTATACTTTACATTCTACGATACTTTAAATTACTATAAAAACAAAGAAACACGTCTTATAACATGTTTCTTTGCAAAATGTATATAATCTTTCGATTAATTCAAATTTAGTATACACTATTTTAACAATTTTTGTCAATAGTTTTTTATTCTTTCTACTATATTTATATTAAAATCATTAGATCCAAAACGGATAAATTCTGCGTGACACATTTACATTCTATGATACTTATATTAACACAAATTCAACAATATCAGAACAATAATTGAGTGCTTTATTTACATTCGACTATCTTTAAATTAAAACTATCTGATATTTCAGCTAGTTGTTCTTGCGTTAAATTTTTTACATTCTGCTACAAAAATATTCAGAAATAAAAGAGTACGGAATTTACAATAACTCATTTACATTCTATGATAGCTTAATTACATATTAATAGTACACTATTTCGCCAAATCTGTCAATGTAGTTTGTAGCAGTTTTTTACTTTTGACAAACTATATTTTTATGTGTATGATAATTTTAACTTTTTTGCAAAAAAGTATTGACAAGTCGTACCGACTATGCTATAATATATTTATCTTAAGTGAAAGCGAGGTGATAGATATGTTAAAACTGTTAATAAAAGCGCTTGACCGCTACCAACGAAAACAAGCGCTAAAACGTAGAATTAAACACAATCATCAACAATATGAATTAATTCTACAAGGTTTAGATGAGAGAGGGTATTAAGCCCTCCTCTACTCTGATAATTATAAGACAGAATACAAAAAATGTCAAGGAGGAAATTTTATGGATAAAAATAAAAGAAACGTAAAAATAATTTGGGGTAAAAACGGAAACGGATTTGCTTCTACTAGAATAACACTGCCAGTTCCCTGGGCAAAAAAGCTAGGATTTACAGAAGAAGACAAGGAAGCACTTATTGAATTAAAAGACAATGAAGTTATAATTAGAAAAAATAAAAAAAATTAAAAAAAGTATTGACAAGTCGTACCGACTATGCTATACTATATTTAGAGTTAAGAGAAAGAGGGTATTGAACATGTTGTATTTTAGATTTGATTGGAAGAACGATTTTAAAGGAAAAGAACACAAAAGTGGATTAGCTGGCTGGTTTGATATTTGCTTTGATAAAATATCAGATACTCAAGAATACAACGACTTAGAAGAAAAATACAACTATGGTACAAATGAATATGATGTCGCACTTGATAATCTAGTTAAAGAATATGCTGTAGAAAACGGATATATACTAGATGGCTGTTCTTGTTTCACTTTAACAGAGGAAGGAATTGAAGAATTTACAAATTATATCAAGGACCACCCAATCAGCGAATATCCGGAAATCAATATATTTGAAGGAATTGACAAAGGTTATGGACATGATGGAGAACAAGTTGCTGAGTGTACAAAAATAGTTTATACTGGTGAAACAAAAGAATTTATGAGCATAATTAATAATGAAAATATCAAAAATAAATTGCCAGAAATTTTAAAATTAATAAAATAAAATATTTTAGGAGGTATTAATATGAATAAAGAATTATTAGTAAAACAAGCGTTTGAAGGATATATTGAAACAGAAGAGAACGAAAATAAAATTGTTATTGATTTAAATACTTTTGATGAAGAAGTAAAAGACTATTTATTCAAAAAACACTTTGATGATGATGACTATTCCGTTGCGGATGATGATGAATTTTTCAATTTAACTACAGAATTAAATAAAATGTTAATTGACTTATTTGAGAAAAACAATTATGATGTATATGAAGCTGGTGGGATATATGTAGAAGACGGACAATTTAAAAACGTAAATCCAGACACAGCAGTGGCAATAAAAAAAATAATATAAATATAGTAGAACACTTTAAATGATAAAAGCAGAATCAGAAAAAAGGGAATCGATATGAAAAATTATAACATTAATGACTATATTGGTCAAAAATTTAACAAACTTACGCTAATCGAAGATTTGAATAAATTAAATTCTCATCGTCAAAGACTAGCACTTTTCAAGTGTGATTGTGGAAATGTTGAAGAAATTCCGTTTTCACCTGTTTTAAAAGGATATAGAAAAAGTTGTGGGTGTTTAAGAAAACAAGGGCATAGTACTAAAAGTAAAATTAATGACTATATCGGACAAAAATTTAACAAACTAACTTTAATTAAAGATTTGAATAAATCAGATTCTCATGGTCAAAGACTAGCACTTTTCAAATGTGATTGTGGAAATGTTGAAGAAATTCCGTTTTCATCTGTTTTGAAAGGTAGCATAAAAAGCTGTGGTTGCATAGCAAAGCCTAACATCAACAACTATATTGGTCAAAAATTTAACAAACTTACGCTAATCGAAGATTTGAATAAATTAAATTCTCATCGTCAAAGACTAGCACTTTTCAAGTGTGATTGTGGAAATGTTGAAGAAATTCCGTTTTCGCTTGTTTTAAACGGATACAGAAAAAGTTGTGGGTGTTCAAAAAGAAAGATACAATACGAAGTAAAATGCAACAACAAAAAAAGACATAACATCAACGACTATATTGGACAAAAATTCGGAAGACTTACGTTAATCGAAGATTTGGATAGAACAAATTCTCGTAATCAAGGACTAGCACTTTTCAAATGCGATTGTGGTAACTTCAAAGAATTCCCATTTTCAGCGGTTTTAGTAGGAAATTCAAAAAGTTGTGGGTGTTCAAAAAGAAAGATACAATATGAAGTAAAATGCAACAACAAAAAAAGACATAACATCGATGACTATGTGGGTCAAAAATTCGGCAAACTTACATTAATTGAAAATTTAAATAAATTAGATTCTCACAACTATCAATTAGCACTTTTTAAATGTGATTGTGGTAATGTTAAAGAAGCACGCTTTTCACTAGTATTCACTGGAAAAGTAAGAAGTTGTGGTTGTTATCAGTCCAATAAAAAAATGAGTCTTGGTAATTTTATTTCATTAATGCAGTCTAACAACAAAAGTGGTATAACTGGTGTTTTTTGGGATGAAAAAAGAAAAAAATGGATAGCAAGATTACGTTTTCTGGGGCATTCTTATGAGAAATCTTTTGACAACAAGAAAGATGCTATAAATTATCGTAAATATCTAGAGCACAAATATTTGGACCCTATTATAAACAATTATATTGGTGAAAAATTTAACAAACTTACTTTAATTGAAATTTTGAATAAAACAAACGCAGCAACACAACGATTAGCACTTTTTAAATGCGACTGTGGAAATGTTAAAGAACTTCCACTTGCGCCCGTATTAAAGGGCAGTATAAAAAGCTGTGGTTGCATAGTAAAACATAACATCAACGACTATATTGGACAAAAATTTAACAAACTTACGCTAATCGAAGATTTGAATAAATCAAATTCTCGTAATCAAAGACTAGCACTTTTTAAATGCGATTGTGGTAACTTCAAAGAATTTCCATTTTCAGCGGTTTTAAGGGGCGACATAAAAAGTTGCGGGTGCTCAAAGAAAAAGTCAAATTAGTAATACTAATTTGGTCTTTTTTTATTTACTTCTTCATAAAGTTCTTTTATATCTTCTTCTGATAGCCCATTCTCTTCGTCCTCGCGCTCTTTTTCATATTCATTTATATTTATAAACAAAAAAAGTAATATATAAATTATAAATAATTCAATTGATTTAAGCAGTATAGAAAATACTACTATTCCACAACATATTATTGAATATAAAAAATAAATGTAAAAAGCTAGTAAATCACTACAATTTACTAGCTTTTTTGGAATTTTAATTTTTTACATTTGATGTATTTTATTATAACACATATATTTACATATGTCAATATCTTTTTAAAATTTAATCTTGATTTTTACAAAAAAACATGTTATTATAGTATTATGTAAATTTTTAGAAAATTCTTTAAGGAGGTAAAGTTTATGGAAGAGTTAAAAAAACAAGTTAAAGCAGCTAAAAAAATTTTTACTCCGCACAAGGAATTGTTAGTGCGGGTAAAAGAGAATGCACAGAATCCGCTTGGGCAGTATATGTTTGACTTTTTTCTCTTAGTTAAAGATATACGTCCAACATATAAGCTGTATATCCACACCCAAAATGGATATGCAACTTTTTCTGCTCCTGATGAGCAACATAAGCTAGAGCCAGCGCGTATTCGTATAGATGATGGGCTCTGGATAGAACTGATGCATATTTTTGAGGTTATACCTACAAAAGAGAAAAAGGATTAATTTAATAATTTGCACTAACAATGTGGGGGGCGCTATGCCCCCCTATTATTTTTATTTCACTCCCCCAAGCCACTCAACAAATCCAATTTTATAGTTTCCTGTCGAGCCCACTTGGTATCTTACCATTGCTTTATTATTAAAAATTCCAAGACAATCGCATTTCTCATAAGCTGACAAACTACCTAACTTAATTTTGCAATCTGTATCTGAATAAACAATTTCTTTCGTACTTCCATTTTGATAAACTCTCACTTCTTCATCTTCTCCTTTCTTATTTTCATTAGATGCTACCGACACAGATGTCGCTACGTTCCCTTGTCCTAATCTACTCGCCACGTCAGCTTTGAATTTTTCCCATTCATTTTGATTTTTTACGTAGTATTTCGGACACTCTTTTCGAGTTACATCATAGTGTCTTATAATGTTGTTTGCAGTCAAATGATATCTTCTACACAAATCTACACACAATTCAACCAAACTATTGTATGTAGCACTATTAAACTTACCGTTCCAATCAGGGTGGCAACACTCAATTCCTATTGAATTTCTATTTACTGTCAAATTGCCTGCGTGATAAGCGACCTCGTTTTCTGGAATATCTCTTATAACTTCTCCCTGTAATCCAATTATGTATTGGCTACTGGCATAAATTTTCTTTGTTTTGCAACTTTCAAAATAATTTCGATTTGCCATAGCACTTGAACCAGCATTTCCAACCCAGTGAACTAAAATATTTTTTACTGACTGTAGCTTTGTTCCGTGGTCGCGAATATGGATTAATCGTCAATAATTTCTCTATAATATTCATTCGTTTTCCTCCCCTCTTGCGTCTTCCTCTGCAAGTTCCATTGTTTCAACACTTTCCTCATCCATAACTATTTTTCCTCACTTTCTATCTTGATACATCTATTTTCAAACTTCTTATATGCACCAAAATAAATTTCTTTCTTATCTCCGTTTAGCGTAATTTCATAATA
The DNA here is from genome assembly GCA_947649935.1 of uncultured Clostridia bacterium. Taxonomy (GTDB): domain Bacteria; phylum Bacillota; class Clostridia; order TANB77; family CAG-508; genus Scatovivens. The sequence continues at coordinate 15,735 of CANSTR010000012.1, forward strand.
CATTCCGTCAAACAGCTTTGTACTTAGCAATGCTTTACTATTCTGCAATGTTTTGCAACTCCAAACCACAAATACATCCTCGTTTGTTATTTGCTTATTATCTGACTTGTCTAAATGCTCATTTGTATAATCTCTCACTAATTCAATACATTTTTTCATAAATTCTTCATTATCCATAACTATTTCTCCTCCTTCATTCTTCTTAGTAACTCATCTGCCTTAATTGCTTCATCTGTATAGCTGTTATTCTTCCAAAATCCAACTACGATAATTGCTATTTCAATTATGTACTCAACTAAACTAGCAATTTCTGATTCATCTACTTTGATTACATCTATTCCAAAGTGTTGTAATCCCATGTTGATTATTGCAATCAACAATAATATCGTTCTTACAATCGTTCCTTTTGATATTTTCATAACTAATTTACCCCCATTCCTATTTTTATAAATAAAAAGACAATTCCAACAACACCAGTAATAATCGCACTGACCGTTGTTCTAGAAAGCCACTTAAGTTTATCTTGAAGTTCTTTTATATCCTCTGCATTTTCTTTGCTCAAATTATCAGCTTCATACGCTACTTTTTTTATATCTTTATAGCCATCAAGTTTGCTTTCAATTACAGCAAGCCTTGACAAAACCTCTGTTTCAAAAGATTTCTCCATATTAACTATTCCTCCTCATTTTATTCTTGCCTTGCTTCTAACTGCTTAATACGTTCCTCTAGCTTAGAACTTTTAAACCTATCATATACATTCGCCCATGTTGTTATTTCTAGCTTATCCGAACCTTTCGCAATCATATATTCTAGCAATTCTCGAATATTATCAATATAGTCCATACTTGAACTATTATCAGAGCCATGCATCGCCATAACCACGAAACTTTTATCCGTAATAGCCTTATCGATATAAGATTTTGCACCCTCCATTTGATAATCACCAATCCACCAGCGTGGATGCCAATAAGCCTTTGAAGTCATAAGTCCGTTTCTATCAGAATAATCATAATATTTCCTTGAGCAATTATCCAAACGAACATCATTCTCCAAATAATTTTCCCCACCTGCTGTAATAATGCCACGGACTGTATATCCCAAATTTTCTAATACTTGCTTTGGCTTCTTAAACACGTCAATATAATCTTCTTCTGTACTAGAATCAACAATAAATTTTGCAGAGTGCGCCAAAATTTCTCCTCCGTCTTCTACTACTAAATCGCAAATATCCTTCACACTTCTATTGTTAGCAGTCGGATGTACAACATTGAGATTGCTCGTAATAATAGCTGGCGATAATGGTATATTTAATTCGTGACATAAATCATACATAGCTGGCAAATACTTATTAGCATCATCAATTGTAATCACAAAATAGGATTTATCAAAAGCAGAATACTCAAAATCATTCATCTTTTCGTTTTTTGTCAATCTCTGATTTAAACACGCAATTTCATAGTCATATAAATTTGTATTAAGTTGTCCGTTTTCTAACGCTTCGATATGTTCACGTACTTTATACGATGTATCATACTTATAAACATGAAATGTAATATATTCTAGCTTATCGCAAGTATTAACACCAGCATAACTCGCCCCAGATGGGACATTAAAATCTTGTGCTTTTAATTGCCAACTATATTGCGAATACTCACAAGATATAACTGACATTGACTCATCAAACCAGATCACAATTGGAAAATTTGTATTCTCAGTCGGTAAATACGATATTACTCTAACAGATTCAGCATTGCTAACATCAAACAATCGATGATATCTTCCCACTACACTAGCGCTAATAATATCGCCACTCGTACTATAAATTCCTAAATTATCATTCGCTAAATCTTGCACTTCAACGTAGTCTTTGTCGTATAATGAATTAAACATTGAATCTGTTTTACTTTGTAAACTTGTCGTTTTTGTTTCCAATTCCAATACATTCTTATAATCTGTAGACATATTATACGTCAACATTTTTAAACTAATATTTGTAACAGAATCACTTCCATTCACAACTACTCTCGTAGCTCCAAGCGGAACATTCAATTCGATATATAAGTTAGTCCATCCCGTAGTAGGAGTATATACTTCTAACAAATTACTACCACTATAAAATAACGCTAACGGCAAATTTCCACCTGCATAATTTTTTACAGAAATACTCTCTAGACCTTTCACCCAATACGTTTTATGAAATTTATCTGTAGCCTGTTGAAATTCACCATCTTTGGTATAGAATCCATTCCATTCACTTTCATTGTCAATCGGTGTTGCTTCTACTATTTTAGCACCGTACAAAGATTTTTTTATAGCATTTATGTCTGTATCAATACAATCAATTGTTTCATCAATCTTGTCTAAATTCTCATTTGTATTTTTCTCTAAATTAAACTGTGAATTTAAATCCTTCTCATTTTCTATATCCCACTTAAAAAGTTTTAAGTTTTTTGTATATTTTGGCATTTCTCTTTTTCCCCCTTTCCATCTTTCTTCTTATAATTACTTTTATTTTGTGCTAACCTCTTTTTTCCTTCTTGCTCTAAATCTTCTTGAAATTTTTTATATTCCATTTGAATCATATCTTCCATTGCAATATTTGTTTCATTTACTAAATCATTCAAAATATATTTAATCAAAATTGGTGGCAAACTCGAATCATTAATTAATCCTATCACATTGTTTTTGAAATCACGACTTGCCAAATTTATTCCTTTTTGCATACTTCTCCTCCTTTTATGCTGAATAACCAGTAATGACACCATTACTTACATGTAAATTTGAATAGTTCCAGCCAATTGACCCATTTCCTTTATCTGTAATGCTATTAATAATCGGAATATCTCCTGAAAATGGCGCATATCCATTATTAGCTAACCCTACAGTTCCAACATAGCTTGTATCAACATAGCATTGTAATCCTGAGCCATCCCAATGCAATTTATATGTATGATCTGTATTTGTTCCACATACTGCATAACCAGCATCTTTTATTCTTACTTTCGGTGCAAATATCTCTTCTGATGTAATATCAACATAATTCCATTTTGTGGTCCAGCTTGAACCCTCAGTTATCTTTTCTGTCTTCCATATATGAAAACCATTCTCACTAATTTCCGATTCGATTCCATCACTTCTTCTTACATACAAACTTCCATTTTTTATTTCAAAAATGCCAATTTTTCCAGCTATTGTTTCCATTGAGCCATCTAAATTAATTTTAAAATTTTCATTTGCTGTAACTAATCCATTGAAATTAATCTTTGATGCATCAATTGACACTTCTTCTGGAGACATATTAATACTAGCAATAATTTCGTTTATTCCCACTTTTTCGGTTGCTAGCAATTGAATTTTTCCCTCATTCTTATTACAAATAATTTCTGCATTTCTGATTCGCTTTTCAACACTTGATGCATATTCATACTTTGTTTCTGCAAATTCTGTTTCATCTGAATAAATCTTGCCTGTTATTCCCGTATTGATTGTATCAATAACGTTCATTAAAATTGTTTTATATGAATTTCCATTTAAGTCTTTAATTGTAACAATATCGCCAAACTCATAATAACTAAATCCGTAATGTTCACACTCAAAAACATAATATTCCAAGTTATTAATTTGATTGTATAAACTTACAATAAAATCTTCTCTATGAGAATCCATAATCTGATTATTCTCAATTCTGATAGCCACTCTTTCATTTTCTGGAATTGTTGTTGGGTAATATATGTTATCTTCTTGTGGACTTCTCGACAAAACAAGTGTATTAAAATTCCCAACTTTATTTCCAATATCAAGACTTTTTAAATCAGTTTCATCAATTGTTTGATTCGTTTTTTGCGGATAAGCTACATACAAGTCTTTATTGAATATCTTAATAAATCCACCTGTCACGCATGCTATTTCATCTAAAATATCTCTGTAAGTCACATCCAAATTAGAAAATTTATCTGTATCTACAATTTTACTTGAATTAGTAAAAGTTGTTGTTTTTAGTATAAAACCAAATTTATTACAAATTGCTTGCAATAACGTTTTAACTGTTATTGTTCCAGAATTAAAATTTAAATTTAACGGACTATCACTATATTTTATATGTGTATCAATTAAGTAATCATACAAGGTTAGCTTATACGATTTCGTATCCACACAGTCTTTTAATTCATAAACAACAAACTTGCCCCAATCAACATATTCGTAAGCTTCATCATCACTTAATCGCACACCTACTTTTACATTTACTTCCGATGTTTTCGCAATATCAGCATTTTCATACATCCCGCTTAGATATTTAACTCTTGTTTGCATTAAAGATTTCACAGTTCTTGTATGAATATCTTTTACCAATAACAACTCATTTTGTGTTGCATATTTGTTTTTCTCTACTTCTAAAGTCAGTAATCTACAAACTGATGTAAACATTTCACCATTTATCGTTTGCTCCAAGCTCACAACTTTGTTTTTGTCTAATGCTTCATTATCAAATTCCAACAAGACATTGATTTGCTTGCCATGCACTTTCATTTTTTCTTTAAAAGTACTACTACAATTTAACATGATGAGCCTCACTTTCTGAAGAAATCAAATTGACCGTAAATGGTTTGTACTTCATTCTTGGAAACAATGCCAAAAACAAATCTTCTTCATAGTCATTTGCATAAAATTGTCCCCTGCACATACGTTTATACTTTGCACTATAATAATCAACCGTAATAAAAGCAGAGTCAAAGATATTCTCCAACTCTGCCATTTCTTCCGCCTCCAGAGGTTCAATTTCAAGCATAATTTTGGGAAAGTTACCAACCAAAGTTCCTTTCATGCTTCCTGCCATATTTCGCCCTGTATCCGAACTCCACAACTTGTTCCTTCCAACTTTATACGCTGTTATACATCGAAATGATTTTCCATTCAACCTTAATAATTCGCCATTATAAACCATTATGCATACCTCCCATTTGTTGCCAAATTCATTTTGCTATTTCTTTTTGACTGACTTCTTTGTATCACTTCTCCATCCAGAATAATATTGTTCTCTATTGTAAAATCTCCATTTTGTGCGCGATTGTTATTTTCTTGTGCTTTAAACAATTTCAACGCAGTTAGCACCATTTCCAACATTTTGCCTTCTGGCGCAACAATCTCGCCTTGTGTTTTATTATCACCAATCATTGCAAGCTGTGGCGTATTTGCTTTTACAAATCCACCCTGCGCCAATCGAGGCAAACTAACTTCACCCATGTGATTGATATTGAATCCCAGCGTTTTGTTGCCAAACATCGGTACCCAATCTGGAATATGGACCTGCAAATTATTCAATGTATCAATTATTTTATTAACACCTCGCACAATTCCATTTGCCATTGCCTCAATTCCACTAAGAATTGAATTAATCACTCCCTTAATGGCATTCCAGATGCCTTGAAAAATATTTGTTACGGTTGTTTTCAATGCTGTCCAAACTCTATTCCAAATCGATTTAATTGCTTCCAGTGCAGTAGAAATTGTCGCTTTTACTGCATTTATACCTATGCTTATAACTCCTTTAATTGCATTCCATATTGTTGAAACAATACCTTTCATCGTGTTCCATATTCCACTAAAAAACGTTTTTATACCTTCCCAAGCCTTGTCCCAATCTCCAGTAAACACGCCAACAATAAAATCAATCAGCCCTGTTAAAGTTTCTATAATTCCACCAATTGTATCTGCAATTGAACCAAATACACTTGAAACAGTATCCCAAATACTTTCAAGTATAGGTACTACCTTTGGAATAACATTTTCAATAATCCAATCAATCAAAGGTTTCAGCCAATTTTCCCATAACATTTGAAGCAACTCAATAATTGAACCAATAAACTCACCCAATTTGTCTACCAAAGGCTTTAAATGCTGTTCCCATAAGTCATTAAATCCGTTTGCCACATAATCCAAAAATGGAACGATGTATTCATTATAAACATCTAGAAATTTACCAAACGTATCGCTAATTCCTGTTTTCAAACTTTCAAAAAATGGATGTAAATACGTATCATATACCTCATTACATTTATCACCTATATAAGTAAATGCCTCTGACAACGTCCCTGTAATTGTTTCAATTGGTGTTAAAGTATTTTCGATTGCTTCCCTAATTTTATCACTATTGTCAATAATCGGTTGCATTAATATACTTTGTATATCTACTACAAATTTTGAACACAATTCTATTGCGCTCATAAAAGGATTCGCAAACATAGCAAGAATATTAGCCCCTATTTGTTTAGCTGTATCACTACTAAAAACATCTGAAATTTCACCTAATGCTTGCGCAAAATTTCCTGTTATAGTCATACCTTCGCTTGAAATATCAAACATATTGATAATAAAATTTTTAATTCTACCTGTATTTTGAGATAAATATTTATCAATACTTCCAACAAAAAATTCTGCAATATTTACACCAATTCTAGCCACAGCCCCTGTTACTTGTCCTAATGTATACATTAAAGTATTCGCCCAATTATTCGCTGAATTTAAAACAGCTGGGTCTGTCCATATATCAATTAAGGTCTTCTTAATGTTATTTAAATGCCCTAATATGCCATCAAAATTTGTATCTCCAAAACTTATTTTAAAGCCTTCTTTAAATATATTCGCTAATTCTTGTAACTTATTTATAAATGGTGTTAAAGCAGATATACTGTTTTCAACTGCATCTGATAAATCAGCTGTACCAAAATCTACGCCACCTACTCCTCCTGAACCACTACTTGAATCAGAATTATCATCCAATTTATTTATTTCATCAAATCCAGCAAGTGATTTTTTCAATTCTTTAGCTGTCTTTTTAGCACTACTGCCAATTCCCCCTACTGCGCTAGAAGCATCATTAGCATTGTCAGTAACGTTTGATAAATCATTCGCAACAGAACCTACTCCACCAGTAGATTTATTTTTGTTTCCTGTAATAAAATCCGTAAAACTTTTAAAAGCATTTGCCAAAACCTGCAATTTAGACAATACTACATTAATAACTTGTATCACTGGTGTGAAAATATTGATTAAACCTTGTCCAATTGTAGCCTTAAACTCTTGAAATCTTAGTGTTAATATTCTAGTTTGATTAGCCCAGCTTCCTTGTGTTTTTATAAAATCTCCAGACGCTAAACTCAACTGTTCTTGAACAAAAGCATACCTTAAAGCAACTTTTTCTTGCTCTGTCATCTTAGCAGTTGTTTTTCCATAACCATTTGCCAAAGCGTATTGGTCTAACGCATTTTGCGTCATAACAACGCCTAACTCTTTTAAAGTTTCTGTTTCTCCTGTAAATACTGATTTTATCTTTGTATATGCCTCATCACTCGACATATTGTAAAAAGATGCTACATCCCCAGCAAGTCCAGTTAGCGTCTCCGACATTTCAAGCGCTGCATTTTCTGTAAATCCAAAAGCCTTCGACATAGCTCCAAATGTACCCAAATACTTCTTAGCAACAGTAGTTGACAATCCAAAGCTTTCTATGCAAGAATTAGCAAAACTGTCTACTTGTGATTGCATGTGCGGAAAAGCGGTATCAACAACATTTTCTACTTCTGCCATATCTGAACCTAAATCAATACATGCCTTACTAAACTCTACTATTTTTTTTACAGAAAAAGCAGCCACAATTGCTGCTCCCATTTTTTTAAAAGAAGATGTTAGTGCACTAGATGCAGAATTTGCTTGTCCTTTTATACCATTTAATTGTTTTTGAAATTGCTTACTATTAAGTAATAACTCTAAATCAATCTCTCCTACATTTGTACTCAATTACTTCACCTGCTTTCTAGCAGGTACGGTTCGCTACTCTTTGGTGCGACTCACTCTGTCTTTATTATTTGTATCTATCTTTATAATTTTTTTACACTTTGTACATTTTATTTCGCCCTTGCAATCATTTGCTTTTATTAGTAAATGATTGCAAATCGGACATCTAATCTCAATCATTTTCTGTCATCTCCCTTACTTGCCATACCTATAAACATATTTTTGATACTTTCCATTGTTTGCTTATAGTCTTCTTTATTAATTTGTGAAGCCATTTTACTTAGCCATTCATTCCTGATTTTCAATTCATTCTGAGAAAAATTTTTTAGTGCATCTGGATTTTTTTCACTTCTAATTCTGATAATATTTCCCAAAGATGTTTCTCCATTCAGTCCACTAATATAAGAACTCAATTCAGCCCAATCCATTGTTTGAATTTCTTTTCTTATTCTAATTCCATATTGTTGGGCTATCGAACTTTCAATCAAATCCCAGTCTTCATACAAATCATAATAAACATCATTCTTTTGACTATTTTTGAAATCGTTTCTCCATTTCCTCCAGAGAAATCTCTTGAATTTGAGCCATAATTGCCGTCAAAATTGTCATCAATTCTTGCCAGCTTAACTTCATTGCTTTTATTTCTTTCAAAGCCTCTTTTCCCAATACTTTTTCTATAATTTCGTAAAATAGCCCTACATTTAAATTGCTTTTGTCTAATTTTTCGTTCATTTCCAAAAATAAGTCAGCAGAATTATCAATTTCATATATTTTTCCTTCTGCTATTTTTAAAGTTGGTTTCTCTTTGCCTAGCCTTGAACTAATATCTAAAACACTCATTTTAAATTTTCTCCTTTTCATAATAAAAAAACACCAGATTATTCTGATGTTTCTCGTATTTTTTTAAATTTAATCAATATTCATATTTCGGACGCATTAACATCCAAAAGAACCACAATCCGCATGTAAAAAAAATTAAGATTAAATCAAGTAAAAGATTATACTTCTTCTTTTTTCTAGTATTCGAATTTGTAGATGCGCTAGAAGCTGAATTATTTATGATAATATTGTCATTTTTATCACTCTTCAACTCCTCTACTTGTCTTCCACAATGTATGCACACCACAGCATCTGCTGGTATTTTTTGCCCACAAAATTTACAAAATTTCGTTTTCGTTTCTATTTGTTCCACAATTTTCCCCCTTATATAAAAACTACTACAATTATAATCTAACATTATCAAAATTGCAATACTTATTTTACATTATTTGACAATTTATTGTAATAATTATATAATATTTTTATCCTTTGCTCAAGGAGGAAAGGAGGTGCATTTTTAAGTATGCGCAACTTATTAAAGTTGTTAATATTAGTTATTCTTTACTTAATTGCAAACGATAACGAAGATTAACAAATACTTAAAAAGACTAGGAATGGTACTCCTAGTCTTTTTTATGTGCATTTAAGTTTTGCGCAACTTATTTGCTTAAGCTATATATATTATAGCATTTTTTTATTTCTTTGTCAAGTTTTTTATGATTATTACTACACTGCTGGCGTTACTGTTGGTTTTCCGTCTGACATAACTTCAAACTCTAAACCAGCCACATTCGTACTATCTCCTGTACCTGCATTTGACACAGAAATAATGCAATCGAAACTTATGATAGTTCCGTCCGCAAACTCCCATTCAAATTTTGTTTCTACTGCTTGGCCTGTTGAAAACAATTTACTTGCCACATAATCATTTCCATCATCACCAACATTTCTTTTTCCGGAAACACTAATTGAAAAGCCTTTACCAGTCTGCATTCTACGAATCCAGCCTTCTGTCGTCATCGGCGTCCATTCCTCAACATTATTATCCATTGACAAAGAAAATGTTTCACAATCCGCAATTGTTTTCATATCCTCTGCTGTCGAGGTTCTTCCCTTTGTTCCAATTTTAAATATATTATCAAAAACTGGATATACTCCACTTGTTACCTTTGGCATTATAATTCCTCCTTTTCATAATAAAAAGTTGCTTCAATTACCCTTTCGTAGACGTTTGAACTATCTGTTCCAACATCTATCGGTTCAGGTACAAGCAACTTAATAAAATTTACTTTCCTATTATTTATTTTGAAATCTCTTAAACAAAGCAATTTGTAATAAATCTCATACGCTTTTAACTCTGTTTCTTTTGCATTTTTATTCCAATGAATTAAAATACTAATCGATTTCTCCATTATCTTTGTATTGGAAAATCCACCTATCGCAATGTTAGGTGGATTACTTCTTTTCAATTGATATATTCCAATTGATTTTTCTTTCTTATTATCTAACTTACCTATATAAATATAATCTGCAATCAAACTCTTATTTGTCAATTCCTTCACAATCGTTTGATTCAATTCCTTAATAGACATTTTACAAACATCAGAAACAGTTTTAGTATCCAACCTTTTCAACCAGTCTTTTATATCGGCTAACCCTAACGTCATAAACCAGCCTCCTTTTTGTAGAATTTTGTAAATGCCTCTTTGCAAAACTCCTTGTTTTTTCCACTTATCCAATCTTCGTACCAATTTCCCTTTGCATGTGCATTTTCTTTTGTTTGAAAATTATATTCCGGATGAAAATACACCCTTCTAGCATAAGGCGTGGAACTAACCAGGCTTACTCTTCCTTGCTTACTATTTGAATAATCCACAAAAGTATTATCATTTTGCAAATTTCCTGTATCAAAAGGCATTACTTGTTCTTGTATAACCTCCGTGTGCAAGCTATCTGCAGTCTTTTCTAATGCTGTAATCGTAGCTTTTCTTAACTGATTGATTTTCGGCATATTCAATTTAATCTTAGAACTTACTGTTTTCATCACATTATCTCCAATTCGGTATAATTCACAGTCCCATCAGGATTTCTTGCTTTTGTTCCTTGATATATATATCGAGTTTCTCCAAATATAGTCACTTGTCCGCCAGAAATAACGGGAAGATTGGGAGCAATATCGCCGGCAAAACAAGCCTTTCCAACCAATGTAATCAGCACCTTTTCTGCTGTCAATACTCTTTTTGCCTTGTCCTGATAATTGCATTTCAAATCACTTTCCAAAGCAACAATTGGCTCTCCTTCTTCTGACGTTCCTTCCGCATATAAAACAACTTTTATATCTGTTTTGCAATCTTCTTTTCTTACTAAACTTGGATAAATCATCTTAACACCTCAAATTTCTACAAGTCAATCCCGTCTGACTTAGCAAACAATAACAATCCTTTGGAATCGCCACCCCATTTTGAATTTCAACATTCCAATTGGCACCAAAATTCATTGATACACCATTAATTGAATAACTAGAAAGCACCGTTTTCAAAACATCTGCATTTTCAAATTCAAAATCAGCAAGTTTGCATACAACTTCTTGTATAATCTCTTGCTGGAATTTTGTTAGGTTTTCAAAGCCCTTACCAACAATACGATTATATGTCAAAGTATCAATATGCCTACTTGCTTCTTTCAACTTCTTTTCTATTTCATTGTCAGAAATTGTTATTCCTAAATAGGTATTTCGGTAATAAGTCTTATCTGCATAACTCATACGCAATCACTCCTACGCCGTTTTTTCAATATAGAATTGAATACCGTCATGCTTTTTCTCATAAATAAATACATCTTCAAAAGATTCTTCGAAATATGTATATTTACCTTGTGACAAAGCACTTGGCAATCCTAGTTCTGCAAAATCATAAGTAATGACTGGAATAATAGCACTAGGATGTACCAATAACATTTTTACATCTTTGGCACCTGTTGCAACTGAAAATCCATCTGTTGCACTCAATGTATATTCCGATTTCATTGCAGTTGTTGGAACACCAATCACTTCAACTTCATCAATTCTTGATACGGTTCTTCCTAAAACTTGATTTCCAGATTGTCTTACAACATCTTTTGCAGTATCAATCAATGTTTTGGTGTAAGTATCAACATACAACAACCTTCCTGCCGCTGGAACTCTTTTTTCATCCATCTTGTCCATTAATTTGTCAAACTTAGTCAATACATTTGCAGTAGTCAACACATCATCTGCTGTTATTGTCTCTTTTGTATTTTTTAGCTTATATAAAGCTGTAATCATTTCAGCATCCATTTCTGGAAATTTTTGTTCCTCGTTCATTACTCGAGTAATGTTTTGGATTGATGCCACATGATTTGTCTCGTCAATGTCCCTTGGATGTACTAATGTATTCCAAGTTCTGTGAGTTTTTAATGTTTTAGACTCCTCTGCATTGTTGAAATTTCTAGCAAATGAACCGATTGTATCTCTATCTCCATTTGCTCTTCCTTTTACACTTAAACTTGGTAAAATAACCGTATTGTTATTTAAAAATTTAACATCTGGTTTTGTGGCACTCCATAACGCTCCAAAATACAAAGTATATGGATACGCTTGTGCCAATGCTTGCGAATACTCTTTCGCATAATTTAAATTTGATTTTGTAAATGCCATTATCATTTACCTTCCTTTCCTATTAATTTTGTTTTCTAGGTCTTACACCAGTAAAACCAAAATCAAATGTATTATTATTTGAATTTGTTCCATTGTTGGTGTCAGCGCCAACTGTGATGCCCACCGTTCCTTGAACCTGTTTCTTTAGTCCTGGTACATCATCAACGACCTTTTGCAACGCTGTTTTTAAAGTTTCATCTAATACGTTGCCATCTTTATCAACACAACTATTCAAATCAGCCATTTTCAATAGATATGGCATGGTTTTATTATCGATATTCAAATCATCTATAAAATCGTAAGCCTTTTTTTCTATCTTCAATCTCTGATTTTCCAATTGTGCTTTTTGCAAAGAGGCTTGTACATCTGACAACTCTTTATTTTGAGCATTTGCTTGATTTGCTTTCTGTGTCTTAAAGCTATTGATTGCACTTTCCATTTCTTCTTGACTCAAGCCTTGCTTTTGAAAATAGCTTTTTAAAATACTATCTTCTGTTTTCGCATTTCTCCCATCTATCATTTCCTGAATTTTGTTATAATCAATTTCATTAGAATTACTAGCTGGTTGATTCGCATTTTGGTTTGTTTGCCCCGCAGTGTTTTGGGCATTGTTTTGATTCGTTTCTTGACCTTCCATTTTCACTACCTCCATTTAACTTTTTAAAGTCTTGAATTGACTATATTTGCACATGCTTTTACCCTCTTCAGTGTTTGGAGTATAAAAAAGAACCAAATTGGCTCTCATTATTCGTCTTTGTCTGTATCAGCTGTATCAGACTTTTCGCTGTTTTTAGTTTTTGGCTTTGCAGTTTCAACAACCACATAAGCTGATTTCAAAAGTTCTTCTGCTCGTTCTTTTGAGACCTTTAGAATTTTTCCAGCTGGATATATTTCTCCAGTATATTTGTCCCTAAACTCTTCTTTGACCTTCAATTCCATGTTCTCACCACCTTTCAAATTTATAGAATTTTTTATATTTTTTAACATAAACTATTGATTATTAACCTAATTTATGGTATAATTAAGTTAATAAATATTTATTAGAAGGCTAGTTGAGAACCTCTAGGTTCGCAGTTAGCCTTCATTTTTTTCTTCTATATGCTTTTATTATATTGTCTTCTCTTATAAGGAATATTTTATCAACCCATAAATAATGCTTTGATTGATAAATATTTCTTATCTGCCTTTCAGCTTCGCCATTATCTAGTTTTGCATTTGTTATATCTATTATAAAATTATTTGCTTGTTCTTCTTTTCCTTTCAAGTTTCCTTGTATTGTGTACTTTCCACCACCAGTTAGTTGCTTTAAATCAAATCTTTCATCATTAATGATATAGTCTGGGGTCTTGATACTTTCTGGTTTATTTACCCTAGGTATAATGTTAATTTGCCCGCCAATCCTCTGTCCTAACAACTTTGCAACTTCTATTTCTCTTTTTGTTGGCTCAAGCACAACATTCTTTCCATCTACTATATACTTATTTTTATCTTTATCAATGTAATAGTTTTGTTTTGTTAGAATATAATCTTGTTTATCTTTTTCAATAAAATCTTTTGTTATATCAACAAAATTTTTCTTTTCAGTTTGAAATTCATTATATGTAAGTTCTCGATTTTCTTTAAATCTCTTTTTGTATTCCTGCCACTCTATTCTTTTGTTATGGTATTTTGCCACATTATCTTTGTCAGTACTTCCTTGCTCTAATCTTTTGTATTTATCTATATTTCTGTCAATATACTTTAATTTCTGCTCTTTTTTGTAGTTTTCTATCTTTTGTTGCAATTCTTCTTTTGTTGGTGAAATTGGCGTTGTGCTAACTTCAGGAAAATAAGTAACTATCGTATCTTTGCAATTTGGATGAAATAATTTTGCTTTTATTGCCGTACTAAGTAATGGATAACCAGTTTCTTTGCTTTCTTCTGCTGTTCCACCACTCCACACATCATCAATAAAAACTCTGCCTTGAAATTTAATACAATATGGACACCCTCCACCACGATTTGGCACTAAAACTGTATGAACTCCCCATTCTTGCCTTTTCGCTCCCTCCCCTTGTAAGTACGCCCTTTTATTCGCTGTTCGAATTGCCATTTCTGCATAATATACTATATTTACCATGTTTCCATTTACATATTCAATGCTATTAATACCTTTTGAAAGAAAATCCTTTGTCGCCATATCAACTGCCTGTTGTATCGTACCAGAACCTGTATTTGCATACACTTGAGCATCATAGATAATTTTTCTATATTGGTCATTTGAAAATCTTAAAATTGACATTTCAGCTTTTTCAAAATTCTCTTTTGTTTCAGAAATCAACGCCTTTAACTTTCTACCATTTACTTTAAAAAAAGTGACTTCCGCTTGATTTACTTGTTTATATATTCTAGTTAACTGCTTTTTCTTAATTCTTTGATTATTCGTAGTTTTATAAATATGCCACATCTTATTTATTTCTTTGTTACTACTGTTAAAAGTCCCATTTTGAATTGATTCTAATATTATCTTTTCTTGCTCTAATTTTCCATCTTCATAGCCTTTTTTGATTAATTCCTCAACTTCATTATTAATTGTAAAAAAATCTTTTTTAAACAGTGTTTTGTTATTCTTCTTAAATTGTTCTAATGATTTTAGCTGTTCCGTTTGCCAAGCACTCCAACTCATGTCTAAACTGTTTTCTTCATTTAAGTGCCTAGTCAAATTTCTTTTCATTGATTTTATCAATGTTTCTTCTATCCTACGAAATGATTTTGCAATATCGTATTCATTATTCATTTACTTTCTCCTGCTCTTCTGTTTCTTCTTTAGATTCTTTCAGCTTTACTTCATCTTCGTCTTCTTCCATTTCTAAATCAAAATTTACAGCAGGTTCTTCTATATCGACAATTCCCTGTTCTGCTTTTAATCTTGCAACTTCTTCGGCTTTCCAACCTTCATTTTTACTATCTCCATAAAGTTCCTCCACACTAGCTTCTATCGACATAATTCCGCCCTGCTTTCCTTTGCTTACTGTTTCAACCTGCGCTTCGAATGAAGGATTTGCATACTCGCCAAATTTCAAACTTATTTCAATATCCTCAGTCAATATCTTCTTTTCCATTTGCGCTCTTGATTTTAAAACAGTATTGATTACTTTTGGAATAAATTCTGACAATATGCTTATTACTAAACCTCTTGTATACAAAGTTGTCTTTTCTTTTTCTCTTTGTGCTTCTGCATTATCCAATTTCTTGTTATCAATTCCAAGTGTTGAAGGACTGATAATTCCTTGTAAGCACAAATCCAAAAATGTGATATAAGATTGCAAATAGTTTTCTGTTGGTATTTCTGCCTGTTGTATTTCTATTTTTTCTTGATTGTCCTCACTCATGCCTGCATCAGATTTTATAAATTTATTGTCAAATGGATTGCTTCCATATGCCAATAACTCTCCGTTTTCTGGGTCTCTCGGAATCATGCTTTCTGGAATATATTTTATTGCCCTGCCCGCTCTCACTGCCTCCAACCATTGTGAAATAATTTCGTCTAAACTATCAAAAGAGTCATATTTTCCCTCGAAAATAGACTCTCCTCTTCCTTTATATTTCGCAGACTCATTTAGCATTATTGGCACTGCCCACATCACAGACTCATCAAAAGTAACATTCTTTAATTTGGCCAATGCTTTTACTGTGCTTAATTTTACTTCTTTATCATCTTTTAACAATCGGTAAGTTATATAGCCAAATCCATAATGCTCTTCTAACAAATAAGTTGTGTTGTTTTCTTCATGATACGATTTGAATACAAGTTCTATCAATCGCCCTCTTTTATAAATAAAATCAACTTTCGACCCATCAACCCATTCCAGAATTGCCTTATCAGATATGTCTGCATCATAATTGATTTTAATCGCTCCGTCACCAATATGTAACAAATCCGCCAATATACTTTTCAACATTTTGGTGTCAAATTCATTTTCTTTTTTTACTTCTTTCCAGTATTCATCTTCAACATCATCACCCGAATAATCTGTCATAACCGTATTAATGATTGTTTTTACGATTAGCTTAGGAAGTCCAGAATGTGACTTTTTCATTCGAATATCTGCTGTTTGCACTGCTCCCCAAAAGGTATCTTCTGCGTAATTCAGCTGTCCGTAAAACTCTGTTAATTCTCGACTGTCCCCTCGATACCAAATCTTATTTCTGATGCAATTTGCTTGAAAATCCATGTTCTCATTAATTAAAAATGTTTGTCCGCATAGCAGGTCTAATATCTAACCACGACTTAATCATATTTTTCACTCTTTCTCCTAATCTCATCTTTTAACTCCTATCTTGTTCACAAATGGAATCCATGAATACTGACAACTATTAATCATGTGATCGTTTCCATCTTCTGGCTCATTGTCTTTATCTTCTTTCCAGCTATACACATCCAGCTCGTTACAATAGTTTGTGCAAGTATCCACAATGTAGTAACATTCATCTTTAAACCACCCCAGTTGTGTGTTAATTCTATCAATTATCTCCATTTTAGCTTTCCATGCGTTGTTGAAAACATACACGCAAGGGTTATTTCTCTTATATTTCGCAAATTCTTTTATCGTTGCTTGATCTGCACTATCAATAAATACATTTCTCGCTAACCCCCATTCCTTTCTGTTTCTCTCTAAAAAGTCGATAAAATTCTTGACTGTATCGCTTGGCGCCAGAGGTTCTTCCAAGTTAGCATTATTATAAACTCTTTCATCTAGCAAAATATATTTCCATTTATTGGTAATCCCTGCAAATGACATAGCAATTGTATCTGGACTTAACGAACTATAAGCCGTATCTAATGCTGCCGTAAATAAAATAAAATGTTCGTCTGCCTGCCTTGTTGCTATTGGCTTGGTTGTCAATTGGATGCTTACACCTTCTGCTGTTCTTAAATATTGCTTTGCTTCTTCTTTGCTAATACAATGCTTTTTTCTATCAAAATTAAGAAAAACAAGTCCTGTCGACTTGCCTCGTAATCCCTTTATTTTGTTTTTCCAAAGTTTTGTACCTGTTGGCACAGATTCAATAATCTTTCTTTTTTTATCTTCTGTTAAACTTTTATTATGGTCGAAAGTAAAATACCACCATGTCCACTCGTCTATTGGTTCTTGATTTAACATTTCAAGTAGCTCTATTGGTGCATCTGTCTTGTATTTCTCAATTGGTCTTGCATGATTAACAAACTGTGAGTAACATTCCTTGTTTGGGTCATCTGGATTCATGGTACACAGTCGATAATCAGCACGCATAAAAGCCTCTCGAACAAATTCCATATCTGCAATGTTAAACTCATCAATAAACAAGCCATAACATTGTCCACCTAATGCCTTTTTCCATCTTGCCTTGTTATCATATCCTAAAACATAAATAATCTTTTTTCCTTTTGGTGTATGATAAATTATATGAGGTAGTTTTATGTTTTTGGCTCCATTCGAATGATATTCTATTGCTCCACCTTCTGCATAATCTCCAAAAACGGCTATCAATCCATTGTCGCTATTGATTATATTTTTTTCTATTGTTCCTAAATCTAGTCCCGCAATTATGCTTGGCTTATCTCCTTCATAATCTGCTATTTTGAACATAAATTTTGGAACCGCAACTGTTGTTTTTCCCGCTGAAGTAGTACCTTCTAAAAACTCTGTACTTGCATCGTAATTTAAGAAATCTATATATTTTTCAGATAGTGGAAACGCCTCATTTTTTTCCATCTCCATCACCACCCAGCTGTCTGTTTATACTTTCTAGTAATGATAAGTGTGGGCTTTCTATATTTCCAGAATGCTCTATTTTGTCAGTAGCTTTATAACCTGCTCTATCTAAAATATCTTTTACAACTTGAAGTCTTACATACTCATTCTTAGATTTTAATAATTTCTTTAGTTCTCTTTGTGCATCTATTGCAAGTGAACTAAAGTTGTTTTTCATTTGTTTTTGCAATTCATCTTTAAATTCTTCGTCTTTTTTCCACTCACAAATTGTATTTTTGTTTATCTGTATTTCTTTTGCGATTTGCACTTGTGTTTTATTGGTTGTAACCAGTAATATTATACACTTTTGCTGTTTCTCATTTAACATTAGCTCACCCCCTCTAAAATCCAGATTAATCCAGATTTTTTATTCTATTTATTATCAATCAACTTTCTAATACCCTCAGCAATCACACTCGCTATTGCTATCAACGGGCACACTATCAACACTAAGCTAATAAACGCACATATTATCAACAACGGACTTAATATAATCGCTATCATCATTAAAATAAAATTAATCATTTCTTTTCCTCGCTCTCTGTACAAACTTCACTTAGCTTACATTCTCCACACTCTCTATCTTTGCACTTCTTTGCTCGTTTTGTTTCGTATTTCTTTCTCATTTTATAATCATAATCAATTATGGCTGCTCTTTGGCTTCCAGTCATTTGTAACACCTTCTTAAATATAAAAGCCTCGCTAGAAAAGGCTATTAACAAATAGTTTTAGTAGATAAAAAGGGAAATTTATACTAATCTATCTAGCATTGTTAGTCACAGATTAAAAAGAGCCATTTTGGCTCTCTTGCAAAAGTTTATAAATCGTAGTTTCGGGCTTGATTATTTCTAACCAACTACATACTTTTTCATAATACAATTATACCACCTAAGCATCGGACATGAACGGACAACTTTATTTTTTTTCAAAATATCTATCAAAAGTCTTTCTTGAACCAGATTCATCTGCATATCCTATATCCATAGATATTTGCTTCCATTCCAATTTTTTTAGATACTTTTTTTCAATAATATCAGCTACTGTTCTATCTTCTAAGTTATCCAATTTATATTTCAATTCCTTGTCGAGTTTCTTGAGTTTTTTCTCATAAATTGATTTTCTCTTTTCTAATTTCTCGATTCTTCTATTATTGATTCCTTCAATTACTTTGTGTCCTTGAATGTACGGATAACTCGTTGAACTCCCAACCACAGAATCAATCGTCTTATTTCTTTCTTCTAAATAGATTTCTTTTTCCAATTTGTTTATTTCGTATGTATAGTTCTTTTTGTTCTTTTCATATTCATCTAAATATTCTTTAGTCATTCGTACCTCCTAACCGCATAAATATTTTCTCTCAGGATGAATATCGTTTCTATGCGCCAATATTGTTTCTTCAACTAATCCTAAGTCAGACCTTGTAAAACATTCTTTAAATCCATTTGACATATCTTCATATAAAAATAAATTTTTATTGCATCTTTTTACAAATATGTATTTTCGCTTATTTTTTATTATAAATTTTGATATTTTCATCTTTTGAACCTCCTTTTTAATTATTCTAGTGTTTTTCTAATCTCTTCTAAAATCACATTCTCAACATAGCTTAATGCTTCATACTTCGTCATGAATCTTTCATGTCTATGTTTCATGTCATATCGTATTATTTTGATTCTTTGATTGTACTCTCTCATGTATTGTTTTGCTACTTGATATTTATTTAAGCCACTTTGCCAAAGTGTAATTATTTCGTCGTCTCTCATGTTGTTAGTATTTGCATATTAGGTATTATTTATCTCTAATATCTCTAGAATTTCTAATATGTAATATTCTTTATTTTTAATTGCTCCCCATTCTTCTTTTCCCTTTCCTTCACTTAATTTGCAATTGCATAGCATTACTGGACTATTTTTGTTATACCCATTCCTAAAAATTATGTGTCTTATTTTTCCTTGAAAGTTTAATCCAAATTCTTTCAAAAATCTTACAGTCCAATATGGCTTGATTTCCCTATATTCTTCTTTTTTCTTGCCACTTATTATCATATCAAACCATTTCTTCTGAATTGGTAATACTAACATTTTCTATTCCTCTTTCTTTTCAAAATATTCTTTTACACACTCTTTACAATCATGTGTCATTTTATTACACTCAATTTCGGGTCTTATACATCTTATATCTCTTCCAATATATTCTGCCATATTTTTTATTATCTTGTCTTTCTTCCCTACTGCTATTTCTGATTCGTCTAATTTATTTTCTGCTATATTTAATCGTCTTATATAATTGCAATTTTCACATTTAGAATCTAACTCATTAATATCTAATTTGTAATTTTGCGTTCTACTATCCAGTGCGTCATATTTTCTAATTGTTTCACATTTGAATAAATGTCTTAATCTTCTTTCTAATATATTTATTTCTTTGTCTTGCTTTTCTATTAGATTTAATATTATTGAAATTTGTTTTATTGTTTCTTGTCCATGTTTCACATTAATTTCTTCATCAAATAACATGTAGGCTTCATCTATAGTTGCTCTTAAATTAAAAAAATATTCTATTGCTTTCTTTTCTTCATCTGTTATTGTTTGTCCTCCCTTCCAATTTAATATGGGCAATAGTATGCAGAATACTTTTTACCACAGTTGCTACATTTACAAATTATTTCTTCTTCATAAGCAATATCATATTCCACATTTTCTTCGCCACATTTTTTACATTTCCAGCATAAATCGCTTTCAACTCTTTGTTCGACTTCAAAATCCTCATCTTCAACTAATTCTTCTAGTTCTTCTTCCATTCTACTCACCAAACTTTCTTCCGACACATCGGACAATAATTTATATTTACTACATCTTGTGTTTCAAACATATCTTTAAAATTATAATTTCTTACTCTTAACATTCCATTATTGGATATTGCTATTTCTAAACCGCTATAATCTACTGTGTTATTTAAAACATTAAAACCTTTTTCTTCACAACATTTGCACATTTCTTCCTCCTATACTTTTTCTACTATTCCTGCTTGAATTAAGTCGTATAAAATATCAAGAGTATCATTTTTAATTGAGTAATTATTTATTTCTCTATCTGATACATAAACACGAAATCCATCAAATCCAATATTCTTTTTACATACATCCAAGCTATAAAATTTTATTTCGTAATTTTCTTCATAAACAAACCCAAACTTCTCTAATTCTTTTAAATCCACTTTATCTTTTATTTTTAACATATTTCCTCCTTCATAAATACTAGCCAATGCGTTTTATCTCGCTTATTTCCGAAATAACGGTTCGTAATCTATAATGTCTAATATTTCTTTCAACTTAATTTGTTGCTCATTCCATTTAAAAATCAATATTCCATATTGTTCCAAAACCCTCATGCATTCTTTAAATCCTTGTTTTATATCTTCTTTCCAGTTCTCTGTTAATTTTCCATATTTCTTGGCCAACCATGAGTTATCTCCAACTTTTTGCAAATGTGGTGGGTCGAACACCACTAATTTAAAAGAATTATTGGAAAAAGGTATATTACGAAAGTCGGCCATAACGTCTGGTTTTATTTCTAACTTTCGACCATCACACAAAGTATCTTCTAATTCTCTGTTATCCATAAATATTGTATTTGGATTTTCTTTGTCAAACCAAAACATCTTACTTCCACAACAAACGTCTAATATCTTTTTCATTCTGCCTCCTTACTTTTCATTTGCACTCGCAATTATCCACCACTAAGCCTGTCCCTTCGATGATATTCTCTAACTCTAAACATCTGTTTCTATATACTTCACATTCTTGCTGTATTTCTACATTGCTTTGTTTTAGTTGTTTGATTTGCTCGTCTTGTTCATGATAATCAGTTACAAGACATGCTAGTGTCACTAATATTGGTATAATCATTGATATAAAACACGTAAGTGTTAAATCTATATTTTTATTCATTTCTTTTCTCCTTTCAAAATCTAATTATACTAAATCGCTGTCTATTCCTAGCGCTTGAAATACTTCGTTAAGCAATTCATATCCATAATTTTTAAATCTATAGTCTTCATATTCATAATCATAATCTTCTTCGGCTTTCTGCAAATCTTCTTTTAATGCAAATGATACATAATCGTTGTCTATATCCACCTTGTATTTTTCTTTATTTTCTAATAACTCCATAAATAATTCTTTATCGTTCATTTTTCCTTTTCTTCTTCCAATATTTCTTTTAAAATTCGTATTGCACCTACTGTTTCGTAATGTTCTACTGTATTTAAATTTTCTTTTAATTCTTCTAATTTCTCTCTTATTACTTCTTTAGCAATAAAATTAGATGCTAAATCTTTTCCTAGTTCCTGATAATCATCTAACCACCCCAATTCTCGACATTTTTCATTTATTGCTTCTAACAATCTCATATCTATGCTTAATATACACACATCGTTATTTTCAATGCTGTTTACCTCTACTGCCTTGTCTTCTATGATAAATCTTATAAAATTCTCATCATTTTTGTTGTATCTGATAAGTCCATAGTCAACATGAATGTCTTTTTTATAGCCTAACTCACCAAGCATCTCATCCGCTTTACTCATCTTCGCCCTCGCTTTCTCTTGCTTTGTTTTTTAAGTATTCTTTTAAATTTTCCTTACAAAAAACACCGCAATGCTTGTCTATAATATAATTCATCTCTTTTGTACTCTTTTTCTGCCAAAAAATCTAGTACTGTTTCATCTTCTTTATATGCTTGTATTAGATGTCTAATAGCATTTCTTAATTTTTCTGATAATTCAGCATCTCCATATCCGAATAATAATGAATTATAATCAATATTTTCTTCTATTAATTTTATTTCTTCTTCCATTTAATTCACCTCGTATTCTACTGATTTGAATTGTTCTTTTGTTACTATTGTTCTAATATTTTCTTCCCATACTTGAAAACCATCTAGTCCATTTCCAACAATTACATAACCATTTTTAACTTCTTTTACATGTTGTCCGTTTACCCAATCATTTTTTTCTATTAACTCTATTATGTTTTTGCTGTGTTTAACTGTTTTTCCTGCTGTATCTCCACGCTCTAAACTAGTTTTGCAAACAGTAATCCTTTTAAATTTATAATTTAAATATCCATTTTCACTTTCTATAAGTTTTCCAATAAAGCCATTTTCAGTTCTCACATATTCTCCTACTTTGATTTCCTCACTCATACACATAGCTCCCTTCTCAAATGTTTTTCATATTTATCGATAAACTCTTGTGCCGATTCTTTTGTGCGAAAATACATTTCGTTTATTCTTCTGCAATAATAAGAATAATCTGCTCTAAAAAAATTATCTTCACAATCATAATAAATATAATATTTATTAATATCCTCATCTTCCCATTCTGCATTCGAAAACTCATTCATTGCTTTTTCTTTTGCTTGCAAATACTCTAGATATTCTTCTACTTCATCTGATGTTTTAAAAATAAGTTTGCGTTTTAATCTTATATCATCTTCTAAAGTGTCATGCCAAATATCATTAGCCATATGCATTGTATCTAAATTAATAAACCAATAATCATCTCCATATTGCCACCCTTGCTCTTCTTGCTCATCTAATGTTTTAAGTTCAGTTTCCCACTCGCTTTTTATTCCCTCAAAAAATTTAATGCTTTCTTCCGCTCTTTTAATTTGTGATTTTAATTCTTCTTTTCTATTCATCTTTATTTTTCCTCCTTTCATCTCTTATATATTTCTGCTTTTTTCTTGTACTGCTCGTCCTTATCATAATAACTAACTTGAATAAAATCTTTTCTTACGCCTGCCTCGATATATATTCCTTCAATGTCTTCACAATCTTCAATTGATTCTATAAACTCAATTACATCACGTTTCTTCATTTTGAACCTCCACAATTTCATTATTATTCCTTCTATAATAGCTTTTTCTAGACTTATACATCCCTTCAAAATATTGAAGCGGGTCTACTAAATCATAACAAATTGGCTTTTCTTTGTTTTCAAACTTTCGCTCAATTCTTCCAATCGCTTGAATAATCGTTGCTTTATCTCGATGTGGGCTTGCCATGATAAGCCTGTCTAGCCTTGGAATATCAAGTCCTTCCTTTGCCAAACCATACGTCGCAAATAAAACCCTTTCTTTGCCGTCTCTTATATCCTGTATCTTTTTTTCTCTTGTATCCTTTTTCGTCTTTCCATCAATCACATTGCCATAACCTAGTTCCTTTTGCAAATAGTACATTTGCTTTACTCTATCCGTTAACACCAATGTGTAATTATCTTTGCATTTTAGCAATAAGCCCAAAATCAAATCATTTCGCTTTTCATCTTGCGACAACGCCGTTGTAAGGCTTGTATATTTTAAAGTTCCATCTACTTCCAGACACTCCTCTGGGATTTCTTCAAACTCTGTATCTACCTTCACAACTGTTGCGGGAACAACTCTATCTCCAATTACACTTTTGTCCAATTCATCAATCACAGGTCCAATCAAGCAAAACATTGCCAATTCTGACCCTTCAGCATTTCTATAAGGCGTTGCCGTTAAACCGAACTTATATCTTGCCACTAACTTATTAATCACCTTATAAAACATTCCAGCCTTCGCAGGCGTTCCACAAACCCTGTGGCATTCATCCACAACAATACAATCCCATGTATTCACATATTCTTGCAAATCCATACTTTTCAAAGTTTGAACCGTTGCAAATGTAATATGTGTTCCAATTTGGACTCTTCCATTTGCAATCTTGCCAAGTCCTACATTCTCGAAATTGGCTTTTGCCCTCTCATAACTCTGATTCAGCAAGTCAATCGTGTGTGTCAACCATAATGTTTTCAAGCCTAACCTTGCAATCAATTCAAGTGCTGTTTGTGTTTTTCCACTACCTGCTGGCATGACAAGGATTCCGTTTTTGGCGTTAATTGCTTTTTGACACATCTTTTCTTGATAATCAAATAATTTAATATTGCTTTTATATGTAACGCGCTCACCCAAAACAATTCGATTTTCAAACATGTCTAGCGGAAACATTCTAAACAAATCTAGTAAACAACCAAAAGGCAATATCAACTCATTTCCGTTTATCTCGTAATATACTAGATGCATTGGAGTTGTATAATTTGAATACCCTAATCGTTTATTTCTTTCATAATCAGGATTTGGTATTACCAATTTTTCTTCTGCATAATTCTTTATCATCTCATCTGGCTCAATCACTCGGATTACATTCGATACAATTATTTTCATTCGTCCTCCTTTCCAAATTTATACTCTTTTGTGAAAAATCGATATCATTCAAATTGATTTCATAAATTTTATTTTTGTACTTAATAGCCAATATATAATTTGTATTTCCACACTGACTAAATCTTTTAAACGCTTGTCTCTGATTTTCTTCTATTCTGCTAATTGGAAACAAATGCGAACTACACGTCTTACAGTCAATTAACATTGCCTCATTATTCTTAACTGCTATCAAATCCGCCGGCTGACTTCCTACATTTTGTTTTGGTGTTAAAAATGTTACCCACCAGCCATTTTTACTTAATAATTCTGCCATCTCTTTTTCAAACTTATTTCCCAGTGTTTTATTATTCATTTTTACTCCTTTGGCATTTCATAAACAAAATTGTATTCTCCAAATGACATGATTTTTTTTCCTAATTCTATTGTTGAATCTTCATATTTTTCAACTATTTCTTGTAATATCTCTTTTGTTCTCTCTTCTGTTGCGTATTCTCCAAGCATCACATCATCATCGTTGTTGCATCTTGCATGAATTTGTTTTTTTGTATTGTTATCATCAATTGCTATTGCACTTACATTGTCAAAATTTATAAACATTGTTTCATCTTGACTAACTATAATCATTTAAAATTCCTCCTTATACATTATACTAATTATCTCCAATGCCATATCCAGCATCTCCGCCATTGTAGTTTCTGTCACTTCATTCGATTTCCACTTCTTTCTTAGCTCATTTCTCAAAAACGATGTCCTATTCGACGCTTCAACCTGTTCTCTAAAAATACTTGTCCAAAAATCAAACTCTTTACATCGTTTCTCATAATCTGCAAAAATCTGCTGTTTTATTTTGCTTGCACTCTCACTTGAAATTTGTTTATTCCAATACATAATCAGCAATTGTTTCAATGCTAAAAAACAATGTAATTCCAGCAAGTTGTAATCATTTGGCGGATTTTCAAGCTTTAAGGCGTCTTTTTCGATTTCTTTTCTTTCCCTCATTCTTCTCTCCTGTTACCACAGTGTTACCTCTCCGTTACCAATAGGTGGTAACGCTAAAGTCTTTGAAATTACTACGTTTCAAAATTTTGTTACCACTTTACCACCATTTTTAAAAAGTACTATATATATAAGAGATATTAGAAATAATTTTCCAATTTTCCCTATATATATATTAATTATTATTTAGTGGTAACATTATTATTATTTAGTATTAAAAGCCTTGTCATTTCTAAATTTCAGCTGTTACCACCTCGGTAGTAACTTGGTGGTAACCAAGTGGTAACAGTGGTAACACTAAAATGGCATTTCATCTGTATTGTTCTGTTCATTTTCTGTCTTGTTTTCTGTACAAATATTAAATTTTATACATTTGCATATTGTCCCATTAATCCTTGTATTTTGTGTGAAAGATTTATCTGATTTTCTTTCTATATAGCCATTATTCAGCAATTTCTTTTTCACGCCATCAAAATTAATATGATTATTATTTAAAAAATCTCTCAAAACCTTAGGTATTACATAAAAACAAGTAACTTCGTTTCCTTCTTGTGTTTCAATTTCATCATATTTGCCCCAAATCTCCCCTTGCTCATATCCATGAAACTTATTTTTGTTACTCATAAACCAATCGACAATTAGATTATAAATCCTCTCTGCCTCGTCTATATCCTTTTGAAAATACTTTCCAGCTTGTTCTATTGCAAGTGGTTCATCATAAAATATTGTCTTACTTACAATTTCATCTGCTAAAAGTATTGTTGCAATCGCATTCGTTTGTTTTCCTGTTGACGGATTAACCTTTTCCAATTCTTCAAATATCTCCATATGTCTTTTTTGCAGGTACTCTGTATCATGCAAATTTTCAATAAACTCTTTCCCTGCAAATCCATAATTTTCAACCAAAAAATTCACGATTTCTTTTCCATTTTCAACAAGTGCCTCATTTTCCTCAATTTCAATCACTCTATTTTTAACGCCTTCCTTTGATGTATCGCTTGTAATTGGCTCCTCTCCAGTCGTTAAAAATGCACAATTCCACTTCAATTGCTCTTGAATACCACCATCAATGGTCCCTCTTGACTTTCCTTCGCCTTGTGTCAACGAATAAATCAGCTCATTAAAATTCATATATTTGCTCTTTATCGCCTGCAACTCATCGCAAGCAAATGGAATATTATTCAAAAAAGCACTTAATCTTTCTAGTCCAACGCTTGTGCTATTCAGATTTTTCACAAGATGCCCAATTTTCGGATTTCCCCAAACAGACATGGCAATCATCAAAGCAACTGTCTTTCCTGTTCCAGATTTGCCCCACAAATGCACAATAAACGGATTAATATGCAAAATCTCAATCAATGTACTTGCAAAAGCCGTAGCAATCATAAAATGCAATGTCTCACTTTCTTGCCTCAAGTCCTGCATTTTCTTTTTCCATGATTCATAATCACCTTTGCAATTTACATCTTTATAAATTCCTTCAAAACTTCTGTCGCCATCAAATTTAAAATCATCAACAAACGGTATAAATCCATCTTCAATCCAACCCAAATGCGTCACTGCTTTATTACACGGAATTGTTTCATAATTGATGGCAATCAGATCTGCAATATACGTAATCATATCTTTTGCATTATTTTCATTCACTTCAATTCCTGTGTTAGCTAACTGCAAAATTTTATTTTTGCTGGCAAGTGTGTTGCGCTCTGCAATCACACTTTGCCACATTTTATCTTTATAAAAAGCCAATTTTACTTTTTCAATATTGGTATCTACATTAATCAATCTTTCGACAGGTAACAATGGATGTGTACAGATAAATGTATCAACTGTTTTCATAAGTGTCGGATTAAATTCTGACTTTGTAATTCCTAAATCATTGCAAACATAATTTTTACATCTTAATTTGATTGGCGCATTGGTAAAGTTCGTTTCTAAGCTATTTACTTGTTTCTTTTTCTGTATCGTTTCAGCTTGTACTACTTTAAACAATCTCTTAAAATTTTGAATCACTTTCAATTCCCTTGCCCTTGTTTCCACTGCCATTAAACATCTTTCTCTTATCCCTGCATTGTCGATACTCAAAATTTCTTCAATCAAACTCGCCTGCAAAATCTCATTTGCATTCAATTCTTTGTATGCTTCTTCCATTGTTTTTTCCTACCTTTCTACATTTATTTAAAAAGGTAAATCATCATCAGTATCCCCTGACACCGTTTGAAAACTACTAAAAGCATTCTCTTTTCTTTCTAATCTCTTTATTTCTGGTACTGCAAATTTTCCTTCTTTAATACATGCTACTGACCTAATAAATTTCGCCTTTACCGCTGTTCCAATATCTCCACCTGTTTTTTCATACTCTTCTTCGCCAAAAAGACATCCTAGCACTTTATCTTTCAAACTTTCCTCATTTCCAGTCCATTTATAGCCTGGATTACTTTCCTCAATAATCGTTCCAAATCCCTTAAAAAACTTATTACACTTACCTTCTTTATCCAGTTTCATAATTCTGTGTGTTCCATTGTTAGACCACTTTATTTTCTTATTAACATCTGTATTTTGCTTTTTTGCCTGCTCAAATTTTCTTTGAAAATAGCCTGCATGTTCTCCCTCTGCTATGTCAAGCGCCAACACCAACATTTCATTTCCTGCTTGACTCGTTTCTGCCTTTGCAACTACAATTTTGCAAATATATCCTCCAGCCTCTAATGTTTCATAATCTCCTGTAATTCCTTCTGTTTCCTCATAATCTTTTGGCATTTCCATAATTATTTATCCTCCTTCAAAATTAATTTCATTCCTGTT
The DNA here is from genome assembly GCA_947649935.1 of uncultured Clostridia bacterium. Classification (GTDB taxonomy): domain Bacteria; phylum Bacillota; class Clostridia; order TANB77; family CAG-508; genus Scatovivens. Next base: position 44,845 of record CANSTR010000012.1, read on the forward strand.
CTATCTTCCCCTTCTACTTGCACTTCCGCAAAAGCTGGGATGCAAACCAAATCTACACCTGCTGGTGCGACAAAACCTCTTGCAATTGCTACTGCCTTAATCGCTTGATTCAATGCTCCTGCTCCAACTGCGTGTAATTCAACCTTTTGATTTTCTTTCATCATTCCTGCTATTGCTCCCGCAACAGAATTTGGATTTGATTTACTTGATATTTTTAAAACTCCCATTCTTTCTTCCTCCTAAAATAATTTTTCCTATTCACATGTGTTTTTTACTAATATATTGTCTTCTTCATCTAATTCAATTGAATAATTATCCCCTAAATCATCTTTAAAACTGATTTTAGCTTCTTTTATCTTTTCATTAAATGAATACTCAAATTTGGGTTCCAACCATTGTTTTTCTTTATTACTTCTGTCCGTTACTCCAATATTTATCTTTAAAGTTATTTCAGCTTCTTTCTTTGTCACTAGTGCATTTTTAGTCAACATTGCAATTGACTTTTCTAAATTATCTTTTAGCGGTTTTAACAACTCACTATCTAAATCTAAATATTCTGACATTATTTTTCCTCCTTATTTTTTACTTAATAATCCTTTAACTCTTCTAAAATCTTTTCCATATCATTATCTATTTGCTTTTCCTCAAAAGCATCTAATGGCGTTCTAGCTGTACTATTGTTCGCATTTGTTTCAAAATAATATTTTCCATCAACTTCTTTTGATAAAAATAAAATATTAAATTTCGAATCAATATTATTCTTTTCTGTTTTTCTTCCATTTGTTTTTATTCTTGCAAAATTAGTTTCATCATCTCGTTGAATATGAAATAATATAATTACAGTTAAATCATCTCTTAATTTCAAAGAGTCATCTACAATGTCCCAAACAGATTGAGCTAAATCCATCCATTTATCATATCCTTTTTCTTTACACCTTCTCATTTCTTCCGAAACCATTAAATTATTTAAAGTATCAATTACAATATTTCTTATTTGGGAAGCCTTTTCATCTATATTTTTAAGTAAGTTTCTAACAGTATTCGGATTTGATGTTTTATAATAATTTTTATTATCTTCATTATATTGAGACTTCCAACCTTTCCAATTAAGCCCCTTTCCATCGCAATCAATATAATATGTTTCTTCTGATTTTAAATTTCTTAGTGATGTCGTTTTCCCACTCCCGTGGTTCTCCCATAATACCAATTAATCGGCTCATATTTTACCTCCCTTCATTTTTATCTTCTTCTATAATATCCCACACATTTTTCCTCTCCACTGCTTTCATAAATTCAATTCCTTTATTAGTTGAAGTGTTAATTAAATATTGTTTATATTGAGCATATTTCTGTTTTATCTGCAATAACTCCTTGTATTCCTCTATCGAAATTGTTACTTCCTTTGTTTCTGCCATTACTTCCCTCCTACTTAATTCTTAAACTCGTATTATTAGTCAAAATATTCGCACCATTTACAATCTCGCCAGTTTCTTTAAAATGATTTTTAATAGCCATTTTATCAATTTTTGTACTAACCACTTCTTGCTTAAATTCTGACGGTATTTCGTCTTCATTTTCAATCTCAACCGAAATCGGATTCTTGGCAATTGTCATACTTCCAATACTCGTTTCAACTTTCATAATTCCATTTTGTTCCATGCAGTCTTTCACATATTCTTTGAATCTAGCAATTCTATTTTCACATGCTTTTCTTTGTTCAGAAATTCTTTTTTCCTCGCTTTTCATAGCCTCAACAGTCAATTCCATATTTCTGATATAACCTATTGTATTCGTGCTTTTTTGTTGTAATAAAACACTCAATTCCTCATTAATTTGTTGCTTTATCTCATCTGTCATCTCCTCATTTTCCATTAGCGCCGGAAATGCGCTCGTTATTTCATGTAAACTTAAATTTTTCATAATTCCTCCTTGATTTCTTTAAACATCTGTGCTACAATATATTTAAAGATTTATTTTTTATATTTTCTTTTTGAACTATCTATTACTTTGACGAGCGGTAGATAGTTCTATTATTTGAGCTTTGTCGCCTAGCTTGTCTATTGCTAAATCTTTTACTAGTGCCGAAAAGTTATCTTCTGCTATTTCATTTATTCTGTTTAATCTGTCCCATTTGCCTTCGCAGTCGTTGCAGAAACATAAATCACGAATCAACTCAAACTGACTTGCACATTCTGTCTTGATGTCTTCGATTTCTCTGTCTTTTAATTCAATTGTTTGATTCAATTGTCTGTTTTCTTTTTGTAATTGCTTAATTGTAAATCCTTCATTTGAATGCTTTCCAAACATACTTTTTCCTCCTTTCCGAGATTCTAAATCCCAAATATTTGATATATTGAACCTAACAAAATTGTTGGTAATATCCCAGTTATTATGCTTATTAGCAACACACTTCCTGCGCTATAAACTATGAATCTAGTTACCTTTTGTACTTTTGTTAATTTCATTGTTTGGTGCCTCCTATCTAAACTTTTGTATTTGATAGACATTTTCTTGCTTCTCACTTTGACTATTAGTAAGTATTCTTTGCCTTTTCTCGTTATAGTAGCGGTCATAATCTTCTGCAAACACATACATTGCTCTTCCTCTTGTTTCATGCGGTAATTGCTTTGCTATTTCATATGCTCTATCTCGTCCGCAATTTTCTAATTCTTTTATTTGCTTTACGCCATAGTAACGTGGTTTTAGTTTTAAATCTTCCATATTCTCTCCTTTCTCGGTTTTTATTCACTTTAAGTGATATTTTATGTTAAAAAAATTTCATCTGCATTTGCCGTTGGAAACTTAATTTTAAATTCTTTTAAGTTTTGAATGCTTGGATTTTTGTCTCCACACTCAATCTTACTGTAGAAAGACAAAGTAATTCCCCAGATTTGTGCCATTTCACTTTGTGTTTTACCAATTGAAAGTCTATATTCTTTAAGTTTTTCTCTCATTATTTTTTCTCCTTTCCTCAACTTCACTTAGAGTATATATTATATTTTTTTATTTGTCAACACTTTTAGTGAAATATTTTGTATTATTTTTTACTTATAGTGTTGAAACCCTTGGGGTTCTAAGCAAAAAAATAAAAAAAATTTTTAAATTCTATTGACAAATTGCACTCATAGTGTGTATAATATATGTATTATGTAACTTTAAGTGAGGTTTTGTTATATGAATAGAATTAAATTATTAAGGGAAAAAAACAATTGGTCACAAAATCAATTAGCTTCTAAAATGCATTGTGCCCCTAGCAGTATCGCAATGTATGAAAAAGAAGAAAGGAAACCCAGTTTAGAGGTTCTTATAAAATTATCAGAAATCTTTGAATGTAGCATAGACTATATCTTAGGAAAATCCGATATACGAAATCCAGAAAAAGAGATTGAATTTGACCCTAGCAAACTATATATAGGGCTATCCGCAAAAGATTACGAAAATATTACTGAAACCCAAATAAAACAAATTGAAGAATTGGCAAAAGTAATATTGAAAGATAACTTAAAGAAAAATCAAAAAGATTAAAAACTATAAGGAGATCAACTATGGAATTAAACAGACTATATGATATAGCTGATAATGAACACATAATCATGCATGATTGGCACATAGAAGACTGCAATGGTATCTATCTAAACTATGATCAAATAAATGTTATCGCTTTAGATTACGACGAATTAGGTACCTACATAGACGAAAAATGTACACTAGCCGAAGAACTAGGACATTATTACATGGATGCTAAATATAATTATCAGACTACCAATAATATCTTAAAATCAAAACAAGAATATCGAGCAAAAAAATGGTCCTACTCTATACTTGTACCTTTTGAAAAATTAAAATCAGCTATAAAAAATGGATTCCACGAAATTTACCAATTAGCAGATTACTTTGAAGTCACTTACGAATATATGCAAAATGCTATAGATTTTTATCAGTCAAAATATGGAATCATCATACCCTAATTTTATATACCCTTCAAACGCACGAGAAGGGCTCAAATTTTGATTTTGAATCAAAAATAATAAAATTATACGTTAAATAAAAAATATTCGCTCTACGGGCAAATATCTTTGAAATATAAAATTTTAAGAAAGGAGATTACGGATATGGGATTTTTTAAAACCGAGGAGGAAAAACAACAAATCAAAGAAGAAAAAGCCAGAAAGATACTTGAAAAATATGAATTAGAAAATCTTTCAAGTGAATATACTAATGCTGTAAAAAATATCAATAGTGAATTAGCTGGGTCAGGATTAATTGAATTTGGAAATTTATTAGCACCTGATACTAATACATCTTTAGCAAATCATACACAATTTTTAAACGCTATTGTTCAACAAAACTGGATTATAATTAGACAATTAGACGAAATTAGTAAAAAGTTAGACAAGTAAATTTTACAAAAGACAAAACAGTATTCCCAAAAAAATACTGTTTTTTATTACAAAAATCCTACTTTTGTTATTTTAAATTGGTTTTGTTAGCGTTTTGTTATGGACTTCCGTCTTACTCTCCCAATGGTTACACCTATTTTCATAACAAAAAAAGCCAATTTTTTTTAAAATTCTTATATATTTATATTATTTATTATATATTACTCTACTATACCTATATATATATTCTTTAATATAGAAAAGATAAATATATAGTAGGTGGAGAGTATATAGTATAGTAATATCAAGGGTTTTAGGCATAACAAAAACTTTAAAAATTTATTTTGAAAAAATTTTAAAATCGAGCAAACGCAGTAATAGAAAGCGATACAGAATAACATAAAAAATAACAAAAACAAGATTTTTAAGGTCGTTTTTGTTATGGCAGTTGACGTAATGAAAAACGACACGTACATTTTAGGGCATTTTAGAACAATTCGGGGTGCAACTCTACTCACATAAAAGACTTTAGTAAAATATAGTACATTTTAGTAAATCAAATTTGGCTAAAATTTTTCGCTAATTTTTTACTTTTTCATTCATTTGATAATTCAAAAATAAACTACGTACAAAATAGTAAAGTTTAGTACAATTCCGTAAAGGAGCAGTGAAATTTAGTAAATAAAAATTAATTATAAGGAGGTCCAAAATGAAAGTCGGAATTAGAACAAACAAATTAAAAAATGGCTTTTCATATACTGTATTCTTAGATTACGGCATTGTGAATGGTCATCGCAAAAGAGAACCACTGGAAACATATTCTAATAAAAAAGACGCACAAAATTATCAAGCAAAAGTACAAACAGAAATCAATAATAATACATTTATACATATTCCCGATATTACCTTTTCGGAAGCCATAGATGAATGGATGGAAAACTACGTTGCAAACGAATGTGAATTAAATACTGCCGAAAGTTATCGAACCATAAACGAAAAGTATTTAAAACCTATTTTAGGGCATATTCCATTTAAAATAATCAGTAGTCCAAAAGGAATAGATATTATAAATGATTATTACAATTACATTCGATTTGAACTAAATAACCAAACAGATCCAAAAACGAACGAGCCTTTGAAAAATCTGTCTTATTCTTCAGCAAAACATCATCGCGCACAAATATCAGGTATTTTTACGTACTTCATGAAAAATAAAAAAATAATAGACAATATCTCTAAAAATACCACGATTCCCAAAGATAATAACGAAAAATTAAAAGACATCATTATTGATGATATTGAATCAGTTGGAGATGATACTTTACTAGAAGATGAACAATCTTTAACGCCTAAGCAAGCAGTTTCAATCTTAAATTTATTTATGAATACATCTATGATGGTACCTGTCGCGCTAGCCATGTTTTTAGGCTTACGTCGTAGTGAAACATGTGGATTATTGAAATCAAAATTAGATAAAGAAAATCGCAGAATTACCATAAACGCTTCTCGTGTTAGATGTGGGAACAATGAAATTTATAAAAAAAGAAATAAAAATAAATCATCCAGTAGAATATTATATTTACCAAAAATACTTATGGATATTATTTTATTAGATGAAAAACGCCAGGAAAAAAATAAACTGATTTTTGGAGAAAACTATATTGATTCAAAATTTTTATGCGTTATGGATGACGGACATGCCATAAATGTTGACTACATTAGCCACAAATTTAAAAGTGAATTTGATAAATTTATAGAAAATGAAAAAGAAAAAGCCATTGAAAATAATACTAAATTTGATTTCCCATACATAACTTATCATAAATTACGTCATCTTAATATAACAGCCTTGTTAGAAAATGGTGCCGAATTAGTAGATGTTCAAAAGAACGCTGGTCACTCCGTTATCAATACAACCATGCACTATACGCATCAATATACCGAAAACAAAAAAGAAATTGCCAATAAAATAGACGAAGTTTTTAGTCCATATATTCAATTAAAATAATAAGTATATTTTCTAAAACTTTCTATTTTTTACGCCCACTTTGGACAAGTTTTGGACAAGTAAGACAATTTTAAGTAAAATTAAAAACACTTCCGATTTCTCGAAAGTATTGATTTTTCAATGGTGGGCAGGGTTGGATTCGAACCAACGTAGACTCTCGTCGCCAGATTTACAGTCTGGTGCCATTAACCACTCGACCACCTACCCATATTAATTTTATTCATCCTGAAAAAATCATGGTGCACCATCAAGGATTCGAACCTTGGACCCACCGGTTATGAGCCGGTTGCTCTGACCAGCTGAGCTAATGGTGCAATTCCTCAATGCATGTTCTATTATAAACTAACAATACTAATCTGTCAATACCTAAATTTAAATTTTTTATAATTAAATAAAAAATGTCCATTCAAAAAATAATAGCAACAAAAAATCAATATATAATTTATGCAAC
>CANSTR010000013.1 GCA_947649935.1 uncultured Clostridia bacterium
TGCATAAATTATATATTGATTTTTTGTTGCTATTATTTTTTGAATGGACAAATTTTCAAATATTTACAAAAACGGAAAAATATTATTGACAAAAGAACCAAATTCATAATATAATAAGGAAAACAAAAGAGTATTAAAAAATTTACAAAGGAGGAATATATCATGTATATATTCAACAAAATTACAGTCGTTCCACAACTTCCAGATTCAATCAAAAGATTAAATGAAGTTGCCAATAATTTATGGTGGTCTTGGAACACAGAATTTTTAAGATTATTTCAAATGATTGATATGGATTTATGGGAGCAAACAAGAAATCCAATCAAATTTCTAAAATTAATCAGTCAAGAAAAAATTGAAGCAATTTCTAAAAATGAAGCCTTTTTAGAAGAATACAATAAAATGGTGAGAAACTTCGATAGCTACATGAACAGCACAGATACGTGGTTTGATAAAAATTATCCAAACAATAAACAAGATTTAATTGCGTATTTTTCAGCAGAATATGGATTAGATGAAACCATTCCAATTTACTCTGGTGGACTTGGTATTTTATCGGGTGACCATTTAAAATCAGCCAGTGATTTAGGTTTGCCGTTTATTGCGTGTGGTTTGTTGTACAAAAATGGCTATTTCCACCAAAAAATCAACGAATATGGCGAGCAATGTTCGGAATATCACAATATCGATTTATATAATTTGCCAATCAATCCAGTCAAAAATGACGCTGACGAAGATGTCATTATCGACATGGACTTAGGCGACCGCAAAATTTATTTGAAATTATGGCAAGTCAATGTCGGCAGAATTAAATTATATTTGATGGATTCTGACATTGAGCAAAATGATGAAGATTTAAGAAGTGTTACCATGACATTATATGGCGGGGACAAAGAAATGCGTATTCGTCAAGAAATCGTGCTTGGTATGGCAGGTGTAAAAGCGCTTAAAGTGCTTGGCTATCAGCCAACTTTGTACCACATGAACGAAGGACATTCGTCTTTCTTGATTTTGGAATTAATCAAAAATATCATGAAAGAAAAACAAATTTCGTTTGAAATGGCAAGAGAAATGACAAGCGTGCAAACTGTTTTCACAACGCATACGCCAGTTCCAGCAGGAAACGATATCTTTGACATTAACTTGGTAGACCGCTATTTCAAAAATTTGTGTGAAAAATTGGGCATTTCCAGAGAGCAATTTTTGCGTTTGGGCATGAAAGAATGTTCAACTTTGGAGCCTGGCTTTAATATGGGAATTTTGGCATTAAAAGTGGCTGGCAAGAAAAATGGTGTCAGCAAGCTTCATGGCGAAGTTTCTAGAGAATTGTTTAGCGAAGTTTGGCCAGAAATTGCAGAAGACGAATCGCCAATTACGTATGTCACAAATGGCATTCATACTTGTTCGTGGTTAGCACCAAAATTGAAAGAATTATACAATGAATATTTGCCAGCCTATTGGCAAGACAAAATTCAGCTAGATTCCACATGGGAAAAAATCGACGACATCCCAAATGAAAGATTGTGGGAAGTTCATGTGGAAAGAAAAAGAAAATTATTCAAACTTGTCAAACAAAATTTGTTGAAACGCTTTGAAAATACAGAAGTTGGGTATGACAAAATCATGGAAATGGTCAACAGCTTAAATCCAGAAGCATTGACAATTGGGTTTGCAAGAAGATTTGCCACGTATAAAAGAGCCACTTTGATGTTCAAAGATATCAGCCGTTTGACACAGATTTTGAACAACGAAAAACAGCCTGTTCAAATCATTTTTGCAGGAAAAGCGCATCCACAAGACAAAGAAGGACAAGACTTAATCAAATACATTCATGAAATGTCACTAATGCCACAATTTAAAGGAAAAATTTTCATTTTGGAAAATTACGATATTGCGATGTCGCGTTATTTAATCAGTGGCGTTGATGTGTGGCTAAATAATCCACGTAGACCAATGGAAGCGTCAGGAACCAGTGGTGAAAAAGCATCGGTTAATGGTGTGCTAAATTGCAGTATTCTAGATGGTTGGTGGGCAGAAGGCTATACAGGAAGCAATGGTTGGGCGATTGGAACAAATGCGACTTATCATTCCTATGAAGAACAAGATAAAGCAGACAGCAACAGTTTTTACCACATTTTGGAAGACAAAATCGTTCCAATTTATTATAAAAAGAATGAAAAAGGCATTTCCAATGAATGGATTCAATTGATGAAAAATTCGATTAAGACAACAGGTGGAAAGTATAGTACATCAAGAATGGTGGCTGATTACGTGAATGATTTATATATGCCATTATGCAATCTAAATCGCAAGTATTTCCAAGACTTGGAAAACGTGGCATCTTTCGAGCAATGGAAACGCGATATTAAAATGAACTGGGACAAAATTTCGATTTCGCAAGATAAAAATGTGGATAATGAAAAATTTGTGGCAGGAAGCGAAGTAACGGTAAGATGCCAAGTTAAACTTGCCAATATTACAGAAGAAAACATAGAAGCACAAGTTTATTTTGGGCAAATTAGAGAAAATGGAACGGTGAAAAATGTATTTACCCAAAGCATGAAAAAAGTTGGTGAGGATTTAGACCAACATATTTACTGGTATGAGGCAACCATAAAATTGGAAACCGGTGGCAATTTTGGGTACACATTCAGAGTGGTGCCAAAACATCACATGTTGCTTGACCAAGAGAATTTGAATCTTGTGAAATGGATTGAGAAATAGTAGCACATTTTAGAAGATTTGTCAAGTTGACATAAATTTAAAAATGTGGTATAATAAAAAGATAGGGGTTATTAAAAAATCTGAAGTTGTAAAATGAAAGTAGACACAAAGAAAGTGTGTGTTTACTTTCATTTTTTGAATATTTTCTATTTCCGCATCTAATAATTGCTGAAGCAGGCACAAAAAATCCTTCCTTGCTATTTTTTATTTTATCACGGAAGGATTTATTACATTACTTTAAATGTCTATTTTTTATTGACAACTTCATGTTGCACTCTTTTTTATAAATTATAAGGATTTTGTTCTTTGCAAGCTTTTGCATATTTTGCTGTTTTTGGGTCTGAGGAATGAATGGCATTTTCTAAAAATTCAGGATGTTCGATTAGGAACTGTTTCATACAGACATCTGGATTTTCTGTATATTGATGTAACATTTGCAATTGAGCCTCGTTGATAATTCCCAGTTCTTTTGCTTTTTCAAATAAGGTTTCATTTACTTGTAATAGAGATAAAGAGCGAATGCCAAGATTGCTTAATACTTGTCCAGCACCTTGTATTCTGTCAACGATAGCAACACTTGTTGTGATGTTAGCGCCTAATGCTTTTGTGGCTGGAACCCAGAAACGTAAATAGCTAGAAGCAGTATTTAGTAAATCTGCGACGTGTAAAATTCGTTTTCCCGTTAATTTTTTGACAGGAGTTGATTCTTCAAAATCGCAGGTACTAACAATAGCTGTTAAATCTTTATAAAGCGTGATATGTGGTTTGCCAAGCAAATAAGATGCCATGATGGAAAAGAACCAGTCACGTCTTTCACCACCAGAAATGTAGTCAAAGTTGGCTAGGTCGATTTTTGAGGTGATAAAATCTGTTAAAGTATCGATGACTGTTTTGTAAATTTCATTGGTTTCGTATTGTTTTTGAAGTTCTTCAAAAAGATTAGCTGGAATTAAATCTTTGGCTTCGGTTTCTAATTGAGCGTTTGCTAAATCAAGAAAATCTTGTGCTGCTTTTTGGCTACCATAAAGAAATTGTGTATTGATGAAATAAGGACCGATTTTTCCTGATGTATAGATAAATGGTTTGTTTTCTTCGCATATTTTAAATGCGTCTGTTTGAAATAATAATGACATTAAATCGTTCATAATTTTTCCTCCTATTTATGACATTATATTAAATATACTAGAAAAGTGATAGAAAGTCAATGTTTTGTGCAAAAAAGCCTGAAAAATTTGTAGGGGCGTCTATTAGTCGCCCACGACCACAAAGAATTTTTTATCATTTATATTAATTTTCAAAAATTATAAATTAGAGTTGTTTTCAATAATATTAAATATTAGAAATGCGTTTGTAGAACGGGCGATTGCTAATTGCCCCTACGGAGGGTGGTCAAATCGATTAGAACGTATTTTAGGGACTTCTACGTCGATGTGCCAAAAATCGACCAAGAGGCAAATTTTGTAATTATTTGTCTAAAAACTATAGACAAATTGCAAAAATTTAGGTACAATATAATTATTGGGAATTGATAAATAAAAGGGATTTTACGATGGATTTGACTTGAAAGGATGAGATAAAAAATGAGAATGAGTACAATAGATAAAGAAATTAGGGAAGAGAGATCAGAGCTCAAACGTGCTAGACGTGCCCGAAAAAACCAGAAAAAAACAAAGAACAAAAAGAAAAAAGAATATGTTGGTTTAAAGCGATTTTTTACAACCATGTTTTTTCTAGGATCCATTGGAGTGATTGCTGGAATGACACTTTTGTATGGTCCTTGGGCTAATTTTCGCGAATGGCTTATCACCACTGCTATGACGACGATGACCCACCAATATTTTGCCACTTGGTTTTATGATGATGACGTCATTAATGATGTGTTAGAGCGCAATAAGGTCGTTGAAATTAAGGAGGATACCAACACAGATGCGATTCATTTAGCAACTGGTCAAGCGACAGAATATGAAAATGAATATGAAAAAGCAATTTTGGAGCGTGATCCGAATAATAATGACTACAAAATTATTGAAATTAACGAGAAGAAATTTTCAGGTTATTTAGTGGCTGTGTATGACCCAGCGAGAATTCGCACGGTTTGTACGAAAAATTTGGGTGTTTCAGGGCAATATTTAACCAAAATGTCAGAAGATAATGATGCTTTAATCGCTATCAATGGCGGTGGTTTCGATGACCCGAATTTTAGCAGTACAGGTGGTTCTCCGCTTGGTGTGACACTTTGCAATTGGGAATTTGCTTCGCAAGCGCCGTATAAGGCGAGTGGTGGAATCATTGGGTTTACGAGAGCCAATAAATTGATTTTGACATCAAAAGTAAGCAAGCAGGAGGCGAAGGCCAAGGATATTCGTGATGGCGTAACTTTTGGCCCATTTTTGATTGTGAATGGCAAGAAATCGTCTGTTGTTGGAAATGGTGGTTGGGGAACAGCGCCACGAACCGCGATTGCACAGCGTACCGATGGAATTGTGTTATTTTTAGTGGTCGATGGAAGAACCGCCTCACAACCAGGGGCTGATATGGATGATTTAATCAAGGTTTTATTAAAATATGGTGCCTATAATGCAGCCAATTTAGACGGTGGAACGTCAAGTGTTTTGGTGGTGAATCATACGATTGTGAATGACCCAATTGATAGTTCTGGCGCGCATAAAACAAGACCGATTGCGACTGGATTTATTTTAACAAAAGATGAAAGTGATGATGGAGATCATCGTGTTGTGGCTGATAAATTAGGAGAGGATTAGGAAAATGGTTGAGATATTTGCGGATTTGCATGTACATATTGGAAGAAGTGAACAAGGAAAGCCGATTAAAATAACGGGCGCGAGGAGTTTGAATTTTGCCAATATTGCCAAAGAATGTGTAGACAAGAAGGGCATTCACATGGTGGGAATCATTGATTGTGCGTCTCCCTACGTGATTGAAGATATTGAGCAATTTTTGAAGACGGGAGAAGCGATTGAGATTCCGCAAGGTGGGATTTTGTATCGAAATAAGGTTTGCATTATTTTGGGGAGTGAGATTGAAACGGCGGAAGTAAATGACGAAGGTGGAACGGGAAGTGCGCATAATTTGTGCTATTTTCCGACGTTAAAAGACATCAAAGCGTTTTCGAATGAGATGTCACATCATATCAAAAATATCACGCTTAGCTCGCAAAGAGCAGATATTTCGGCATATGAATTGTTAGATATTGTCGAAAAGTACCATGGAATTTTGGTGCCAGCGCATTGTTTTACGCCACATAAAAGTTTTTATGGAAATTGTACGTCTTCTTTAAAACGTATTTTTCAGGAAAAGTATGATCGAATTTTAGCCATTGAGTTGGGACTAAGTTCCGATACTTTTTTGGCTGACCAAATTTCGGAATTGGAAACAAAAACGTTTTTGACGAATTCAGATGCGCATTCGCTTCCTAGAATTGCGCGAGAATACAACAAAATGTTGGTGAATACGATTGGATTTGCAGATTTTGTAAAAGCTTTGAAAAACGAAGATGGTTGCAAAATTTTGGCAAATTATGGGCTGGACCCAAAGCTTGGCAAATATCATCGTACGTATTGCGAAGTGTGTGATAAAAGAATCGATGGAACTGCGCCAGTTACGAAATGCGATACATGTGAGAGTAAAAATATTACCATGGGCGTTTTTGACAGAATTGAGATGATTAAAGATAAGAAAGAAGCGAAAAGTCCGGCGTTTCGACCAGAATATGTTTACCAAATTCCGCTCACTTTTATTCCTGGTTTGGGCAGTCGAACGATAGATAAAATGTTAAATCATTTTGAAACAGAAATGATGATTTTGCATAGAGTTTCAAAAGATGATGTGGAGGCTGTTGTCGGGGAAAAAATTGCAACTAAAATTATCGAAGCACGTGAAGGAAAAATGCATATTACCGCCGGTGGAGGACGGAGTTTACGGAAAAGTAGAATAAATTGAAAAAGAGATGAATACATATTTTATGGAGGAGCGACAAAAGAAGATATGGGAAATAAAAATGTATTCATGAATTATGTAAAAGAAAATAAAAAAATATTATTATTTTTATGTTTATTGTTTATGACACGGAATGATGTTGGGAATCACTTTTATCAATCATGCAAAGGAAAATGAGATGCAAGAAATATGCTCTTATGTAAATTCTTTGAAAAATAACATAAAAGTTTCCGAACAGATTAATCGTACGGTTATTTTAAAACAAAGTTTGAAACAAAATATTGGCTCAGTATTGATGATTTGGCTTTTAGGCTGCACATTATTGGGAAGTTTTTTGATTTATGGAGTAGTTGTTTATAAAGGCTTTTCGCTTGGTTACACGGCTTCTGCTATTTTAGCAACTTTAGGAACAAAGTCAGGGACTATTTTTGTCATTTCTTCGTTGCTTTTGCAGAATTTAGTTTTCTTACCGGCAATTTTTATGTTATCTGCTAGTGGCATAAAATTGTATCGAAATTTACGTCAAAATAAATATGTAAACATGAAATTTGAATTCATTAGACATTTGCTTGTAATGCTTGCTACGCTTGTAGTATCAATAGTTGCTAGTTTTATTGAAATCTACTTTTCAACAAATTTTTTACTTTTTTTTAAAGATTTTTTGTAAAAACTCTTTACATTTGGCGAAAAATTTGATATAACATAGGTGTCTTATGTAAATTATGGAAGGAATGGTTATTAAGAATGGATAAACAAATCAAACTTTTTTTAGATTTTTTACAATATGATAAAAAATTATCAAGCAATACGCTACAATCATACAAAAGAGATATTTTACAATATCAAGCTTACATAGACAAAAATAAGTTAAATTATTTGAAAATGGAACAAAAAGACATGAATGATTATTTGAAAAGCATGGCAAAAGCAAATAAAAAGACATCGACGATTTCTAGAAATTTGGCAACAATTCGTGCTTTTTACCAATTTTTGTTGCGTGAGAAAAAAGTGAAAAGAGATCCGACAGAAGGAATTCATTCGGAAAAAGTGGAGAAAAAAATTCCAGCTGTTTTGACGGCAAAAGAAGTGGAATTATTATTAGAGCAACCAAAAAATGTTGACTTAAAAGGAATTCGTGATAAGGCAATGCTAGAATTTGCATATGCTACGGGAATGAGGGTAACGGAAATTATTTCGTTGGATGTAGAAGATGTCAATGTAGAAGAATGCTACGTTACTTGCAATAAAGGAGCAAAGAAAAGAACGATTCCATTGGGCTCGATTTCGCTAAAAGCGTTGGTGGAATATATGGAAAAGGCACGACCTGTTATGCTAAAAGATGAGCACAATCCAGCACTTTTTGTAAATGTGAATGGCAAAAGATTGACCCGTCAAGGTTTTTGGAAAATTGTAAAATTTTACAAAGAGCAGGCGCATATTACCAAAGAAATTACGCCACATGTTTTAAGACATTCATTTGCAACGCATTTGTTGCGTAATGGTGCAGATTTGAAGTCAATTCAAGCCATGCTTGGACATTCGGATATTTCTTCAACACAAGTATATATGCAATTCAAAAATGAGAATTTGCAGGACATTTATAATAAAGCACATCCACGTGCGTAATTGAAAAATAATTGTCATAATTTGCAATCTCCTTACATAAAATATGAGTAATGATATTTTATAGAAGGAGATTTTTTTATGTGTGGAATTGTTGGAAATGTAAATTATCGAGAGGATATTTCAGGACAGCATACAATCATTGAAAACATGACAAAAGCTTTGACAAGAAGAGGTCCAGATGAGGCAGGAGTATTTCTGGAGAAACATTGTAACTTGGGGCATCGCAGACTTAGCATCATTGATATTGAAAATGGAAAGCAACCGATGAAAGTTACGATTGATGATGTTACATATACGATTGTGTATAACGGGCAACTATACAACACAAAAGAGTTACGAGAAACGTTGGTTGACCATGGTTTCAAATTTAAGGGGCATTCTGATACAGAAGTTTTGTTGAAAAGTTATATTTTTTATGGAAAAGATGTATGTAAGCATTTGAATGGAATTTTCGCGTTTGCGATTTGGAATAGCAAAAAAGAGGAGATTTTTATTGCGAGGGATCATTTTGGAATTAAGCCACTGTATTATTCGATTGTGAATGATAATTTGCTTTTTGCATCAGAAGTGAAGGCAATTTTTGAGCATCCAATGGCAAAACCAGTAATTGATAAAACGGGAATTGCCGAACTTTTCGGAATTGGACCGAGCCATACGCCGGGAATTAGTCCATTTAAGGGAATTCACGAATTGGAGCCTGCTCATTTTATGGTGTACAACAAAAATTGTTTGCAAAAGGAGGAGTACTGGAAGCTCGAAACCAAGGAGCATACAGATGATTTGGAAACAACGTCTGAAAAATTGCGATTTCTGATTAAAGATTCTATTGAAAGACAGCTTGTGTCAGATGTACCACTTTGTTGTTTGTTGTCGGGCGGTTTGGATTCTAGTATTATAACGGCATATGCGAGCCAATATTATCAGGAAAAATATGGGCGAAAACTTTCGACCTTTTCGGTGGATTACGTGGACCAAGACAAAAATTTTGTCAAGAGCGATTTTCAGCCAAATAGCGATAATTACTACATTGATTTAATGGTGAAAAAGTTTGATACAGACCATCACAAAATTATTTTGGATACGCCAGAATTGTATCATGCTTTGGAAGATGCGATGATTGCGCGCGATTTTCCAGGCATGGCGGATGTAGATAGTTCGTATTTGTTATTTTTTAGAGAAATTAAAAAGCAGGCGAAAGTGGCGCTTTCTGGCGAATGTTCGGATGAAATTTTTGGTGGTTATCCTTGGTATTTCCGAAAAGATAGTCTGGAAAGTGAAACCTTTCCGTGGTCACTTGCTATTTCGGAAAGACAGAATTTATTAAATCCGGAAATTGCTCAAAAGATTGATTTAAAAGCTTACATTGATGAGCAATATAGGGCATCTTTGGCAAAAGTGGAATTTTTGCCGACTGATAGCGAGATAAATCGATTGGAGCGAAAATTGATTTATTTGACTTCGAACTGGTTTATGCAAACGCTGTTGGACCGAACAGATCGTATGAGCATGTACAATGGATTTGAGGTGAGAGTGCCATTTTGCGATGTGCGTATTGTGGAATATTGCTGGAACATTCCGTGGGAGATGAAGGCGTACAAAGGAAGAGAGAAGGGGCTTTTGAGGCACGCGATGAAAGATGTTTTGCCAGATGAAATTATCAATCGTAAGAAAAGTCCGTATCCAAAAACACATAACCCAAATTATACGAAAATCGTTAAAAATGGTTTAAGCCAAATTATGGAAAATCAGGATGCACCAATTAATCAATTGCTAAATAGAGAATATATTTTAGAGATTCTGGACACAGAAGGCAAGGCTTTTACAAGACCATGGTTTGGGCAATTGATGACTGGCCCACAGTTGATGGCGTATTTGATTCAGGTAAATAACTGGCTAGAAAAATATCAGCCGGAGATTGTGTTATAAATAAGAAATAATGATATGAAAAACTACATGGAAAAGGAATCAAAAGGAGTTAAACTTCTACCATTATACTTATATACTGATATAAAAGAAAATGGTAAAGTTTATAGAGATAGAACAGACAGAGAGAGCCTTAATCCAATAAAAAAGAACTTATAAAAAATTATGTATTTGATGTAATAAGAATAGATAAAAAAGGAAACGAAAATAATGTCAATTGGTGGACAAAAAATACACTGCAAAGCAGTGTATTTGGTGCTGATGGTGGGACTCGAACCCACATGGTTTCCCGCAGCATTTTGAGTGCTGTGCGTATACCAATTTCGCCACATCAGCGTATAAATGATTTTTCCAAAATCAAATTACTTATCTATCTTAACACAAAAAAATATTTTTGTCTAGTATTTTTCAAAAAAAATTAAAAAAAACTTGCGTATTTTGATTTTCCATTATACAATAGAGGAAAATACGAAAAGGAGAACGGTTATGGCGTTTGATGGAATTACGACAAAAGCTGTCATTGCAGAGTTACAGCAACAATTAATTGGTGGAAAGGTGAACAAAGTTTTTCAGCCGACAAAACACGAAATTGTGATAAGCATTTACAATCAAGCAAATTACACGTTGCTTTTATCTGCCAATCCTGATTATTGCAGATTGCATTTGACGAATCACACAAAGCCAAATCCACAAAACGCGCCCAATTTTTGCATGTTGCTTAGAAAATATTTGGTTGGTGGAAAAATTGTTGATATTTCTAATTACGATTTGGAGCGCACGGTTCAAATCAAGCTGGAATGTTACAATGAATTAAATGATTTAGTAATTCGCAAATTGTTCATTCAAATCATGAGCAGGCAAAGTAATGTCATTTTGACAAATGACAAAAATGTGATTATCGATAGTCTGCGCCACGCGGAAGACTGCCTTCCAGCGCATCCATTTGAATTTGTTAAAATCTCCAAAAAAAGTTTTTTGGAATGGCAAAGTGAGCAGGATTTTATTGAGTTAGTGAGAAATCAGAATTTGCTACAAGTTTTGCCAAATACATTCATTGGTTTTAGCAAAACTTTTGTAAAAGCTACGTTACAAATTTTGAACATAAATGAGGAAAATGCTCAAGATATGGATTTGAGCAGAATTTATCGCTATCTCAAATCCATTGTTTCCAATTTTGGAACGAAAAATATTTTGCTTCAGGCTTTTGAAAAGGATTATTCTATTGCAGAAGGGAGTGCGGAGCAAAGTATCAATTCTAGTTTGGATGAATTTTATAATCAAAAAGAGCAAAAGTCAACATTTCTTGCGTCCCGCAATAATTTGTTGCACATTGTTTCAAACAACTTAAAAAAAGTGTCTAAAAAGTTGGAAAACATCAACAAAAAGCTTGAGGAATGCGAAAATATGGAAACGTATCGCATTTATGGCGAACTGCTGACTGCCAATTTGTACAAAATCAACAGAGACGAAAATGGGCAGGAAATCACCGTGGAAAATTACTATGAAAATAATGTGCCAATTACCATTCCTTTGAACCACAAAATCAACGTGCAAAAAAATATTGAGCAATATTTTAAGAAATATAACAAGTTGAAAAATGCGCTTGTGATTGTTGGTCAGCAAAAAAAAGAGGCAGAAAAGGAATTGGATTACATTGAATCCATTGTGTTTTCTTTGGAAAATGCGAAGTCGGTGGATGATATTGTTGACGTATATGCCGAAATTTCAGAAAACGTCATGACCAAAAAGGAAATTGCTAAAAAGCAGAAAAATAAGGTTTCCAAAAAGAAACCGAAGGAAAAAGAAATCGTTTTGCAAAGCCAAGAAATAGATAGTTTCACGGTTTATATTGGAAAAAATAATGTGCAAAATGATTATTTGAGCCTCAAATTTGCCAATAAAAATGACCTTTGGTTTCACACGCAAAAAATTCATGGAAGTCACGTATTGCTACGTAATCCAGAAAATGTGGAAGTGTCAGATGAAGTTTTGATGGAATGTGCGAAATTGGCGAAGGAAAACAGCAAAGGCAAAATGAGTTCCAATGTAGCGGTGGATTATTGCAAAGCAAAATACGTCAAAAAATCGCCAGGCGCGAAGCCGGGGTTGGTGATTTATACCAATTATAAAACCATTTTTGTGAAATGATTTACTTATGTAGCGAATAAAAAATAAAAACTTGACATATAATAAAAAATAAGTTATAATAAAAATAACTTAAGTTAAACAAAATAAGTTTTAACATGTAAAAACCTCATAGCCTTGCAACTATGGGGTTCTTGCTATTTACTCAATTCTTCTATCATGTCAATGATAAAAATAATTGCTTGCAATAGTAAAATAACAAACTTCAAAATAAGTTTTAACATAAACTTGCCTCCTTTCTTAAAGATTTCCTTCAAGAAGGATGTTATTATTATAATTGTAGTTTTATAATATGTCAATATTAGATTGCTTGAATTTACAAGAAAATTTGCAAAATATTGAATTGATTTTATTAAAATTGAGTTTCCTAAAAAATTCAAGAATCCTCTAGACTTTTTGATGATTGTATGATACAATCATCAAAATAAAAGTGGAGGAAAAAAGATGAGTAGTTTGTTATTGAAAAATGGAACGGTGATTGATTATGCGAGTAAAACGCAAGAAGATTTGGATGTTTTGATTCAAAACGATAAAGTTGTCGAATTGGCAAAACAGGTTGACGTGGTAGCTGACAAAGTAGTAGATTGCAAAGGATTGTATATTATGCCAGGTATGATTGATATGCACTGTCACTTAAGAGAGCCAGGCGGAGAGCACAAAGAAACGATTGAAACTGGTTCAAAAAGTGCTGTAAAAGGTGGTTTTACAACCATTTGTCCCATGCCAAATACCAATCCAACCCCAGACAATGCAGAAGTTTTAAAAAGAATTATGGATGAAGCAAGACGCGTGAATTTGTGTAATGTTTTGCCATTTTCGAGCGTGACGAAGGGAGAGAAAGGCGAAGAATTAGTTGATTTTGCAAGCCAATTAGAATCAGGAGCCATTGCGTTTTCAGATGACGGCATGCCAGTCGAAAATGCTGCGATGATTCGAGAAGCCATGTTGAAAGCCAATGAATTGGGAAGTTTTGTATCCGAACATTGCGAGGAAAAAAGCGTTTCTAAAGGGGCGATAAATGCAGGAAGCGTTGCCGAGCAGTTGGGCGTAGAAGGTGTTTTGCCAGAGGCAGAGGAAATTATGGCGGCACGTGATATTGTCATTGCCGAAACCAACCATTTACATACCCATATTTGTCATATTAGCACGGAAACGTCGGTTGCTATGATTCGAAGTGCCAAACAAAGAGGCGTTCAGGTAACTTGCGAAACTTGTCCACATTATTATAGTTTCACACAAGAAGAAGTTTTGACCTCAGGCGTTAATGCGAAAATGAATCCGCCTTTGCGAGAAGAAAAAGATAGACAAGCCATTATTCATGGCATTCAAGATGGCACAATTGACGCGATTATCACAGACCATGCGCCACATGCCAAAGAAGAAAAAGCCAAAGGTTTGCAGGCAGCGCCAAATGGAATTATTGGCTTTGAAACAGCGCTTCCAGCAACGATTACCAATCTAGTTGCACCAGGGCATATTTCATATTTGGATATGGTAAGAGTGATGTCATATAACCCAGCGAAATTGCTGAAAATTGACAGAGGAGAAATCAAAGAAGGAGCCATTGCGGATTTGACGATTTTCAACCCAGATGAAACGTATACCTACGAAGAAGCAAGCATTGCTTCCAAATCCAAGAATACGCCATGGATTGGTAAGAAATTGCAGGGCAAAGTGCAATATACGATTGTGTCTGGAGATGTTAAATATGATGCAAATGATACAGAAATTGCGTAATGCGATAAGACGTAGGGGGCACAGGGCACTGTGCTCTGTGAAATGTAGCAAAATCAATATAGAGCACATTTTCAGTAATTTGTCAAGTTGACATAAGTTTAAAAATATGATATAATGGAATTTAGGGGATATTTCAAAAAATATTCCTTATTTTTACGCCATTGTTATTCTGTAGGGTGGTGTAGGGGCGTCTATCAGACGCCCGCTTATATTATCAATAAAATTACGTCAAATTTCACCAAAGAAATAAATTGTATTCTGTCGCGGGCGATTGATAATCGCCCCTACGGCATAAATCCAATATTACATTTCTGTAACATTTTCAAAAAACATTGACAAAATAAAACCTCCAATGTTACAATATCGATATATAATAATTAACATAAAGGAGGAAACAAATGAAAAACACACCCATAGGGGGCGATGCCTACATCGACCCAATCAAAAACAACAACGGAATCACACTAATCGCCCTGGTCGTAACTATCATTGTGTTGCTCATTTTAGCAGGCATCTCGCTAAAATTAATCAACGGTGGTGATGGCATCATGGTTGAAGCACAATGGTCAGAATTCGTTGCAGAATATACAAAATTAGACGAACAAAAGGAATTATATGTGGCAGGAAAACAAATGGATAAGCTCAGCGAAGAAGTTTCAAAAGTGAATTGGAGGTCATTGTTCACTAACGTTTCGTACGCGTTAGATGTGCCAGACACGATATATCCAGTCGACCTAGAACAGTCATTTTCGATTTTTGAGGCAGTAGATACGTTGCAAGCTACTATTTGCTATGTGGAAAATTTGCAAAAAGCGCAATTGTTTGACAAATCAAAAGTCGATTTGTACCGAGTCGATATGTCGTTATTGCCAAATGTCGAGGTGCGCAGAAGCTACGTTATCAACATCGTGAGCGGAATGTTGTATTACATAGAAGGCGAGCCGTATAAAGGCTTGATTTATCATACGCTAAAATATGGCGTATCAAAGGACAACCCAGAATTTCCAACGCCGCCACCAGACCCAGCAACCGACTTAACAATTCACTATTTATCAGGCTATGATGGGCAAGAAGAAACGCAACAAATTCCAAGCCTGTCAGCAAATTCTGCAACTTTGGAGCCAAATACATTTGCGAG
This sequence comes from uncultured Clostridia bacterium, assembly GCA_947649935.1. Classification (GTDB taxonomy): domain Bacteria; phylum Bacillota; class Clostridia; order TANB77; family CAG-508; genus Scatovivens. The sequence goes on from CANSTR010000013.1 coordinate 15,251, forward strand.
AAATGACTATACATTTCAATTTTGGAAAGAAGTAAAATTACAAGATGGTGCGCCAAAATATGGAGAATACACTGGAACCGTATATTTAGATAGTCAATCAGGAGTCGATATGAAAAGTCAAAATATGTGGCTGGAGGCGGATTGGACGAACGAACCAATGAATACGCTTACGTTGGACGCCAACGGTGGCTATTTCGAGGACAGTTATTTGAAACAAGTTTTGCCAGTAAATTATCAATTAATAGGCAATGAAAAATTTGAAATTGACAAAAAAGAAGGCGATCTTTATGGCTCAGAATTAGCCGTGGAACCTGAAAGGCTCAGTCCAGTTGGTAGTGATTTTTATTATCGATTTGCCGGCTGGTTTACCAATAGCAACAATGGCGAAAAGAAAAATATTGGTGATACTTATACTTCCGCGCAATTGCATCAAAATACGTTGTATGCGCATTGGGAAAAGGTATATCACAATAAACCTGTTGTTCCGGAGCATGACTTAACCATTCATTATTTGTCAGGTTGCACACAAACAACCTACACACAAACAGTGCCAGCATTATCAAGCACTTCTGTGACATTGGACCTTTGCAAATTTAACAGGGATAGTGAAAGTTTAACATTTTTGGGATGGAAAATTATTTCATCAGCAGCTAATGCAAGTGCGCCTTACCAATATGGCGGATATTTTGATGTGGTCAATCATTTAATCAAAATTTTGGACGAGGATTGGGAAGAAGAAATTTTGGATATCATCGAATCTTATGAAGATTATGAGGAAAAACCGGCAGACGAAGAATCAGGAGAGCCTGTTTTAACTAAGGCACAAGCAAGGCAGGCGGAAATTTTGGAGTTTTTGGAAGATGAAAAAGGAGGCGTGCAGAGTCTGTTTATGGCTAACAACATGAGTTTGAACGGTTTGGCAGACTGGATGGTAACGAATCAAAACTACTTGAAAAAGTTGCAAGCATACGAAGAAACCTTGGATGATGATGACGAGGACATTGTGCCAGATTACTATGATGGGCACAAAAATGTCAATATGAATGGCAAAGATTTGTGGTTAGAAGCTGTGTGGACAGAACATCCATTGATTTTGGATGCGAATGGCGGAACAATTGAGGAATTACCAAGAATCACGGTTGAGTTGGAGCCAGGTGAAGAATATGGAATGGCAATATTTGACCCAGATGATAGAGAAGACCACGTATTTGTTGGCTGGTTTGATGAAAGAAGTGGAGGCAAGCAATTTGTAGATGATGATATTTATGAGTCTACAGAATTGCCAGGCAAAACATTGTATGCACACTGGGCGCCAGATACAGAACCAAATGTTGTACCAATCACCTTTGATGCAAACGGAGGAACCATGACAGACAACGCCGGCAACGCAGTTTCAATACTAACAAAGCGCAAAGTAATTGGCTATCAAATGGGCTCGATGCCAGAGCCAGAACAAGAGGATAGCAATTATATATTTGACGGCTGGTGGATGCAACCAAATGGTGGAACAAAAGTGACTTCCAAAACGGCTGTCACAGGTCCGATGACGGTATATGCGCATTGGACAATCGGAAATTTGGTTTTTTTGGAGAAAAACGGCGGAGCGTACTATCATAAATACAAATCGGCTGGCAACATTGAAAATAAATTTAAGAAGTGGAATCCAGTAAAATATGACGGAATTCAAGTGGCAAATGGACAAAAAATACCAAAACAAGCCGGAGGAAGGCAGTTACCTTGGACAGCGAGAGGAAATAGAGGAATCAGAAACTGGCGTTATGTGATGAAACCAAATGGTGGAACTAAAACAGTCAAGGCACAGTGGAAAGGCTGGTATACACAGCCAAATGGCGCTGGAACGAAGATTAAATGGAACAGCAGATATTATGACTCTTATGGAGATACGTTGTATGCAAATTGGCGAGAAAGAAGCGTGATTAGATATGATGCAAATGGCGGAAAATGGGGAAAGTCGACTGCTTTGAAACAGAAATATCCTTATGTGGATAAAAAACTACCAAAAGTTGCTAAACCAAAGAAAAAAGGCCACCAGTTAGAGGGGTGGTATGATGCACCAGTAGGTGGAAACAAGGTAGAATTAAAAAATGCAAGTTATATGGCGAGTCAGGATATGATTTTGTATGCACATTGGGTAAAAGTAGATTTTATCGTAACATTTGATGCTACAGGTGGAAGTGTAAATAAAACAAATAAAACAGTAACTTATGGTAAAAACTATGGAACATTGCCAGAACCAACAAGAGCTGGTTATACATTTGAGGGGTGGTATACGGCTTTAAGTGGAGGTACGAAAATAACGAATTCGACAATATTCAATATCAGAGGCGATCAAACATTGTATGCGCATTGGAAATTAAATCAATATGATATAACATTTAATTTATAGGGTGGTACAGGAAATTTTCCTACTCAGAAGTTTGTGCCAGAAACCCCATTTAAACTTCCTAGCATAGCACCTACGATAGCAGGAGGAACGTTTGTTGGATGGTCATTTAATAAAAGTGCAACTACCGGATATGGGGCAGGTTCTCAAATTACGATTAATGATAATAAAAATGTAATTATTTATGCAATTTGGAACATGTCTAGAATTTATATTGTGAAAGACGATGTCGTTCAACCTGGATATACTTTTTATAAACATACAAATACCTCTGGGCGTTCTAATGGACTTACATCGAATTCGGTTTCTTGGAACAGTGCGTTACGTGGTTGGTACGGTACCGACCAAGTGTGTGTGCCTAAGGGAAAATATCCTAAAATGTTACATGTTGAATTATCATGGACGGGGAAGAAAAAATGTATAATCGGCTTTAATAGTGCGGCTGATGGGGACGGGGCTAATAATTGTGCTAAAGTAACTACTAGCCAAGCTGGACCTGCTGAGCATGTGGTCGTAGAAACGAGTGGTACGAATACGAAGTATCCTTGGCATTTTGTTGTGGGAATAGATGGTGGAATTAAGTATTTTACAAGTACAATAGTTCTTCACAATGTGTGGTTTGAATATTAGCTGTTGAGAGAAAAATCTTTAAAACGATATGTATTTGAAAAAATAAGCAAGATAACTTGTTAAGGAAAATGAGGTTTAATTAAATGTTAATAAAAAACTGGAGAGGAATAAATTCTTTCCAGTTTTTTAGTGTAAGGGATTTTCTTGAATATTCTGAAATAAGAATATCAGATGTGGTAAAGTCAGGTGATATCAAAATTTTTGAAAAAAGAATTGAAATTTTGAATGGAATATGATATAAAAATAGTTAATGCAAATAAACTCAAAAAAGAAAGGAAAAAAGAATGAACGCGATTGATCGATTAATTGAAAAAATAAAACAAACCAATAATCCAACTGTGATGGGATTGGATCCAAGGTATAACATGCTACCAAATTGCATTAAGGAAAACTATAACGGAAGTATCGAAAAAATTTGTGAAGGAATTTTGGAATACAACAAAACTTTGATTGACAGCGTCTGTGACATCATTCCAGCAGTCAAGCCACAAATGGCTTTTTATGAAGTGTTTGGCATTGATGGCATCCGATGCTACCAAGCAACCTGTCAGTATGCCAAAGAAAAAGGCATGATTGTCATTGTGGACGCCAAAAGAGGCGATATTGGCTCAACCGCCGAAAGTTACTCTAATGCGTTTATTGGTAGAACCAAAATTGAAGACAAGCTTTATGGAAACGACAATGTCGATTTTGTCACAGTCAATGCCTATTTTGGAACAGACTGTGTCAAGCCATTCATCGAAGATTGCCAGAAATATAACAAAGGAATCTTCATTCTTGTCAAAACGTCAAATCCATCTTCAGGTGAATTGCAAGATTTGAAGCTAGAAAATGGAAAGACAATTTATGAAACCATGGGAAATTTAGTCGAAAATTGGGGGACGCAATTACTTGGCACAAACGGCTATAGTAGCGTTGCAGCAGTAGTTGGAGCAACGTATCCAGAGCAGTTGAAAACCTTGAGGGAGCAAATGCCTCACACCTTCTTCCTAATTCCAGGCTATGGTGCACAAGGAGGAAAAGCGCAAGATGTTGCACTTGGTTTTGATAAAAACGGAATTGGTGGCATTATCAATGCTTCTAGAAGTTTGATGTGTGCCTATTGTTCAGACCGCTGGAAAGACCAGTTTTCTGACGAAGAATACGCCAAAGCAACACGCGCAGAAGCAATTCGCATGCGTGATGAATTGAATCAATACATAAAATAAAACGTTAAATGTAGGGGCGATTATCAATCGCCCGTTCCACAAAGACATATCAAAAAATTATTCAAAAGGAATGTAAAGGATAAAAATTTAATGATAGAAAAATTTTAAGAAAAATCTGTGTGGTCGCGGACGTCTAATAGACGCCCCTACAAAATATTGACTGTGAATTGAATCAAGTCAGTAAATAGGAGGAAACCATGGTTCCAGGGAAAAATTACATAGGCGTTGGTTGTGGGGCGTTCATTTTGAATGAGAAAAAGGAATTGTTGTTGCAACTGAGAAATAAAGCGCCTGAAAAAGAATATTGGAGCATTCCTGGCGGAAAAGTGGAAATGTTTGAAACATTTGAAGATGCTGTCAAGCGAGAGATAAAAGAAGAAGTCGGCGTGGAAATTGAAGTGGGTGAGTTAATTGGAATTTGTGATCACATTATAAAAGCAGAAGAAAAACATTGGGTTTCGCCAAGCTATTTGTGCAGAATTGTAAATGGAGAACCACGTATTATGGAGCCAACCAAGCATTTGGATATGCAATGGTTTGCGTTGGACCAATTGCCTGAAAAATTGACCATTACAACGCAATTTGCAATTCAAAAGTATCAAGAATTAACGGAGAGTTTATGGAAAAAATCAAGAAAAATTGGGCAATGGTAGCTTTATTGCTAGCCATTGCTGGCTGTATGCTAATTTTAAATATCGCTACATTAAAAAGTCCAGACGATTACAGTTACGCAACAACCATTGGTGGGGATGATTTGAAAGTTACCTCTTTTGCCGAAATCAAAAATGGCGCGAAATACTTGTACAGCAGTTGGACAGGAAGAATTATTCCACATCTTTTAGTCGGACTTTTTATGACGACAAGTACGTTTTTTTTCAAAATCATCAATACGCTATTATTTGTGGTTTTGCTGGTGCTCATCAATCGTTTTATGACACGCAAAAATTCGTATTTATCCATTCTTTTAGCCTTTGGCTTTTTGATTTATGGCAAAATGTTTGGCGAAAAATTTGCATGGATTAGCCGGAAGTTTGAATTATTTATGGACAACAGTTGCTCTGATGGCATACTTATACACAATTTATGGCTATTTTGTGGAAAACCGAAACTTGCAAAAATGGCAAAAAATCTTCCTTAGTTTAGCCGGATTTCTCATTGGATTTTCGCATGAAGTCATGGCATTTGTGGGAGGTTCTTTTTTAGGAATCTTATTTTTAGTTAATATCAAAGGAATATGGAAAAAGTCGAAATGGGACGTCCTATTTTTAAGTAGCGCAATTGCGTTTTTTGGATTAGGAGCGATTTTGACAATTATCGCGCCAGGAAATTTGGCGCGAAGCACCTTAGATGTCGGCACAAATGGCGGACCATTGGCTTGTCTTGGAAATTATAAAGACATCAAATGGCAGTTGGTCCTAATTGTTGCTTCCATGATTTGGATAGGAATTCTAAAGCAAAAGGAATTATTGAAAAAAGAAATCATATATTGTATACTACCATGCATTGTTGCGACTATCCCATTTTCGATTATGGGCTATTTTACGCCACGCTGTTTTGTGCCATACGAAGCGTTGCTTATTAGCATCATTGTGGCAAATAGCCAGATTATTATGGCGCATTATGCCACGCATAAAAAAATCAGCATAATGGTTGCCTGTGTGGCGACAATCCTTGTATTTGCCCATCTGTTGCCAACGACGTATTCGGACGTGCGCTATATTTTGCCATATAAAATAAAGCTGACGCATCAGCTAGAACAGGCGCAAGAAAATGGAGAAAAAGATGTGGTGGTAAGCAAATTTTTGTTTATGGATAAAATTTGCAGGGAAGATTTGATAAATGTGGACAATTTCTTTTTGGAAACGTCCACCACAAGCGTTGTTAACACATTTTTGGCATTGTATTACAAGTTTGATTGCATCCGTGCCATCAGCGACGCTGATTACCTCATCGAAATCGACACAGATATCACACAAAATGTGGATTATGGCATTGTGAACAAAGATACGTTGGAATTAATCAGCATTATCACAGCAAGCGACAAAATCTGTTTTACTATTCCAAAAGAAATGCTGGGAACCTATGTGGTAGATTGTCGCGACAAAGATTTGCGCACGCACGTCAAAAAGGTGAGAATTCGCGCAGTCGGCGAAGAAATGCAAAATCCGGATTTAGAAATGTTAATCAATCAAACATAGACGCGGTCTGTAGGGGCGATTATCAATCGCCCGCAATCCATAAAAAACCGTAGGGGATGGCCTTGACCGGTTCTAAGAAAGGAAAACGAATGTTATTTTCTCATAAAGTAAAAGCCTACGCCTTTGTTGGTCCATCTGGCACAGGCAAAAGTTACAGAGCCCAGATGATAGCTGGAAAACAAGGAATTAAATATATCATTGATGATGGCTTATTGGTCAGTGAAAATGAAGTTTTAGCAGGAATATCGGCGAAAAAGGCGCCTACCAAAGTAGAAACAGTCCGCAACGCCATATTTTATAGCGAGGACAAACGAAAAGAAATGCAAGCTGCCATCAAAAAATACAAACCAGATAAAATATTGATTTTAGGAACGTCTGACGAAATGGTGCAAAAAATCGCGAACAGCTTGGAAATTGGACCAATTCTAGGCACGACGTACATTCAAGAGGTAGCAACTCCAGAAGAAATGGAAATGGCGAAAAACATCCGCGTGACACAAGGAAAGCATGTGATTCCAGTGCCAACTTTTGCGATAAAAAAGGATTTTTCAGGCTATTTGCTGGACCCGCTTCAAATTTTCAAGTCGACAGGTAAGGGAAATAAGCCATACATAGCGGAAAAATCAATCATTAGACCTACTTTTAGTTATATGGGAAATTTTCAGATTTCGGATTCTGTGTTTAAGCAAATTATGGAAGTTGTGGCAGAGAAAACGGAAAGTGTGTATAAAGTCCATCGTTCGATTATCAAGAAGCATCAGGGCGCAGATGATGGAATTTACATTTATATTGAGGTGATTTTGGAAGTTGGATATCCTGTTTCCGAGGCGGTTCAGAAGCTGAAATCTGGCATTGTAAAAGATATTGAATATTTAACCTCAATGAATGTGCTGAGCACAGAAATTGTTGTAAAAGGCATACATATCGAAAAATAATTCTGTAGGGGCGATTATCAATCGCCCGCAACAAACACGATTGCAGATTGTACAGAATTGTAGATTGTACAGATTGTAAGATTCGCGGGCGACTGATAGTCGCCCCTACGGGGGTGAATGAATTTTTGGAGGAGGAAAAAATGGGATTTGTTGTAGCAATTGATGGTCCTGCTGGAACAGGCAAGGGAACGGTTACGAAAATCATTGCCGAGGATTTAGGGTTGGTGTATATTGACACAGGAGCTATGTATCGTTGTGTGGCATTAGAGGCAATGAGGAAAAATATAGAGCCAGAAAATAGTAGGGAAATGCTGGAAATGTTAGATAATATGCAAATTGATTTTAAGAAAAATGGAGAAATACAAGAAGTTTGGCTAAATGGAGAAAATGTAACAACGCAGATAAGAACGCGAGAAATTGATGTAACTGTTGACCGATATTCTGCCCTAAAATGTGCGAGGGATAAAATGACGCCTTTGCAAAGAAAAATGGGTGAAAATAGCAATGTGGTTGGAGAAGGAAGAGATGTTGGAACAGTTGTGTTTCCAGATGCTGATGTAAAGATTTATTTGGATTGTTCATTAGAAGAAAGAGCAAACCGAAGATATAAACAATATTTGGAAAAAGGTATAGAAACGACTTATGAAGCTGTCTTAGAAAATATAAAACAGAGATATAAGGCAGAAACGGAAAGGGAGATTGCGCCATTAAGACAAGCAGAAGATGCTATTTTAGTGGATTCTACCAAAATGACGATTGAGGAAGTTGTGGCAGAGATTGAGAGAGTGATAAAAGAGAAAATAAAGTAGTTTTTTGTCGAATTTTGGTTGCAATATTTTGAGAGTATGGTATAATATATATATATATTATTATAGAAAAAGGAGAGATTAAAATGAAGAATTTGCGGAATTGCATCAATGAATATTTAAAAAGAAACGTGGAAGGCATAATTGTCTATATCCATGTTGATGGCAGAAAAAAGGTTCTTGATGTTATTGATATACGAATGATGGTGAAAGATGAATTTTTACCATCTGAGTATTATTCGCAAATAAAAACTACAAAAGAAGAAATAGAGTTCATAAAAGAAGAACTCGAAGGTAAATATTTATTTTCAAAAAAGCAATATGCACAAGTATTGCTTTTGGAAATAAAAAAATAACAAAACTTCTCCACAATGCAAGTATTTTGCAGAGTGGGGAAAGCGATTAAAAGAAAAAAGTTTTTAGCAGTGTTTAATGAACTTTTTTCTTTTTCTTTTGGCTTGAAATTTGAATGTATTTGTTATATAATATAAAAAATGAATCAGAGAGGGAGTTTATGAAAGAAATCGTAAAAAAAATTTGTAGGGTAGTTGTGGCGTTTTGTATTTTTTGGTATTGCAAAATTGTGTATCGCATCAAAATTGTGGGAAAAGAGAATGTGCCGAAAGAGGGAGCATTGCTATTTTGTGGCAATCATAGAACATATTTAGACCCCCCATTAATCACCGTTACAGCAGGCAGAAAAATGAGTTTTATGGCAAAAGAAGAACTAAAAAGCAATCCGCTAATGAGCTTTTTGTGCTTTGCATTTGACGGAATTTGGGTCAAACGAGATAGCAAAGACATTGGTCCGTTAAAAACGGCCATGAAACTATTGAAAAATGGTGGATGTATTGGCATTTTCCCAGAAGGAACGCGTAATGGCATGGAAAAAAATGAAGGGAAATTGAAAAATGGAGCAGCCTACATGGCACTAAAAACTGGCGCAAAAATTGTGCCGATCGGTATTCAAGGAGAGGCAAAGCCATTTACCAAAAATACCATTATTTACGGCAAACCATTGGATTTTTCTGAATATACAACTGGAAAAGTTGATAAAGAAGTAGAAGAAAAAGTCAGCGAAGAATTAAAACAAGCCATTATTGCATTGACAAATCAAAAAATATAAGATATAATATTATGGTTAAATTGTAGGGGCGATTATCAATCGCCCGCGTTTTAAGGAATATGAAATAAACATAGAATTTACCAAACGGACGATTGATAATGCCCCTACAAATCGGAAGGATAGGATAGGAAAGGAAAATCAAAAAATGAGAGTAAACGAAAAAATTAGAAATGTAGCAATTATTGCACACGTTGACCACGGAAAAACCACCTTAGTTGACGCTTTGCTTAGACAAAGTGGCGTATTTAGAAGCAACGAGCAAGTGGCAGATAGAGTCATGGATTCCAATGATTTGGAAAAAGAAAGAGGAATCACGATTCTTTCCAAAAATACAGCTGTTCAATACAAAGACATCAAAATCAATATCGTCGATACACCAGGACACGCTGATTTTGGTGGAGAAGTGGAACGTGTTTTGAAAATGGTAGATGGTGTTGTTTTGTTGGTAGATGCTTTTGAAGGTGCGATGCCACAAACGAGAGAAGTTTTGAAAAAATCGTTGGCTTTGGGATTAAAGCCGATTGTTGTCATTAATAAAATTGACCGTCCAGGTTCACAGCCATTGAAAGTGGTTGATGATGTGTTGGAATTGTTCATTGATCTTGGCGCAGATGACGACCAGTTAGAGTTTCCAGTGGTGTATGCGTCTGCTAAAAATGGGGTCGCAACATTAGATTTAGACAAACCAGGCGAAAATTTGCAATGTTTGTTTGAAACTATCATTAACACAATTGAGCCACCAAAGTGCGATTTGGACGGAACGATGCAAATGTTGGTTTCGAACATTGATTATGATGATTATGTTGGAAGAATTGCAATTGGACGTGTCGAAAGAGGCGTGATTGAAGTGGGGCAAGCAGTTGCAATTTGCAAAGAGGAAGACAAAATTTTGAACAGCCGTGTTACCAAATTGAATACGTATGAAGGTTTGAAGAGAGTTGAAGTCGAAAAGGCGGAAGCAGGCGATATTATTGCACTTTCTGGTGTGAATGATATTAACATTGGCGATACGATTTGCGATTATAATAACCCAGAAAAAATTCCGTTTGTGAATATTGATGAGCCAACGGTTTCGATGACATTTAGTGTTAACAATGGGCCTTTTGCCGGGAAAGAAGGAGAATTTATTACGTCAAGACATTTGCGTGACCGTTTGTTTAAGGAGTTGGACAGAAATGTTAGCCTTCGTGTAAAAGAAACAGATTCAGCGGATAGTTTTGAAGTTTCTGGAAGAGGCGAATTGCATTTGTCGGTTTTGATTGAAAATATGAGAAGAGAAGGCTATGAATTGATTGTATCCAGACCAAAAGTTATTTTCAAGGAAATCGATGGCGTAAAATGTGAGCCAATTGAATTGTTGGTGGTCAATGTGCCAGATGATTGTGTGGGAAATGTTATTGAAAAATTGGGCAGAAGAAAAGCGGAAATGACGAATATGGAACCAGCAGAAAGTGGTCATACTAAAATTGAATTCCGCATTCCAGCGCGTGGCATTATTGGCTACAGAACAGAATTTTTGACAGATACCAAAGGTGAAGGAACGATGAACCACATTTTTGATAGCTACGAGCCTTATAAGGGCGAAATTCAGGCGCGTACCAGAGGAACCATTGTGGCATTTGAAAATGGAAAATCGATTACCTATGGTCTGTACAATGCGCAAGATAAGGGCGAATTGTTTATTGGACCGGGCGTAGAAGTGTATGAAGGAATGATTGTTGGCTTGAATTCAAGAGGCGAGGATTTGGCGATTAATGTTTGCAAAGAAAAGCATTTGACCAATACGAGAGCTTCTGGCTCCGATGAGGCTTTGCGATTGGTGCCACCAATTATCATGAGTTTGGAGCAAGCCATTGAGTTTATCCAAGATGATGAATTGGTGGAAATTACACCGAAATCAATTCGTTTAAGAAAGAAAGTTTTGAATAATAAAGAAAGAGAAAGAGCAGCTAGAAGAAGCTAGAAAGTGTTATTTTTAAGGGAAAACGACCTACCGAGGATTCCTCGACAGGTCGTTTTTTGCGTTTTTAGGGTTTTGTTTGCATGAAATATTACAAAAATGTAACAATAATATTAAGTTTTTGTAACATAAACAGATTGGATTGACAAAAGATTTGCATCAATGCTAAAATATAGTTGTGTTAGACGGAAAGGAGAAAAACAAATGAAAAATAAAAAACGGAATCACACTAGTTGCCTTGGTTGTAACCATTATTGTGTTATTAATATTGGCAGGAATCAGCTTAAACCTAATTGCGGGCAGTAATGGCATTATGGAAAGAGCGACTCAAGCAGTGGATACGTACGATGAAGCGAAATTAAAAGAATCGTTAGAATTATCAAATGCAGAAATGTTGATTGATTGTTTAGGCGGAGGCGATTTACAAACAGATTTATATGATTATATTGTAACAAGATGCAATCAAAACACTGATAAAACAGCGCAGACCTCGAACGGTAAATATTGGATTGATGCAGACGGACGTTTGTGTTACACAGACAACGACACAAATCGTAGCGTGAAACTACGTAAAGATTCAAATGGAAATCCAAAAGTCATCGACCCAAATGCGCCAATTATGACTTATCGCGTACAATACGACGCCAACGGTGGAGCTGGAATTCCAATCGATACCAGCGAATACGAAGAAGGCGACACAGTCAATGTGAATTTTTCAGTAACGCCAACTAAAGAAAAATACACATTTTTAGGTTGGGCAAAAAGTGCAAGCGCGACAACGCCAGACTATACAGTAGGAGCAAGTTTCACGATGGGAGAACAGAATGTGACGTTGTATGCAGTATGGACAGGCGTTTCTGGAGTAGGAACATCAATTATGAAAGGCGTATGGTATGGGGACTCGGTAAATTATAGTGTAAATGGCGTGGAAGACTGGAAAGTGTTTTTAAATGACGAAAAAAATGTATATTTGATTGCAAGCGATTATGTAGAAAGTAGTAGATTAAATATTACAAGTAATGTGACCAAAGTGGCTGGTAATAATTATTGTGTGGCAGGAAATAGTAGAGATGAATTGGTAACATGGTTAGGTATGTCAACAAATTGGAATGCTTTTAAGGGAATATATGCAAGTTCCGTAACAGGAGGTCCTACACTAGCACAGTTTGTGCAAAGTTATAATGAGAAATACGGGACAAGTTATAGTAATGATTTAGGACAAATTAATTGGTCATTGAGTAATACTTCAGATTCATTATATATATCACATATGAACAAGTGGAATTCTGTGGATGCTTATTGGTTAGCTTCTCCAGATTCACGTTATGCTACTGATGTGTGGTTTGTAACCTGTAGTGGTATGGTGGCTAGAAATACGTATAGTGTTACAGATAAAGGAATACGACCATTAGTTTGTTTAACAACTGATGTCAAAATGACTTGGAACGGAAGTAGCTGGGATTTGAGTAATTAAAAGGAGGAGTAAAAAATGAGAAAAAAAGAATGTTTGAAAGAAGAGAAAGGTATCACCTTGCTAGCATTGGTGGTAACCATTATTGTATTATTAATTTTAGCAGGCGTAAGTTTGAATCTAGTGGCAGGGAGCAATGGAATCTTGCGAAGAGCCACAACAGCTGTGAAAACAACGAATGAAAAGGCAGTTGAAGAAAAGTTGCAAATGGCGATGATGGAATTGCAGATGGACTATTATGCGGATGGTATGCAAGAAGCGACATTTGGTGATTATTTAAAAACACACGATGTGTATAATTTGCCATCAGGTGAGATGTTTAGCTTTGAAGTAAACGACGACAATACGGTAAGTATTGAATATTACAGCAAATCTAACAATGATACGCCAGACATGGAATTTTCATTTGATTTGGAGACAAATGAAATCACAGTTGAGGCAAGTAACGGAGAAACAATACCAGACACAAAAGCGCCAGTAATTCAAGTTACAGCATCCACAACCACATCTTTGATATTCAAAATCACGGATAAAGGTGGTGTGGCAGGTTATAAAGTGACTGCATCAGAAACAGAGCCATCAGATTGGGAGTTGCTAGATGGAGCAAAAGTTTATGAAAATTTGACGGAATCAAATTTGGAAAGTTATAAAAAATATTATATTTGGGCAATAGATAAAGCAGGAAATGTGAGCCATATTAGTGGTGAAACAAAAAGACAGGAGTTTACAATAACCTATGATGCCAACGGCGGAACAGGAGAGGTTCCAGCAAGTCAAAAAGCACTTCAACAGGCGAATGTCAAAGTCGACACAACAGCAATTTTAACCAAACACGGCTACGATTTTTTAGGCTGGGCATTGAGCAACAATGCAACAACCGCGATTACGAATTTTGAAATTCCAACAAGTGATGTGACATTGTATGCAGTATGGCAGGCAATTTCAGGAACGGCTACAGAAGTTATTAGAGGAGAATTTTATGGAGACGCGGTTAATTATGGAACAGTAAATGGATGTAGTAATTGGAAAGTGTTCTCGAAAGATGGAAATAATATTTACTTGATAGCAGGAGCTTGGGTGGAAGGAAGCACGTTAACAATAAGTGGAACGATAAAGACGAATGGAAATTATGTATATACGACAGATAGTAGTAATACAACTTTAGTAAATTGGATGACGACAACGGGAAATTGGAGTAAATTTGTGAATACGACATACGCAGATAGCGCAACAGGAGGACCAACGCTTGAGCAATTAGCAGTAAGTGCGAATGGAAAATTAGGAACAAGTTATACAGCAGATACGATACAAAGCAACTTTTTAAATGATTCATTGTATAAAGTAGGAAGTAGTTATTGGTTAGCCACATCTGATTTGAGTAATACTGGTAGTGCATGGATTATAAACCACAATGGATATGTTGGAAGTGGAGGTGTAAGTTATGTTGATGTAAATGGTGTTAATGGAACTCTTTTGCGTCCATTAGTTCGTTTAAAGTCAAATGTCAAGATGACCTGGAATGGAAGTAGTTGGGATTTGAGCAATTAAAAAACGTAGGAACACGGGGCACCGTGTTCAGTGATGTGCAGTAAAATCAAGTGAGAGCATATTTTGAATTAATTGTCAAGTTGACAAAATGACGAAAATATGATATAATAAAAAGATAGGGGATATTTCAAAAATACCCCCTATTTTTATAATGTACGCGCGATTATCAATCGCCCGCAGATAGATATTATTTCATGCAAAAATATAGGGACACGGGGTACCGTGTCCTATGATATGCAATAAAAGGTTGTTTTTTAGTCAAAATTATCTGTTAAAGAAATCAAAGATAGACCCACTATTTTGATTGTTGCCACCATTTCGGTTGAACAAGGAATCTTCAATTTCTTGATTTGTCGCATTGGCTTTTTCTTCTTGGTTGGAAGGCGTTTCGCCTAATGTAACTTGAATTTGTGAAGTTTCGCCATTGCGGTAAATCGTGAGTGAAATGGTTTCGCCAATTTTATAGGTGTTTCGTACTTTGTTTAATTCACTGACAGTCGAAACTTCAGTGTCACCAATTTTAGTAATGACATCGCCCTTCTGAAGTCCTGCTTGTTTAGCTGGCGAATTTTCGGAAATGGTATAAACATAAACACCTGTTGGCAAATTGTAACGTTTAGCAGTGGTTTCATCTACGGCAATGCCGGAAATACCAATGTAGGGACGTTTTACGGTTTGATATTGAATCAATTGCTCAATGACATCGGTGGTAGAAGTGATTGGAATGGCAAAGCCCATACCTTCAACGCCAGTTCCAGAAAGTTTCAAAGTATTAATGCCAATGACTTCGCCATTGCTGTTAACAAGCGCACCGCCACTATTTCCAGAGTTGATGGCAGCATCTGTTTGAAGACATACATATTCTGTGTCATCATCGGATTGAACGGTTCGATTCACGGCACTGATAATGCCTGATGTAACCGTGCTTTCAAGCCCTAAAGGACATCCAATTGCCATGGCAAATTCGCCTACCTTTACGTTCTCTGAATTGCCCAAAGTCGCAGGGGTTAATTCTAGATTGCTTGCATCGATTTTGATGACTGCCAAATCGGTGTAGGCATCTGTGCCGATAATTTTTGCTTCGTATTCTGTGGTATCATTGAAAAGCGTGACTGTCATTTTGGATGCTTCTTCAATTTCATAGTACGAAGAAGAACTTTCCGTGGATACCACGTGATTATTGGTAATAATATAGCCATCGTTGTTAATAATAATTCCAGAGCCAGTTGCTTCTGCTTCAGATGAGCCAAATAGAGAATTCACAGAATATTTAATTTTGATGCCGACAATCGAGGGCAATACTTTTTGCGCAACAGCAACCGAAGTGTCGGAATATTGCACTAAATCAACAAGGTCTGCTGAAATAGCAGAATCGGATGTGCTTGTGTTGAAAGGGGTAGAAGAATTAGG
This sequence comes from uncultured Clostridia bacterium, assembly GCA_947649935.1. Lineage (GTDB taxonomy): Bacteria > Bacillota > Clostridia > TANB77 > CAG-508 > Scatovivens. The sequence goes on from CANSTR010000013.1 coordinate 30,947, forward strand.
ATTGCTATCTACCAATTTATTTTTGATATTTGGCGTGCCAAAGCAAATGCCAATGACCAAACCTGCGCCTAAAACACCCGAAATAAAAGGAGTTACAATTTGTCCGAAACCTCCTTTTCTCGGAAAATTAGATTGTTTAAAACCATCTTTAAAATCATCCATTTTTTTCGCCTCCATAAAAATATAAATCTATCTTATCTCAAATTTTTACAAATTACAATAGAAATATTCATAAAAAATTGAATAAGCTATTGAAAAAATTTGATGTTATAGATATAATACAACTGATAAATTAAAATAATCTTAAAAATGAAAATTTTTTCAAACTTGGCTTTTTTAAGAAAGGAATGATAAAATGATATTAAAAAATAACAAAGGTGTAACGATTTTAATTCTTGTAGTGACGATTGTGCTGATGCTGATATTGGCTGGCGTTTCCTTGAATACTGGATTTTCTGTTTTGGATGACATGCGCATGGGAAGCTTGGTTTCGAATATGAATTTGGTGCAGGCAAAAGCAGAAGTGATTTATGAAAATTATACGTTTTACAATAATGACACAGATTGTTTGGTTGGCGCAGGACCATATCAAATCAATGATTTACTACAATTGAATGGGGTTCAATTAGCGCAAGAGGAATTAGAAAACATTGCGCAAAAGGCAGAAGTTAGCGAAGAAGAAGTGCGAACTTGGAATTGGTACCAGTGGAGCCGTGCAGATTTAGAGGCACAAGATTTGGATGCAGATATGTTGGCAGAGGACGAATTTTTTTACATCAATTATGAAAATGCAGAAGTGATTTGTTCTCAAGGAGTTTCTTTTGAAAATTCTAAGATGTATCATTCCATAACTGGTTTGAAAAATAAAGAGGAATAGGAGAATCATTTTGAAGGAAAAAGAAATTGAGCGATTAAATTTACTAAAATTAGAAGAAAATAAGTTGTATGAAAACGAAAAAATTAACACAATTTGTGGGATTGATGAAGCAGGACGAGGTCCGCTGGCAGGACCAGTTGTGGTTGGAGCAGTGATTATGCCGCAAGACTCGATGATAGAAGGCGTGAATGATTCGAAGAAAATTTCGGAGAAAAAGCGTGAAAAAATTTACGAACAAATTATAGAAGAGGCGATTTGCTATAGTGTTGGCATTGTGGACCAAAGAAAAATCGATGAAATCAATATTTTAAATGCCACGAAATTGGGCTTGAAAATTGCAGTAGAAGGATTGAAAACAAGACCAGATGTCATTTTGGTGGATGCACTTACCAATCTTAATACGTGCGGAATTCCGTATATTTCGGTGGTGAAGGGAGATGCCAAAAATTATTCCATTGCGGCAGCATCCATTGTTGCCAAAGTGACGAGAGACCGCATTATGCGTGAATTTGACGAAGCATATCCAGTATACGGTTTTGCGAAACATAAAGGCTATGGAACCGTGGCGCATATTCAGGCTTTGAAGGAAAATGGACCATGTAGTTTGCATCGAAGGAGTTTTATCAAGAATTTTATTTAGAAGATAATACAAAAGAAGGGAATTTTTATGGATATTAAATCAATTATTAGTCGAAAAAGAGAAGGAAAAGAACTTTCCAAAGAAGAAATTAAATTGTTTATTGGTAAATATCATAAGGGCGAAGTGACGCAGGCACAGGCGGCGAGCCTTTTGAGCTATATTTATAAAGCGGGCATGACGGTAGATGAAATCATCAATTTAGCAGTTGCGATGGCGGATTCTGGTGAAAAAATTAATTTGGAAAATATCGGGACAGACGTTTTTGATGAGCATAGTACAGGTGGCGTTGGGGACAAGGTTTCGTTGATTTTATTGCCAGTGATTGCAAGTTTGGATTTGCCAATTGCCAAAATTTCGAGCCGAGGCATGGGCGTTACAAGCGGAGTGAGTGATAAGCTGGAGGTGATTCCAGGGTATCGTACGGATATTTCCATTGAGAAATTTAAGGAAAATTTAAAAGAACATAAAGTCGGAATTTTAAATCAGTCCACGAATTTCAATCCAGTGGAAGAAAAAATTTATCGTTTGAAAAATGAGATTGCTTGTGGCGATTGTGTTCCGATTATTGCGGCAAGTTTGATGAGTTTGAATTTGTCGATTGGGAGTCATAAAAGTGTTTTTGAAATTGTGTATGGCAGTGGTTCGTATATTAAAACAAGGGAGAAAGCTAGAAGATTGGCGCAAATTTTGAAAGCAGTTTCGAAAAAGCTAGGAAAAACAGTCAAATGTGTGATGATTCACATGCAAGAGCCAGTTGGGTATTCGGTGGGGCATAATTTAGAATTGGTGGAAGTGATTCGTGCTTTGAAAGGCAACATGGCGGTTGATTTAGGAGAATCGGTTGTCACAACAGGAAGTACAATTTTGGGTTTGAGTTCCAAAAATTCGGATAAAAAAGCGAATGAAGAAAGTGTCAAAGAAGTGTTGCGTTCTGGCAAAGCGTATGAGAAATTCATTGAGATGGTTGCAGCACAACGGTGGCGATACAAGTTACATTGAATATTCAGAAAAATTCGAAAAGGCAAAATTTATCATGCCAGTGTATGCGAATAATACAGGTTACATTCAAACAATTGACGCAGACCTGGTTGGCTCGATTGCTCGCTATTTAGGTGCAGGCAGGATGAATGACGAAAATCAAGTCGACAAAACAGCAGGCATTTTGCTGAATAAAAAAATTGGCGACGAAGTCCAATCCGGCGAAATCGTGGCTTACATTTACACCAATGACGAAAGTAAAGTGATTGGGGCAACGAAAAATTTGGAAGATGCCTTTCAAATCAGAAAACGAAAAGTCGTGTCTACACCACGTATTGTGGATATTATATAGTACGAAAGAAGGAATGAAAATGAATATGAATATGGTAGAAATAATCGATAAAAAGAGAATGGGAAAAGAATTGACAAATGATGAAATTCTCTATTTTGTAGAAAATTACACAGCAGGCGAAATCCCAGATTACCAAGCAGCAGCACTGCTGATGGCGATTTGCATTAATGGCATGACAGAGGAAGAAATTTTTTCACTTACCATGGCAATGGCGGGTTCTGGCGAAAAATTGGATTTGCGCGATATCGCAGATAACGTGGTAGACAAGCATAGCACAGGAGGCGTTGGGGATAAAGTGACCTTGATTATTTCGCCCATTCTGGCTAGTTTAGGCGTGCCGATTGCGAAAATGAGTGGTCGTGGTTTAGGAATTACAGGAGGAACGGTGGATAAATTGCAAGCCATTCCAGCATATCGAACGGATATTTCAGTGGAAGAATTTAAGAAAAATGTCAAAGAAATCGGCATTAGCTTGATTTCGCAAACCATGGATTTAGCGCCAGCAGATAAAAAAATCTATGCGTTACGTGATAGCATTGCAGCTGTGCAAAGCATTCCGTTGATTGCGTCTAGCATCATGAGCAAAAAGATTGCTGGAGGGAGTAATTGTCTTGTAATGGATGTGACATATGGTTCAGGTGCTTTTATGAAAAATAAATTTCAAGCCAAACGATTGGCAGATACGATGAAGAAAATTTGGCGAGGCGAAAATCGAAAGATTACTTGTGTAATTTCGAAAATGGAGCAACCGTTGGGTTATAGCGTTGGAAATACGTTGGAAGTAATCGAAGCAGTGCAAGCTTTGCATGGGCAAATGGCGGAAGATTTGCAAGAAGTTGTTTTGACGATGTGTGTGCAAATGTTGAAATTGGCAGGAAGAACGCAAACCGAGAATGAGTTAAAAAATCAAATTTGGGGGGCAATTCATTCCGGAAGAGCATTCGAGAAATTTGCTGAGCTCGCAAGACGTCAAGGGGCGGACGCTTCCTATTTGTACGACTTAAACAAATTCGAAAAAGCGCCAATGATTGTTCCGCTGATTTCGGAAAAAAATGGTTATGTACAAGAATTAAATGCGGAAAAAGTGGGTAAAATTAGTATAGATTTAGGCGCTGGCAGAAAAAAGAAGGAAGACGAAATCGACCGACGAGTTGGTATCATTTTATGCAAAAAGATTGGTGATAAAGTAGAAGAGGGAGAAACGCTTGGTTTCATTCACGCCAACTCTTCGGATAAAATAGAAGAACACATTGAAGAGTTGAAGCTGGCATACAAAATTGTCGCAAATCCTGTTCAAAAGGAATCTGTGGTGGATGAAATTTTGTGATTGACAGGAAGGGCAAAAAAAGATAAAATAGAAAAATAGGAAGAAGAAAGGAGAAAGTACAATGGATAAAACAGAAGGACAGAGATTAAAAGAGGAGTTATTTAATCCGCAAAAAACAGGCTGGGAGGGAATGGCAGATGAAATGAAAAAAGCGATTTTTAAATTTTCAGATGAGTATATGGATTATTTGAATTCCTCCAAAACAGAAAAAGAGATTGTAAAAAACTCAAAAGATATTTTAATCAAAAATGGTTTTGTCGACTTGAATGAAAAACAAGAATTGCATCCAGGCGATAAAATCTTTTTCGAGAATCGAAATCGTTCGTTGTATGCAGCGATTTTGGGAGAAGAAAGTTTGGAAAATGGAATTCGTATGGTGGCAGCGCATGGCGACTCGCCAAGAATTGATTTGAAGCAGAAACCATTATACGAAGATAGCGGTTTAGGTTTGTTCAAAACGCATTATTATGGAGGTATCAAAAAATATCAATGGACGAATGTTCCGCTTAGCATGCATGCAACGTTTGTGAAAGCAAATGGAGAAAAAGTGGAGGCCGTCATTGGAGAAGACGAAGGCGACCCAATATTCACGATTTCTGATTTATTGCCACATTTGGCAAACAGCCAAATGGACCGAAAATTGAAAGATGGCGTGCAAGGCGAGGAATTGAACATTGTGGCAGGAAGCATTCCATATGAGGATGAAAAAGTTTCAGAAAAAATTAAGTTAAATTTGCTAAAATTATTGCATGATAAATATGGCATTAAAGAGGTTGATTTTTCGAGTTCCGAAATCGAGTTTGTTCCAGCGTATAAGGCGAAAAGTTTGGGCTTGGATTGTAGCATGGTGGCAAGTTACGGGCAAGATGATAAAGTTTGTTGTTATACCGCTTTGCGCGGAATTTTGGATATTGGAACGCCGAAAAATACAGCAGTTTGCGTGCTAACCGATAAAGAAGAAATTGGTTTTTGTGGCGTAACAGGAATGGATTCGAGAACGTTTGAATATTTTTTAACAGAAATGTTGAACAAAGCAGGGCAAAACAAGCCAAATGCTTTGGAGAAATTGTTGCATCATTCAAAAGTCATTTCGGCAGATGTGGATGGCGCGTATGACCCAACTTTCCCATCGGCGTTTGATAAAAGCAATAGTTGTTTGCTTGGCAAAGGTCCAACCATGGTAAAATATACAGGCGCAAGAGGAAAATCGGGGGCATCTGAATCACCAGCAGAATTTGTGGCAGAAGTCAGAGGCATTTTTGAGAAAAATGGCGTGACCTATCAGTCATCCGAATTAGGAAAAGTCGATGGCGGAGGTGGCGGAACCATTGCCGTTTCGTTGGCAAATCGTGGTATGAATGTCATCGATTGTGGTGTTCCTGTTTTATCAATGCATTCGCCTTACGAAATTACCAGCAAATTTGACGTATATCAAGCCTACAAAGCATACGAAGCATTTTACAAAGGATAACCGTAAGGGTCGGGTTTGCTCGACCCTGTCTATTGTAGGGGCAATTATCAATCGCCCGCAAATGAAAAGGAGGCAAAATGGGCAAAATCAGTTCATTATTGAGTCAAATCAATGTCAGAGATTTAATCAAATTATTTAATATCCAAATAGCGATTGCGATTTTTTTAGTCTTCTTCATTTTTAGAGGATTATTTTCGCAAATCATTTTAAAAGTGGTATTTTGGTTTACGAAAAATACAAAAAAAGTAAAAGAAAGCAATGCTTACAAAATTCTTAATAGATTTTTTATTTTTTTGGGACTGTACTGCTCTGTTAGAATGTTGGAACTGAGCGCGCAAGCGATAGCAGTCGTGAATTCTGTTTTTCAAATGATTTGTATTATTTTTATCACAAATATCATTAATGCGAATATTACGCCTGATTCGAAATGGTTCAAGCATTCGAAAAATGATATTGTCAATAATTTTATTTGTAAAATTGCAAGAGGTGTTGTTTGGATTATTTCGATTTACATCATTTTAAAGAAAGCTGGTGTTGATTTAACTGGATTGGTGGCTGGTTTTGGAATCCGGCAGTGTGATTATTTCGCTTGCGGCGCAGGACACGGTAAAAAGTCTGCTAAGTGGTGCTACGATTATGACGGATAAGCCATTTGATATTGGCGATTTTATCGAAGTCGGAACATACAAAGGAAATGTCGTAGATATCACATTTCGAAGTACGCGTATCAAAGCAACAGATAATTCGGTTATCACGATTCCGAATTCAATGATTACGTCAACGTATGTTGTTAATTGGAACAAGCTGAAAAGTAGAAGACTGGAATTTGTGCTGAATTTAAGCATGGAGACGACGTCTGATAAAATCATGGATGTGGTTGAGAAATTGAAATTGATTTTGAAAAACAATCCAAATGTGTTGCCAGAAACCGTGCAAGTAAGTTTGGATGCGATATCGAGTTATAGCTCAGATATCAAAATATTTTTGTACATAAATAAAGCTAATTATATAGAGTTTTTGACAGTCAAAGAAAAAATTTATTGTGATATTTTGAAGTTGGTGGAAATGGAAAACATTGATTTGGCGTACCCAACGCAAACGGTTTATGTAAAAAATACAGAAGAAACGCAAGTCAAAGAAGCAAAGGAGACACAAGAATGAAAGCATTGATTACTGGCGCCTCATCTGGAATTGGGCGAGATATGGCAAGATATTGCTCTAACTTAGGCTACGATTTGGTGATTGTGGCAAGAAGGCGCGATTTGCTGGAAGAATTAAAAAACGATTTAGCAACAGAGGTCAAAATTGAGTGCATGGATTTGAGCAAGCAAGAAAATTGCGAAAAATTATTTGCCGAAAATCAAGACATTGATTTGCTTATCAACAATGCCGGTTTTGGCGATTTTGGCAAATTCGATGAAACAGATTTAGAAAAAGAATTGGCAATGATTGACACCAATATTAAGTCGCTTCATATTTTGACGAAATTGTATGTGAGGCACATGAAAAACAACAATCATGGGCGAATGTTGAACGTCGCGTCTATTGCAGGATTTATGGCAGGTCCGCTGATGGCGACATATTATGCGACGAAGAATTATGTTGTTTCTTTGTCAAAAGCGATTGACAAAGAATTGCGAAAAGATGGCTCAAAAGTAAGTGTGAGCGTTTTGTGCCCAGGACCAGTGAATACAAATTTTGACAACGTAGCAAATGTCAAATTTTCACTCAAAGGATTGCCAAGCGAAACGGTGGCAAAATATGCAATTGATAAAACCTTGCAAGGCAAAAAAGTAATCATTCCGGGATTTTTGATGAAGTTAATTTATGTGGGAAATAAATTGGCGCCAGCATGTCTTTCGTTAGAAATTGCTTATCATTCGCAAAAGAGAAAACAAACGTAGGGGTCGGTGCCCCCAACCACCCAAAAATGCAAAATAAAAAACAGGGGAGATGTTTGGGAACGACCCCCAACAAAATTTCAGAAAGGAAACAAAATGAAAAATCAAGATACAATGATGCAATATTTTGAATGGTATTTGCCCAATGACACCAAACATTGGGAGCGTTTAGCGGAGAATAGCGACCATTTGAAAGAATTGGGCATTAATTACGTATGGCTTCCGCCGGCGTATAAAGGGGCTGGCGGAAAAGAGGATGTCGGCTATGGCGTTTATGATTTGTACGATTTAGGTGAGTTTGACCAAAAAGGCTCCATTCCAACAAAATATGGAACCAAAGAAGAATACATAAAGGCGATTCAAGTCTTGAAAGCCAAGAATATCAAGGTAATTGTGGATATTGTTTTGAACCACAAAATGGGCGCAGATGAAACGGAAGAAGTTTTGGCGATTCAAGAAAATTTGGATGACCGCAATATTAATGTATCAGAAACCAAGCCAATCAAGGCGTGGACGAAATATACGTTTCCTGGAAGAGGCGATACGTATTCCAATTTCAAATGGAACTGGACACATTTTCACGGCGTCGATTGGGACGACAGCACAGGAACTGCCTCGATTTACAAATTTTACGGCAAACATTGGGACGAAAATGTCGACAAAGAAAAAGGCAATTTTGATTACTTGATGGGCGCTGATATTGATTTGAATAATTATGATGTGATTGCAGAACTAACGAATTGGGGAAAATGGTATTTGTCTGTGACAAATGCGGATGGTTTGAGGCTGGATGCTGTAAAACATATTCGCTCTGAATTTTTTCCAGAATGGCTGGAAAACGTGGAAGAAGACTTGCCAAGAGATTTGTTTGTGGTAGGTGAATACTGGACGAACAACATCGGCACAATGAAGGACTATTTGGAAAAATCCAAGGCCTGCATGAATTTGTTTGATGTGCCATTGCATTATAATTTTGTCAAAGCGGCAACCAGTGACGGTACATTTGACATGCGCACGATTTTTGATGGAACGTTAGTTCAAACCAATCCAGAAAAAGCAGTCACTTTTGTGGATAATCATGATACACAGCCAGGACAAGCGTTAGAATCCTGGATTCCAGATTGGTTCAAGCCAATTGCGTATAGCCTGATTTTGCTTCGCAAAAATGGTTTGCCATGTGTATTTTATGGCGATTATTATGGCATTCCAGAAAAAGAAAGGGCAGGGCAAAAAGAGGTTTTGGATCAACTTTTGAAAGCCAGAAAATTATATAGTTATGGCGAGCAACAGGATTATTTTGAAAATGCAGATTTGATTGGATTTGTGCGAAAAGGTGATTTTGAACATGAAAATTCAGGGTTAGCAGTTGTGATGACAAATCGACTAGGTGGAAGTATTTGCATGCAGATGGGTAAAGATTTTGCAGGCAAAGAATTTTACGATTGCTTAGGAAATGTCAAAGAAAATGTTACAATTGACGAAGACGGAAATGGGAATTTCTCCTGCCACGATGGAAGTGTTTCTGTATGGATTATTGAGTGAAAAGCTGACTTTTTTACAGCTTTTCATTTTTTGTTTTTTTGGGGGTTTGTTTGCATGAAATATTACAAAAATGTAACAATAATATTAAGTTTTTGTAACATAAAGTGTTTCGATTGACAAAAGATTTGCATCAATGCTAAAATATAGTTGTGTTAGTTGGAAATAGGAGGAGAACAAATGAAAAATAAGAACGGAATTACACTGATTGCCTTGGTTGTAACCATTATTGTATTATTGATTTTGGCGGGAATCAGCTTGAATTTAATTGCAGGAAGCAATGGCATTATGGAAAGAGCCACGAAGGCAGTTGACACATACGATTACGCTAAATTGGAAGAATCATTAGAATTATCCAATGCGGAAATGTTGATTGATTGCCTAGGCGGAGGCGATTTGCAGACTGATTTGTATGATTATATTGTTCAAAGATGCAATGAAAATGCAGATAAAACAGCGCAAACTGCTAACGGAAAATACTGGATTGATTCAGACGGACGTTTGTGCTACACGGATAGTGACACAAATCGCAGCGTGAAACTACGCAAAGATTCCAACGGCAACCCAAAAATTATTGACCCAAATGCGCCAATCACAACCTACCGCGTGCAATATGATGCTAATGGCGGAAGTGGGGTTCCAACGGATACAAGCGAATATGAAGAAGGTGACAAAGTCAATGTGAATTTTGGAACAACACCAACAAGAGAAAAATACACATTCCTAGGCTGGGCAAAAAGCGCCAGTGCCACAACACCAGACTACACAGCAGGAGCAAGTTTTACGATGGGAGAACAGAATGTGACGTTGTATGCGGTATGGACAGGGATTTCTGGGGTAGGAACATCGATTATGAAAGGTGCTTGGTATGGGGATACGGTCAATTATAGTGCAAATGGGTGTGATAATTGGAAGGTGTTTTTGAATGACGGAAATAATATTTATATGATAGCAAATACAAATGTACCCAATAGTGGATTAAATTTAGCAGAAAATATAGTAACCAGTGATACAACATCTGTATATGCGAGTGATAATCGAAAAACTCTACTGGATTGGTTGAGGACAACTGCGTATTGGAGTGAGTATGCCAGTAGTATCTACGCGCAATCTGCAACAGGAGGACCTACATTACCACAATGGGCGCAAAGTTGGAATGCAAAAGGATATGAAACCTTGTATACAGCGACAAGAAACATGGAGGATGGTTTAACAGGATATTATATAGGGACATCAGCTGAACCAACAACAACCTGGTTAGATATATCAGCAACCTCAGGATGTAATGATACATTATATTTTCCAGATAATTCGGACAATTTTTTTTATTGGTTGGTGTCACCTTCGGCTTATATCACTGAGAAGGTGATGAATTCTGGATATCACCGTTATTTATACAATACTTCTTATAATTACACAGGTTTGGGTGTGCGTCCGCTAGTTTCCCTAAAATCTGATGTCAAGATGACCTGGAACGGAAGTTGTTGGGATTTGAGTAATTAAAATTGTAGGGGCGATGATCAATCGCCCACCAATAGGTATTATTTCATGCAAAAAACGTAGGGACACGGGGCACCGTGTCCTAATTTTTGTGATATATTTTCCAAATTTTTGTGAGAAAGGATTGAATTTTGCGAAAAATGCTACATCGTCGTAGACACATTTTAAAGGCCATTTTGGCAATTTTACCCCCTTTGTAGTATGGTTGGTCTACTTATTTTTTTAAAGTGCCTTAAAAACGCTTAAAATGCGTCGCTATTTTTGGGTACCTACCAAAAACACGCCCGGAAAAATAGCTAAAAAATCGTCTAATGCACGAAAAACAAACTTTTAGTCATTTATGTCTAAAAATTTAAAAAAGTCGCTTAAAACGCCTTAAAATGCGTTGCGACTTTTTTAAAAATATTATAAATTTTAAGTTTTTTCGCGAATGGCTTCTTCAAATAATAGTTTTAATTTATCAAATAATCGACGGAAAAATTTGAAACCAAAATGCTCTTTTTCCAAATCTAACAAATCTGTTTGCAAATCATTTAAGTAAGTAAGAACGCCGTTTTGTTTGATTAATTCTGCCTTTTCTTCTAATTGATTCATCATATCATAATAAAATTTTGTGTAAAATTCGTAGCCTTCTGTGCCAAATAACAATGGCGTAAAATTGTATAAATGTTCTCTAAAAGCGGTCAGAGAAGTGGCATCTTTGATGCTATCAAATTCCGCACGAAAGCAATTTTCGATGATTAAATTTTGCGTCGAAATGGTTAATTTTAAAATGTAAGCTTTCAGTGAATCAATCGTTTTATTCAATTTTTTGATTTTAGGAAGACTGGCATTTGTCTTCGAATAATCAGCAAGGTCGGCATAGGAAAGTGACAAAAGTTCTTCATAATGAATAATCAAATCAAAATTTGTTTCAATGGTTTGGTACGTTTTTTCATTGCATTTGGCAATAAAAGTATTTTTAAAAACATGGTTACTAAATAACGTGCTGTGAAAAAGCGGATAGGAACCGGTAAAATACGCCATTTGGTTGATGAGTGCTGTTTCGATTGGGTAAAATAAGGGGCTTGGCGTAGAAAAATCTAAGTTATAATATTTTACAGTGTCTGCTGGAACGCCAGAAACTTTTGTAGCCATCAATTGCACAGCAGCTTCATTGATGCCTTGACCTTTTCCAGAAGTGACGTCATATAAGCCCAATTTCAAAAGTTTACCATTGGCATTTTTCACTTCTTGAATCGCGTGAATGCACTCATGAATCACCAAGGTATCTAAATTTTCCAAATCCATGGTATCACTAAAATAGATGCTGTTATTTTTCGAAAAATATTTCGCTTGTGCGCTGTCAGCAGGCATTTTGGCAATCGACATATTTAATTCAGAAAGCATAGAAAAAATATCTTGCTCTTTTAAATTATGTTCTGGAAATGTTTCGCAAATCTTTTTTGCAATAATCGTGGCAATTCGGTTCACTTGCGATTTTTCTAATTGTGATTTTGGCTCAATTCCTTCCCTTTTTAATATTGAATTGACATTCATAAGTAACTCCTTTGTACAATATACTTTTATTATATAACAAATTTTACAAGAAATAAAGGGGAAAAGTGAAAATATATATTACATTTTTGTTACAAAAATGCCTTGTTTGTAATGAAAAAGTAACATAGAAACACTTGATTTTTTCAGAAAAGTGGTGTATAATAAAAATGATGATAAAAGGAAAGAAAAGAGGAAAAACTATGAAAAGTAAGATTTTAAGTGTCATATTAATCATTATGGTGGCGATTTTTGCCATGACAACAGCAGTCAATGCGCTAAGTTTTACGGCGACCATGTCAACGAATTCAACAACGGTACCAGAAGCAACAGAATTTACCGTTAAAATAAAAGTTTCTAATTTAGATGTTGGTTCAAATGGAATTAATTCCCTAACAGGATTTTTGAAATATGATTCCGAAGTATTTGAATCCATTAGTGAATCCAATGTGGAAGGACTAAATAGTTGGTCAGCAACATACGATGATTCAAATGGAAAAATTAAGTTAACAAAAAGCATGTTTGTTTCATCCACACAAGAAGTTTTGTCGATTACCTTTAAAACAAAATCAGGGGTAAACGGAAAAAAAGGTTCGATTTCTTTTAATGACATTACAGCTTCCAACAGTGAAACAGATATTCCAGCAACAGCGATTTCTACTTCAATTACTGTAGGGGCAGGAGAATCAGGAAATACGATTACAGCAGTTACCAATGGAAACAATACAACCAATACGAATTCGCTTAATACAGTTACAGTAAATCCAGTAGCCAATAATGCTTCAGTAGGAAATACAAGTAATCAAGCAAGAAATAATACAACAAACAATGTGGCAAACTATGCCAATAACAATACAGCAAATAATGCAGCGAATAATCAAGCAGTATCAAGCTATGTAAATACAATGAAAAACACAACTTCTGATTCAGATATGCCAAAAACAGGTGTGAGTGATAACCTACTTTTCCTAGCAATCGCTGCCATAGCAGTTGCATTGATGTTCTACATAAAAATAGAAAAGTTGAATAAAGATATTCGATAAAAAAGCAATGGGCACGGTAAAACGTGCCTAATTTTTTTAGAAAAATTTAAAAAGATATTGTTTTTTCTAAGAAAAACGTGTACAATAGAACTATAAAAGAGGTGAAAAAATGAAAGAATTAGAAACAAGAATTGGTTATGAGTTTCAGAATAAAGAATTGCTAAAAAACGCGTTGACACATACATCTTACGCGTACGAAAATAAAGTGAAAAGCAATGAGCGATTGGAATATTTGGGAGATAGCATTTTGGAGTTTGTTAGCAGTAAATATTTATTTGAAAATTTTGACCATTTGTCAGAAGGAGAAATGACTAAAGTTAGGGCCTACAGCGTGTGTGAAGATAGTTTGTTTAAAATTGCGGAAAAGCATAATTTTAGTGATTTCTTATATTTGGGAAGAAGCGAGAAAATGTCGCATTCCATCAAAAAGGCAATTATTGCAGATAGCGTGGAAGCTGTGATTGCAGCGATTTATTTAGATGGTGGCTTGGAGCCTGTTGAGAAATTTATTTTGGAAAACATCAAAGAGCAAGTGGAATTTGCCAGCAAAAATGTGGGGATGAAAGATTACAAAACTGTTTTGCAAGAAGAATTGCAAAAAAATGGAGAAGTGCTAATTCAGTATCATTTGCTAAAAGAAGAAGGTCCAGACCATGCGAAAATTTTTACGGTTAACGTAGAATGTGATGGAAAAGAATTGGCGGAAGGAACTGGAAAAAGCAAGAAAAAAGCTGAAATGGAAGCAGCCAGAAAAGCGTTAGAAGTTTTAAAACAATAAAGGGGAAGAAAATGAAGAAGCAATATATTATTCCAATATTTGTACCACATTTAGGTTGCCCGAATGATTGTACGTTTTGTAATCAGCGAAAAATAAGTGGGCAGTTAAAAAATGTAACTGCGCAGAATGTGAAAGAAACGATTGAATATTATTTGGGAATTTTTCAAGAGAAAAAGGCGTATAAGGAAGTCGCTTTTTTTGGCGGAAGTTTTACGGGAATTGATGTCGGATTACAAAATGAGTTGTTGAGTGCCGCATATGAATACGTGAAAACAAAGCAAATTGACGGTATTCGCATTTCGACAAGACCAGATTATATTGACAGAGAAACCTTGAAACGTTTGAAAAAATTCAAGGTCAAAACCATCGAATTGGGCGTGCAATCGACGAATGATTATATTTTACAAAGATGCAAAAGAGGGCATACGTATGAAGATGTTAAGCGAGCGTCACGCTTGATTCGTTTGTATGGTTTTACTTTGGGGCATCAAATGATGGTGGGACTTCCAGAAAGTACCAGATTAGATGAAATGAATACAGCACGTGATTTGGTCAAATTAAGACCGAAAATTGTTCGCATTTATCCGGTTTTGGTGATTCGAGATACAGAATTGGAACGTGAGTATTTAAGAGGCGATTATGAGCCATTAGAATTGGGGCAAGCAGTTGAGATTTGCAAGGAATTGAGTCAGTTTTTTGAAAAGAAAAGAGTGAAAGTCATTCGCATTGGTTTGCAAAATACGGATACGATTAATCGTCCTGAAAGCCAAGGGAGCGAAGTTGTGGCTGGGCCATATCATGAAAATATGAGGCAGTTGGTGGATTCGTCTTATTATTATGATGTAATCAATGAAAAAATTAAGAGGATTAATACCAAGGCAAAAGAAATAAAAATTATTGCCAATCCACAACTCATCAATAGTATTGTGGGTTATAAAAGGGAAAATATCGAGAAAATCAAAGAAAATTACAACTTAGACGTAAAAGTGGAGCAGAATTGGAAATATTCTTTGAAAAAAATCGATGTAGAAATCACGAAAACGTATAAAGAATTTGCGGATGATGATGAAAATTGTGTGAAAAGATAGGATAAAACTCCAAAAAATGCCAATACTAAAAATATGGAAAATGTAAAAAATACAATCAAAGAATATACATTATTTATCATAGGAAGCATGATTGCAGCCTTAGGGACGAGTTTATTTTTGTTGCCAAACCAATTATCCAGTGGTGGATTTTCTGGAATTGCGACCATTTTGTATTATTTATTTGGTATTCAAATGGGAACAACGATTATGGTTTTGAACGTTCCGGTGTTTATTTTGGCTTTCATTCGAGGGGGCAAGCAGTTTGTACTCAAAACCATTATGGCAACCATTGTTTTTTCAAAAGCAATCGACATTTTTGAGAAAATAGAACCAGTCACAGATGACAAAATTTTGGCGAGCGTGTATGGCGGAATTATGATTGGAATCGGATTGGCGTTAGTGTTCAAGGGAAAGAGTTCGACTGGTGGAACAGATTTGATTGCCAATATTATTGTGACTTATAACAATGAGGTCAGTGTTGGCAATGTGTTGCAGATTTTGGATATTATTGTTGTTGTGCTAAACATTTTGTTTTTGGGTGAGATTGAAATTGGCTTGTATTCTGCGATTGCGATTTATTTGATTAATAAAATGCTGGATTTGATTTTCGAAGGCATCAATTTTAGTAAGATGATTTATATTATTTCCGATAAACATGACGAGATTGCAAACGTGATTCAGCAAGAAATCAAGCGAGGAGCCACGGGGCTTTACGGCAAAGGTATGTATACCAACCAAGAAAAAACGATTGTGATGTGTGTTGCTAAAAGAAAGCATATTATCAGAATCAAAGAAATTTCGAAACAAATTGACCCCAACGCGTTCGTGATTATCACAGACGCACGAGAAGTTTATGGGCTGGGATTTAAAAGCTGAAGCACAAAAATGGCAGTTTATTAAGTTGACATAAATTAAAAATATGATATAATAAAAAGATAGGGGATATTTCAAAA